>NZ_CP117435.1:5712500-6012500 GCF_030687495.1 Pseudomonas sp. FP453 | reverse complement strand
GAGCCGTTGCAGGACTTCTGTGGTGTGTTGGTGGACTACGTGTCAGCCGGCCATTTCGGTGTCTACGAGCAGCTGACCAAGGAGGCGGAAGCCTTCGACGATCAGCGTGGTCTGGACCTCGCTGAAACGATCTACCCACGCATCGATGTGATCACCGAGAAGCTGTTGGTGTTCACCGACCTGTGTGATGCCGGCAACTGTGTGGCCGAGAAATTCAAAGAGTTGGGTGGCCTGCTTCACGAGCGTTTCGAGCTGGAAGACTGCCTGATAGAGGTGCTGCACAACGCCCATAAGGAAGAGCCGGCTACCCAGGCTTGATCCCGGATGGCGAGACAAAAAACGGTGCGCATGGCGCACCGTTTTTTTTGCGCTCAATGGCGGGTGGCGAGCAGTTCGATCTCAAAGACCAGTGGTGTGTAAGGTGCGATCAACTCGCCGGCACCGTCGGCGCCATAGGCCTGGGCAGATGGGATGACCAAACGCCATTTTGCGCCGGTAGGCATTTGTTGCAGTGCGCTGGTCCAGCCACTGATCACGCTGTCCAGGCGAAACCATTGGGGCTGTGCGCTCTGATCGAACACCGTCCCATCGGGCAGCCGCCCCACATACTTCACCTGCACCTCATCCGTTGCCAGCGGCTTGGGCGTATGCTTGGCCATTCGCGCACGCCGCTGGCGGTTTTTTCCTTGGCTAGAAACTGCTGTTCTGCGGCGAGGGCTTTTTCACTTTGCGGTGCCTGTGCATCGGCTTCGTTTTGCGTTTCGTGCTGGGCGAGAAGCTGTTCGATGCGCGCGTTGTCGAGCGCCAGCGGCTTGCCTTGATAGGCTTGCTTGAGCCCGTCGAGCAAGGCCTGGATCTGCAAGTCGGGGACTTCCTGGCGCAAGCGTTCACCGAGGCTGGCGCCCAGGCTGTAGGCAAGGTCGTGCTGGTTCTGCTCAGTGGTTTTGGGCGGTGATTGTTCGCTCGCATTGGCCACCGAAATCGCCAGGCCAAGCACAAGAAAAAGGTAACGCGACATGGGCATCCTCCCGCCGAAAGTGCGACGGATTATGCCAGTGTGAGTGGGTAAAAAGTGCCGGGTATTTTCGTTATAACGATAAGAATTTTCGCGCGGTGCAACGCCGGGCAAACGATACTGTCAACATGCCCTAGCGGCGGTAAGAGCAGAGGGCTAGTATGAGCCGCACCCACGTCAGCCAGGAGGTAAACCATGTCGGCCAAACAGAAGCCTGTAAATACCCCGTTGCATTTACTCCAACAACTTTCGGGCAGCTTGCTCGAACATCTGGAAAGCGCTTGTTCCCAAGCCCTGGCCGATGCAGAAAAACTGCTCGCCAAGCTGGAAAAACAACGCGGTAAAGCGCAAGAAAAGCTGCACAAATCCCGCACCAAACTGCAAGACGCCGCCACTGCCGGCAAGGCCAAGGCACAAGCCAAAGCCAAAGACGCTGTCAAAGAACTCGAGGACCTGCTGGACGCCCTCAAGGATCGCCAAGCTGAAACCCGCGGCTACATTTCCCAACTCAAAAAAGACGCTCAAGAAAGCCTGAAACTGGCCCAGGGCGTTGGTCGTGTGAAGGAAGCCGTGGCTAAAGTGTTGGGTGCTCGTGTACCTGCAAAAGCCGTTGCGGCAAAGGCGCCCGCTAAAGCTGCTGCCAAGCCAGCTGCTAAAACCGCTGCTGCAAAACCAGCCGCTAAGCCAGCTGCCAAAACCGCTGCTGCAAAACCGGCCGCTAAGCCAGCTGCCAAAACCGCTGCTGCAAAACCAGCCGCGAAGCCAGCTGCTAAAACCGCTGCTGCAAAACCAGCCGCGAAGCCAGCTGCTAAAACCGCTGCTGCAAAACCAGCCGCGAAGCCAGTTGCTAAAACTGCCGCTGCAAAACCAGCCGCGAAGCCAGCTGCCAAAACCGCTGCTGCAAAACCAGCCGCGAAGCCAGCTGCTAAAACCGCTGCTGCAAAACCAGCCGCTAAGCCAGCTGCCAAACCTGCTGCTGCGAAACCAGCCGCCAAGCCAGCTGCTAAAACCGCTGCTGCAAAACCAGCCGCTAAACCAGCTGCTGCAAAACCAGCTGTTAAGCCAGTTGCTAAAGCCGCTGCTGCAAAACCAGCCGCTAAACCAGCTGCCAAACCCGCTGTTGCAAAGCCAGCCGCTGCCAAACCAGCACCGGCCAAGCCAGCTGCACCTGCTGCTACCGCGTCCACCGCTCCAACCGCATCGGCCAGCAGCACGCCTGCACCGGTAGCGCCAAGCACCACCCCAACCAGCGCTTCCTAAGTGCCGGTGGCCATGACGCGCAGCTGCTGCAGCGCGTCATGGTCAAGGTTGGCGGCATCCTCAGCCGCCAGTCCTTCCAGCCACTGTTGTTGACCTTCCCCTGCCGGCCATGCCAGCGCCAACGCTTCCAGGCGTGTCAGCAATTCCCGCTCTGCCTCCAACTCCACTGCCTTGATCCGTTCGCGCAGCGCCGCCAATGGCTGATCCTGCTGTGCCATGAGGCGCCATTGCACACGCACCTGTCGTAACGGTTCGATCACCTGCGTGCGCCATGGGCGAGCCAATTGTTGCAAGGCCAGCACGCGATCAGGCGCAGCCGCTACGCCGCGCTGCTCCAGCCAGGCACCACAGAGCAACAGGCACACATCCGCACCTTGTTCCTGCAAGCGCAGGCAAGCGGCTTCGACGCCCGGCCGGGCGTAAGTCGAGAGGGCAAAGCTCCACAGGTCAGCGCACATATTCACACCCAAGCCAGCGGCCAACGAAGCTGGTAGACTCCGCCGCCATTATGATCCGACTTCAAAGCCTAACATTACAGCGTGGCCCGCAACGTCTTCTCGAAGACGCCGAGCTGACCCTGCACGCCGGTCACAAAGCCGGCCTGATCGGTGCCAACGGCGCCGGCAAATCCACGTTGTTCGCCCTGTTGCTGGGTGAGCTGACCCCGGATTCCGGGGACTGCCTGCTGCCCGCCGACTGGCGCATCGCCCATATGCGCCAGGAGATCGACACCCTGGACCGCATCGCGATCGACTACGTGCTCGATGGCGACCTGCGCCTGCGCCAGGTGCAACACGACCTCGCCGAGGCCGAGAAAGCCCAGGACGGCGGCGCCCAGGCGCGCCTGCACGCGGAACTCGACAGTGCCGACGGCTACACCGCCGACGCCCGTGCGCGCAAGATGCTCGCCGGCCTGGGCTTCACCAACGAACAGATGGATCGCCCGGTCGCCGACTTCTCCGGCGGCTGGCGCATGCGCCTGAACCTGGCCCAGGCGCTGATGTGCCCGTCCGACCTGCTGCTGCTCGACGAACCGACCAACCACTTGGACCTCGATGCGATCCTGTGGCTGGAGGATTTCCTCAAGAGCTACCAGGGCACCTTGCTGCTGATTTCCCACGACCGGGATTTCCTCGACGCCGTGGTCGATAACATTGCCCACGTCGAACAGAAGAAAATCACCCTCTACCGTGGCGGCTACACCGCGTTCGAGCGCGCCCGTGCCGAACGCCTGGCCCAACAGCAGCAGGCGTTCGAGAAGCAGCAGGCGCAACGTGCGCACATGGAAAGCTACATCGCCCGGTTCAAGGCCCAGGCCACCAAGGCCCGCCAGGCCCAGAGCCGGATCAAGGCCCTGGAGCGCATGGAAGAACTGTCGGCGGCCCACGTCGATTCGCCGTTCGACTTTGTGTTCCGCGAGTCGGTGAAAATCTCCAGCCCGTTGCTGCTGGACCTCTCGGATGCACGCCTGGGTTATGGCGAAAAAACCATCCTGGAAAAAGTGAAGTTGCAGCTCACGCCGGGCGCGCGCATCGGTCTGCTGGGCCCCAACGGCGCGGGCAAGTCGACGCTGATCAAGAACCTCTCCGGCGAACTGCAACCCCTGGCCGGTCGCCTGACCCGTGGCGAGAACCTGGTGGTGGGCTACTTCGCCCAGCATCAGCTGGACTCCCTCGACGCCAAGGCCAGCCCGCTGTTGCACCTGCAACGCCTGGCGCCGACCGAGCGCGAACAGGTGCTGCGCGACTTCCTCGGCGGCTTCGACTTCCGTGGCGCGCGTATCGATGAGCCGGTGCTGAATTTCTCCGGCGGCGAAAAAGCCCGCCTGGCCCTGGCGTTGATCGCCTGGGACCGGCCGAACCTGTTGCTGCTCGACGAACCGACCAACCACCTGGACCTGGAAATGCGCCTGGCGCTGACCATGGCCTTGCAGGAATTCAGCGGTGCCGTCCTGGTGGTGTCTCACGACCGCCACTTGCTCAAGAGCACCACCGACAACTTCCTGCTGGTGGCCGACGGCAAAGTCGAAGAATTCGACGGCGACCTCGACGACTACGCGCGCTGGCTGACGGATTACCGCCTGCGCAACGCGCCGGTCAGCAACTCGCCGGTCAACCCGGACAAGACCGACAAGAAAGCCCAGCGCCAGGCCGCCGCTGCCTTGCGCCAACAACTGGCGCCGCACAAGCGTGAAGCCGACAAGCTGGAAGCCGAACTGGGCAAGGTGCATGAGCGCCTGGCCAAGATCGAAGCCAGCCTGGGCGACAGCGCCGTGTACGAAGCCGCCCGCAAGGATGAACTGCGCGACCTGCTGGCCGAACAGGCCAAGCTCAAGGTGCGTGAAGGGCAATTGGAGGAAACCTGGATGGAAGCCCTCGAATTGCTCGAAACCCTGCAAGCGCAGCTGGAAGCGCTGTCCTGATGGAAGCCTTGCAGTTGCCGCTGCCGCCGCAGTGGGTCGAGCCGATCTGGATCGGCGTGCAGATCCTGCTGATCCTGCTGGCCGGCTACCTGGCGCAGCGTTTTGTCGCCAAGGGCCTGACGCGCCTGGGCGAGCGCTACCCGTTCCCGCCGCAACTGCTGATGCCGCTGCGCGGTGGCTTGCGCTGGTTGATCATGGGCAGCGCGCTGATCTTTGTGCTGGAACGCGTGGGCGTGTCCGCCACGGTGCTGTGGACGGCGCTGTCGGGGTTTGTCGCCGTGGCGGCCGTGGCGTTTTTTGCCATGTGGTCGGTGCTGTCCAACCTGCTGTGCGCGATCCTGATCTTTACCGTCGGGCCGTTCCGCATCGGCGACATCGTGGAGCTGGTGGACACCGTGGACAAACCGGGCGTGAAGGGCCGCGTCGTGGCGATCAACCTGCTGTACACCACGCTGATCGAAGTGGCCGAAGCCGGTACCGACAGCGCGATGGTGCAGGTGCCTAACAGCCTGTTCTTCCAGCGTTCGGTGCGCCGCTGGACCAGCCCCGCGTAAAAATTCTATAGCCAGGCCTCGGTCGTCGGAGTTAGCTTAACGCTCACGACAGATTTGAAACGAGGTGTGTAATGGCACTCGATACATGGCTGGCCTTTTTCGTGGCCAGTTGGATCATCTCCCTTTCCCCCGGTGCCGGTGCCATCGCCTCGATGTCCAGCGGCCTGCAATACGGTTTTGCGCGCGGTTACTGGAATGCCATTGGCCTGCAAATCGGCCTGGCGATGCAGATTGCCGTGGTCGCCGGCGGCCTGGGTGCGATTCTGGCGACGTCGTCTACCGCGTTCTATGCGATCAAATGGTTTGGCGTGGCGTACCTGGTGTACCTGGCGATCAAGCAATGGCGCGCCTTGCCCATGGACATGTCCGATGACGCGGCCGTGCGCCCGATCGGCAAGCCGATGGCGATGATGTTCCGTGGCTTCCTGGTCAATGCGAGCAACCCCAAGGCCTTGGTGTTCATGCTGGCGGTGTTGCCGCAGTTCGTGAACCCGCAGGCGCCGCTGGTGATCCAGTACGTGATCCTGGGCGCGACGATGATCTGCGTGGATATGATCGTGATGGCGGGGTATACGGGGTTGGCGGCGAAGGTGTTGCGCTTGTTGCGTACGCCGAAGCAGCAGAAGCGGATGAATCGTACGTTTGCCGGGTTGTTTGTCGGCGCCGCCGGCTTCCTCGCCAGCCTGCACCGCGCCACGGCATAACTGACGAAACCGGATCAAAACTGTGGGGGCTGGCTTGCCTGCGATAGCGGTGTATCTGATACACCGCTATCGCAGGCAAGCCAGCTCCCACATTGATTTGTGTTAGCCGCGTTATCGAGGATCAGCGCAGGATCTTCGGCGCTTCATCCCTCGGCAGGTTATTGCGCAACACGGGTTGGCCGGGTTCTTGATACCCGCCATCCAACTGCTCCGCCAGCTGCCGCGCCACATCCTCACCCAACGTTTTCGACACGTCCTTCACCACCCGTGGCCGGTTCAGGTTCACGCGCACGTCGCGGCTGTTCACCAGCTTGGTGTCTTGCCCTTCACCCATGGCGGTAAACGCCGAGGTGATTTCGAAGGTGCGCGTGTTGATCAGGCTGAAATCCGCCACCAACGTCAGGCTCAGCACCGCCGAGTAGCTGTTGGTGCGGTCGATGGCGTTGAGGTCCTGGGTGAAGTCGATGTCGGACAGGGTGCCAAACAGCACGTAGTCCGCGCCCTTGAAGTTGCCGGCCTTGATCCGCTTGATCACGTCATACACGTCACCCTTGGCGTCGGCGGTGTAGGGCGTGCCTTGCACCAACTGGAACTGGCGCGACTTGAGGATCTCGCCCTTGATGTCGCCGCTGAATTTGCGCAGCTCAAGCTGCTCGATGTAGCTGGAGCGGCTCTCGAACTCGGCGTAGCTCGACGCGCCGCTGGCGTGGTAGCCGCTGGCCTGGAAGTTGTTGCTGGCCGACACCGCGTGGATGTATTCCTCGACCCGCGCCTGATAGGCCAGGTCGGTCACCGCGATTTTCGGTGCGGCCGAGGCGCCAAAGGCGCATAGCAGGCCGATCATGCCGATCCATGTACGCATGGCTTAGCGCTCCGTGGTCTTGCGGATTTCTTTTTCGTCCATCCACTCGGCCAGGCCGCTTTCCACGTCCACCAGTTGCAGGCTGAACTTGTAGAACACGTCCTTGTAATCCGAGCTGCGCTTGACGATGGAGCTGATGGAGCCTTCCAGGCGGTACTTGGCGGCGACCATGTTGCCGGTCTTGCTCACCGTGGACTTCTTGTACAGGCCGCTCTGGTTCTGCAGCTTGAGCTGGTCGACCTGGCTTTGCATGTCGGTGTTGTCGCTGGCGAAGCGTGCGGTGCCGGTCTTCATCAGTTGGGTCTTGATCGACGTGGTGATCTCGCGGGTGTCGATGTACTCGCTGGTCTTGTTCTTCACGTCATACACCTGCACCACCGGGCGGCCTTGCAGGATGCCGGACTGGGCGAGCGAGCGGGTCATGCTTTCGGCGATCATCTGCAGGTCGGTGGAGCCGAACTCGTTGGTCACGGTTTCCACGGCCTTGGTGTCGCCGTAGCTGATGTTCTTGCTGCCCAGCACCGGCGAGGTGTTGGAGCAACCGCTGGCCAGGACGGCAACCACGGCAAGGATCGAGAAGCGTGCAAACATGGGGGAATCTCTCCAGAGCTGAATAGGGGCGGGCGTCAAGGCGTCTTCACTTCAAGGCGGAAGTCCGCGGCTTGAGGCAAGTTGGCAATGGCCGGCAGGAAGGTCGCCTGGTTGGCGTACAGGTTCAGCACTTTCCAGGTGTCTTCGTCGCCCACCGGGAAGCCGTCGGCCCCCAGCCAGGCGAAGCGGTAATACATCGTCTGGTTGCTGCTGGTGATATTGCTCAGCTGCACCTTGGCGGTGAGGAAGCCGTTCTCGCGCGCCACGCGGATGGCGCCGACGGCGATGCCCTTGAACTTGCCCATCACTACGATTTTGCTCGCCGCACTGCCGGGTTCCGGTGGCGGCGGGGTGGCGCAGCCGGCCAGCAGGACCAGCGCCAGGGCGCCGAGGATGAAATGACGCATAACGTGCTCCTTAAGGTTGTTTGAGGGCGATGGCCTGGGTGGTCGGGCTCGGCACCACGTGGGCCGCCAGGCCGCCGGCGAACACCTGGTTGCCGACCACGCGCAGGGTGATCACTTGGTAGCGCTGGTCGGCCTTGACGGTCACCCGCGTGCCGCCCAGGGCGTTGGGCAGGCTGACCTGGTGCTCGCCGCGCTTGAGGCGCAGGCGCGTGACCTGGGTCAGGTCCGGCAGGGTGCGCCAGGTGCGTGTGTCGGCGCCTTCGGTGACGGCCGAGGCGATGCCCAGCACCAGCCCGGCCATGGGGTTGGTCTTGTTCAGGTTGTTTTGCGTCACGCCACGGGTCACGGCGCGCACGGTGGTGCGCAGGATGATCCCCGGCATGTCATCGCGCAGGGCGCGGCGCGACATGGCGGTGGTGCTGTTGAGTGCGGTGAGGTTCTGTTGCTGGCCATCGACGCCGATCTGCGCGAAGTGCGCGGTGGAGGTGTCGGCCTTGATCACCGGGAATGACAGCGGGGTAATCACCAGATGGCCGTCGATCGGAATCGGCAGCGGCAGGCGGATCGAATCACGCGCCGGCGCCAGGCCGCTCTGCACCACGATCAGCACGTCGGTTTCATCGGCGCCGAGGCTGCTTTTGTCGAGGTCGAGCAGGGCTTGTTCCAGCAACGGCGTGTTCGGGCGCAACTCGGCGGCCTTGCGGTAGCCGGGGGCGGCCAGGTCTTTTTCGCCGAGGGCTTCGTAGACGAAACCAGCGAGGTAATGGCTGAACGCGCTTTGATAGCTGTTCTTCAGGCCGACCACTTCCGGCGCGTCGAGGGTTTCCACTGGGTAGCCACGCAGGTCCTTGAACTGCGTCGTCACGCCCTGGCGTTCGGCTTCGTTCTCGCGCTTGAGGTATTCCTTGTCGCGCAGGTCGGCGATCACCGCTTCGCGTTCGTGGGTCTTCTTGATCTCGGTGCGGGCGCCGTCGAAGTCGTTCAGGGCCAGCAGGTTCAGGGCCATTTGCGTGGTCAGCATGACTTTTTCGTAGTCATAGCCTTCGTAGCGACGCACCTTGTCGTTGGCGAGGAAACTGCCGAACTGGGCGAGGTAGCGCTCGCTGTCGAACTTGACCGACTCTTCCCACTTGTAGACTTGCAGGTCGGCGCTGCGCCAGGCGATCTGGCTGCCGCTGAGGTCGCCCTTGGCCCGCAGCAATTCACCCTTTTCGAAGAAATACAGCAGGTCCTTGTCTTCGCCGCTGTTGTTTTTCTCCAGCAGGGTCAGCGCGGCCTCGACATTGCCGCTGACCAACTGCTGGTTGGTGGCTTGCAGCTCGCTGTCGTAGCTGCGAAACATCGAGCAACCCGACAGCAAGGTGACCGCCGCGAGTGCGAGCGGGGTAACGGCGCGAAATGCCATGCAGACTTCTTCCCTGAACGTAACCAGCTGATGTGCCAATTCCTCATTAAAACGAGGAAATAAAGACCCTTTCGCGATAACAGGGCGCGGCATTATAGGCGCCATAGCTGGCAAAACAATGGCTTTTTGCCTGGGGGATAGGTGGGGGCGCCATCACTGTTTCGACGCTATTCCCTGCGTCAAATCACTAACGCCTTGAGTCAAAGCGCTTAACGTTAAACAATATGTTACTTCGTATTTCCCTTTGAGATTCATTCATGACTGCCCCCTTCCGTTTTCTCGCCTGGCTGATGCTGCCGGCGTTGATGTCGTGCAGCTCTCATCTGCTGGCCGCGACGACCGAGGGCGCTCCACAAGCCCTGCATTTGTTGGACTACATTGGCGCCGACTACCCGCCGACGGTGGAGGCGGGCAAGGTTGTCGATGATTCCGAGTACCGTGAGCAGCTTGAGTTTCTTGGGGTGTTGCAGGGTTTGGTGGCGGATCTGCCGGCCAAGCCCGAGCGCGCCGAGTTGATCAGCGGCGTTGATGAGTTGCTGGCAGCAGTCACTGCCCATGCGGAGGGCGCGACCGTCGCCCGCCAGGCCCGGCAGTTGGGCGCCAAGCTGGCGGTGGCCTATGAAGTCAGCCAGGCCCCGGCGATCACTCCCGACCCTGTGCGCGGCGCGCCGCTCTACGCCCAGCAGTGCTCGGTGTGCCACGGCGCTGCCGGCGCCGGTGATGGCCCAGCGGGCACCGGCATGACGCCGCCGCCCGCCAACCTGACGGACGCCACGCGCCTGGATCGCCTGAGCCTGTATGCGATCTACAACACCCTCGGCCTGGGCGTCGAAGGCACCGACATGCCGTCCTTTGCCGACCAGCTGGACGACCGCCAGCGCTGGGACCTGGCCACCTACATCGCCGGCTTCACCGCCGACCCGGCTGCGGCCAAGAGCGAGCAACCGTTCAACCTCGCCGACCTGGCCCGCCAGACCCCGAACGAAGTGCTGGCAGCCAGCGGCCCAGCCGCCGCCGCGACCTTCCGCGCCCAGCGCGCACAACCGCCGCAGGTCAAGCGTGGCCCGGCGCAGTTGCTCGACTACACCGCGAGCACCCTGGACAAGAGCCTCGCCGCGTTCCGCAACGGTGATCACGAGCAGGCCTACGACTTGTCCGTCGCCGCCTACCTCGAAGGCTTCGAGCTGGTGGAAAGCTCCCTGGATAACGTCGACGCCAACCTGCGCAAGGACACTGAGAAAGCCCTGATGGCCTATCGGCAATCGTTGCAGGACGGGCTGCCGATCGAACAAGTGCAGCAGCGCCTGGATGTGGCCAAGGGCAAGCTGACTGAGTCCGCCGGCCTGCTGGGCAGCGATGGCCTGAGCTGGTCGCTGAGCTACATCTCCGGTTTGCTGATCCTGCTGCGCGAAGGCCTGGAAGCGATCCTGGTATTGGCGGCGATCCTCGCGTTCCTGCGTAACACCGGCCAGCAGTCGGCGGTGCGCAGTGTCAACGTTGGCTGGGGCCTGGCGCTGCTGGCGGGCTTGGCCACCTGGGCGCTGGCGGCGTATGTGATTGACGTCAGCGGTGCCCAGCGTGAACTGCTGGAAGGCTGCACGGCGCTGTTTGCCAGCGTGATGGTGCTGTGGCTCGGCGTGTGGATGCACGACCGCCGCCATGCTGCTGCGTGGCAGGACTACATCAAGAGCAGCCTGGTGGGCGGCGGCGGGCGCTTCGGTTTTGCGATGCTGGCGTTCTTCTCGGTGTATCGCGAGCTGTTCGAAGTGATCCTGTTTTATGAAACCCTGTGGCTGCAAGCCGGCCCGGCTGGGCACAACGCCGTGTTGGCGGGTGGCGCCACGGCGCTGGTGCTGTTGGTGGGCCTGGCGTGGGTGATCCTGCGCGGCTCGGCGAAGCTGCCGTTGGCGCTGTTCTTCGGCATCAATGCGGCGCTGTTGTGCGCGTTGTCGGTGGTGTTTGCCGGGCATGGCGTGAAGGCATTGCAGGAGGCCGGGATCTTTGGCACACGGCCGGTGGCGTTCTTTGACTTTGATTGGCTGGGGATTCATGCCGATGCGTACTCGTTGAGTGCGCAGGCGGTGGCGATCCTGGCGATTGTGGTGTTGTATGGCCGCAGTCGGTTGGCCGAGAAGCGTCGCGCCACTATTTAATCGGGCACAGTCAGTGTGGGAGCGGGCTTGCCCGCGATTGCGGTGTGTCAGTCGATGTAGGTGTTGGCTGATCCGACGCTATCGCGGGCAAGCCCGCTCCCACATTGGATAGATGTTGTTTCTGGAAGGTGTGTTTATGCGCGTATGGATCGATGCCGACGCCTGCCCTCGGGCAGCCAAGGACCAGGTGGTGAAGTTCGCCCTCAAGCGCCAGTTCGAAGTGGTGTTGGTGGCCGGGCAGAGCCAGATCAAGCCGAGCTTTTCATGCGTAAAGCTGATCGTGGTCCCCAGCGGCCCGGATGCGGCGGATGACTACCTGGTGGAACACGCGGTGCCCGGTGAGTTGGTGATCTGCAGCGATGTACCGCTGGCTGATCGCCTGGTGAAGAAGGGCGTCACCGCCCTAGACCCACGGGGCAAGGAGTTCAGCCCGGCGAACATGAGTGAACGCCTGGCGGTGCGCAACCTGTTCACCGATCTGCGCGAACAGGGCCAGATGGGCGGCGGGCCACCGCCCCATGGCGAGAAGGACAAGCAGGCATTTGCCAATGCCCTGGACCGTATCCTGACCCGATTGATGCGGGCCGGTTAGTCGTTCTCGTGGGTCAACTCCAGCACCCGATCCACCAGCTTGTTGATGCCTGAAGCCACCTCGCTGATGCTCTTGCCCACCATATAGGCCGGCGTGCTCACCAGCTTGCGCGCCTTGTCTTCAACGATATCGTCCACTGCACATTCCTGGTGGGTGGCGCCCATCTTGTCCAGCGCCGCCGCCGTGTCGGCGCAGTTGCCGATGGTGCAGGTCACGCCGGGGCCGTAGATTTTTGCCGCCAGGGCCGGGGAGATGCAGATCAGCCCCACCGGCTTGCCCGCTTCGGCGAAGGCTTCGGCCAACGCCAAGACCTGCGGGTTGACGCTGCAACCGGCGCCTGCCACGGCAAAGTTGGACAGGTTCTTCGCCGCCCCAAACCCGCCCGGCACGATCAGCGCGTCGAAGTCGTCGGCGTTGGCTTCACCGATGTCCTTCACCTCGCCGCGGGCGATACGCGCCGACTCCACCAGCACGTTGCGGGTCTCGGGCATCTCCTCGCCGGTGAGGTGGTTGATCACGTGCAGTTGCGCAATGTCGGGGGCAAAGCATTGGACCTGAGCGCCGCGCTGGTCCAGGCGCAGCAGGGTGATCACGCTTTCTTGGACCTCGGCGCCGTCGTACACGCCACAGCCGGAAAGGATCACTGCAATCTTTTTGCTCATGGGCATTTCTCCTGGGTTCATGGCGTTAAATGTCTACTATATTTGTCACCTGTTGCCAATGGGCTCTTGCGCCGCTACACCTACTCTAGATGTAACAAAAATAGACCGGACTAGCCCATGGACTTCGTGCCTTACGCGGTACCGTTTTTCATCGCCTTGATCGTGGTGGAGCTGCTCGCCGACCGCTGGCGTGGCGAGCGCAACTATCGGGTGGCGGACGCCATCAACAGCCTCAGCACCGGTGTGCTGTCCACCACCACGGGGTTGTTGACCAAGGGCGTGGGCCTGTTGACCTACGCTTTCGCCCTCAAGCACCTGGCGCTGTTTGACTTGCCGGCCCAGAACCCCTGGACCTGGATGTTCGCCTTTGTCTTCTATGACTTCTGCTACTACTGGCTGCACCGCATGGGCCACGAGCGCAATATCCTCTGGGCCGCGCACTCGGTGCATCACCAGAGCGAGGACTACAACCTCAGCACCGCCCTGCGCCAGACCAGCACCGGCTTCCTGCTGAGCTGGATCTTCTACCTGCCGCTGGCCGTGGTCGGCGTGCCGCTGGTGGTGTTTATCAGCGTGGCCTCCCTCAACCTGCTGTACCAATTCTGGGTGCACACGCGCCATGTGCCGAAGCTTGGCTGGTACGAGTGGTTCTTCGTCACGCCGTCCAATCATCGGGCGCACCATGCACAGAACGCTCTCTACATGGATCGCAACTACGGCGGGGTGTTCATTATTTGGGACCGCCTGTTCGGCACCTTCCAGGAAGAAGACGACAACGAACCGGTGATTTTCGGCGTGACCACACCCCTGGCCAGTTGGAACCCGCTGTGGGCCAACCTGCAGTTTTATGCACAGCTGTGGAGTGATGCGCGGCGCACCGAGCGTTGGTGGGACAAGCTGCGCATCTGGTTCATGCGTACCGGCTGGCGCCCGGCAGATGTGAAGGCCAAGTACCCGTTGGCCAAGCACGACTTGAGTCAGTTCCGTAAGTTCGAGGTGGCGCTGGACGTGCGCCAACAGGTGTACATCGCCCTGCAGTTTGCCGCGTATGTGGGCTTTGGCAGCTACCTGATGAATTTCGGCGAGGGGTTGCCCACGGCCGCGCTGATCCTGGGTTGGAGTGCGATGGCGCTGGGCTTGTTTACCTTGGGCGTGGCCCTGGAGAACCGCCCGTGGGCATTGAAGGCCGAACTGGCGCGGCTGGCGCTGAACGTGCCGCTGGTGTGGCTGGCACCGCAGGTGGGGCTGTGGCCGGCCAGCAACCTGGGCTGGCTGGGCCTGCTGAGCTACAGCCTGCTCAGCGTGATCGGCCTCTACTGCTGTAGAAGCCGGCTTACTCGACTGGCGTCTTAGTCGTTTCGACCGGGGCCGGCTCGGCGGCGAGCCGGGCCTTGGCGTCGGCACACGCCTCGCGGGCGATACGCGCGTTCTTGAAGCGGCGACGCAGCCACAGGCCGAAGCCCAGGACCAGCAAGGCGCCCAGCACCCACAGCTCGTACTTCTTGACGCTGCCCAGCATGCCTTCCAGCACCGCGCCGAAGTGGTACGCCGCGGCGCCCAGTGCGGCCGCCCAGATCGCCGCGCCAATCCCGTTGAGGATCAGGTAGCGCAACGGTGGGTAGCCGGACAGGCCAATCGCTACCGGCATGACCGTGCGCAATCCGTAAACAAAGCGGAAGCTCAATACCCAGAGATCCGGGTGCTTGCGGATATGCCCCAGGGCCTTGTCGCCCATCAATTGCCAGCGGGGCTTGCGGGCCAACAATTTGCGCCCGTGCTTGCGGCCCATGTAATACCAAAGCTGGTCGCCGGCGTAGCTGCCAAAAAAGGCAACGACCACCACCAGGTTGATATCCATGTACCCACGGAACGCCAGGAAGCCTGCGAGAACCAGGATGGTCTCGCCTTCAAAGAAGGTGCCCAGGAAGAGCGCAAAGTAGCCGAAGTCATGCAGAAATTGTTGAAGCATGGTCTGGGGGTGCTGGCGAAATGAACGCGCAGCCTACGCCTTCGTGAACATTCGTGAAAGTATCGAGATGTGTCACGAAGTGAACAATTCCTACATAAACCGCGAATGCGGCTACAGGTCGCACCGATAAGCACAACTGTCATTCATTCGTCATAATGCCCGCTTATAACTGCAACGCTCGCCCGTAAACGCGGGCTCAGGAGTCTGTCGTGAGCTTTACCCCTGCCAATCGCCTGTTCCCCGCAACCCGTCTGCGTCGCAATCGCCGTGATGATTTTTCTCGCCGCCTGGTCCGTGAAAACGTGCTGACGACGAATGATCTGATCCTGCCGGTGTTTGTGCTCGACGGCGAAAATCGCCGGGAAGCGGTGGCCTCGATGCCGGGTGTAGAGCGCTTGACCATTGATCAACTGCTGATCGAAGCGGCAGGCTGGGTCGAGTTGGGCATTCCGGCGCTGGCGCTGTTCCCGGTCACGCCGCCTGAACTCAAGTCCCTTGACGCTGCCGAAGCCTGGAACCCCGAGGGCATCGCCCAGCGCGCCACCCGCGCCTTGCGCGAGCGTTTCCCGGAGCTGGGGGTGATCACCGACGTCGCGTTGGACCCGTTCACCACCCACGGCCAGGATGGCATTCTGGACGAAGACGGCTATGTTCAGAACGACATCACCGTCGATGCGCTGGTCAAGCAAGCCTTGTCCCACGCGGCGGCGGGTGCCCAGGTGGTTGCGCCGTCGGACATGATGGACGGCCGCATCCAGGCGATCCGCGAAGCCCTGGAGCTGGCCGGCCACGTCAACGTGCGGATCATGGCCTACTCGGCCAAGTACGCCAGCGCCTATTACGGCCCGTTCCGCGATGCGGTGGGTTCGGCGCTGAACCTGGGCAAGGCCAACAAGGCTTCGTACCAGATGGACCCGGCCAACAGCCAGGAAGCCCTGCACGAAGTGGCGGCCGACCTCGCCGAAGGCGCCGACATGGTGATGGTCAAGCCCGGGATGCCGTACCTGGACATCCTTTACCGGGTCAAAGAGGAATTCAAGGTGCCGACCTTTGTCTATCAGGTCAGCGGTGAATACGCCATGCACATGGCCGCGATCCAGAACGGTTGGTTGAGTGAAGGGGTGATCCTTGAATCCCTGACTGCCTTTAAACGTGCCGGCGCTGATGGCATTCTGACTTACTTCGCCGCCCGCGCTGCCCAATTGCTTAGAGAGCAACAATAGCCCTCACAGGAACACTCGATGAATACCGAAGGACTCACAGAAGTTGCCGTAAAAGACGCTCACCCGGTGGTTGAACCCGTCACCGAGACCCCGCCAGAGCTGGAGCCAGCACCGCCTGCCGTGGTGGTCGAAGCCCCGGCGCCAGCGCCGGTGGTCGCGGTGACCAACCTGGATGACAGCAGCCTGTACATCCACCGCGAGCTGTCGCAACTGCAATTCAATATCCGCGTGCTGGAGCAGGCGCTGGATGAGTCCTACCCGTTGCTGGAACGGCTGAAGTTTCTGCTGATCTTCTCCAGCAACCTGGACGAGTTCTTCGAGATCCGCGTCGCCGGCCTCAAGAAGCAGATCACCTTCGCCCGTGAACAAGCCGGCGCCGACGGCCTGCAACCCCATCAGGCCCTGGCGCGCATCAGCGAGCTGGTACACGGCCATGTGGACCGCCAATACGCGATCCTCAACGACATCCTGCTGCCGGAACTGGAAAAGCATCAGGTCCGCTTTATCCGTCGCCGCCACTGGACCACCAAGATCAAGACCTGGGTGCGTCGTTACTTCCGTGACGAGATTTCGCCGATCATCACCCCGATCGGCCTCGACCCGACGCACCCGTTTCCGTTGCTGGTAAACAAGAGCCTCAACTTTATCGTCGAGCTGGAAGGCATCGACGCCTTCGGCCGCGATTCCGGCCTGGCGATCATTCCGGCGCCGCGTCTGTTGCCACGGATCATCAAGGTACCGGAAGAGGTGGGGGGCGCTGGCGACAACTATGTATTCCTTTCGTCGATGATCCATGCGCATGCGGACGATCTGTTCCAGGGCATGAAGGTAAAAGGCTGCTACCAGTTCCGCCTGACCCGTAACGCCGACCTGGCGCTGGACTCCGAAGACGTCGAAGACTTGGCTCGCGCCCTGCGCGGCGAGCTGTTCTCGCGGCGCTACGGTGATGCGGTGCGTCTGGAAGTGGCGGATACCTGCCCGAAACACCTGTCGGACTACCTGCTCAAGCAGTTCAACCTCGCAGAGTCCGAGCTGTATCAAGTCAACGGCCCGGTGAACCTGACGCGCCTGTTCAGCATCACCGGCCTGGACAGCCACCCGGAACTGCAATACACGCCGTTCACCCCGCAGATCCCGAAGCTGCTGCAAAACAGCGAGAACATCTTCAGCGTGGTGAGCAAGCAGGACATCCTGCTGCTGCACCCATTCGAGTCCTTCACCCCGGTGGTCGACCTGCTGCGCCAGGCCGCCAAGGACCCGCATGTATTGGCCGTACGCCAAACGCTTTACCGTTCCGGCGCCAACTCGGAAATCGTCGATGCGCTGGTGGATGCCGCGCGTAACGGCAAGGAAGTCACCGCGGTGATCGAACTGCGCGCGCGCTTCGATGAAGAATCCAACCTGCAACTGGCCAGCCGCCTGCAAGCGGCGGGCGCGGTGGTGATCTACGGCGTGGTCGGCTTCAAGACCCACGCCAAGATGATGCTGATCCTGCGCCGCGAAGCCGGTGAGATCGTGCGCTACGCCCACTTGGGCACCGGCAACTACCACGCCGGCAACGCCAAGCTCTACACCGACTACAGCCTGCTGACGTCCGACGACGCCTTGTGCGAAGACGTCGGCAAGTTGTTCAGCCAGCTGATCGGCATGGGCAAGACCCTGCGCATGAAGAAGCTGCTGCACGCGCCGTTCACCCTCAAGAAGGGCATGCTCGACATGATTGCCCGCGAGACCCAGTTCGCCCTCGACGGCAAACCGGCGCACATCATTGCCAAGTTCAACTCGCTGACCGATCCGAAGATCATCCGCGCGCTGTACAAGGCCAGTCAGTCCGGCGTGCGCATCGACCTGGTGGTGCGTGGCATGTGCTGCCTGCGCCCGGGCATTGTCGGCGTGTCGCACAACATCCACGTGCGGTCGATCATCGGCCGCTTCCTGGAGCACACGCGGGTGTTCTACTTCCTCAATGGCGGCGAAGAGCAGATGTTCCTCTCCAGCGCCGACTGGATGGAGCGCAACCTCGACAAGCGTGTGGAGACGTGCTTCCCGGTGGAAGGCAAGAAGCTGATCATGCGCGTCAAGAAGGAGCTGGAAAGCTACCTGACCGACAACACCCACAGCTGGAGCCTGCAATCGGACGGCCGCTACGTGCGCAACACGCCAACCGGCAACCAGAACCCGCGCAGTGCGCAGGCGACGTTGCTGGAGCGGTTGGGTAGCCCGATCCTGACGGTGAACTAACCCCCGGCGATAACCCAATGTGGGAGCGGGCTTGCCCGCGATAGCGGTAGGTCAGTCAAAGATGCATTGACTGATACTCCGTCATCGCGGGCAAGCCCGCTCCCACATTTGTTTTTGCAATGTTCGTTCGAGCGTCTCAGCGCACGTTCAGCGTGAACCCCACCCGCGTCAGCCATTCCGCTTCCTGGGCAAAATCCGCCTGGGTCAGCTGGTTCTCATCCAGCCAGCCTTTGGGGAACACCACGTCCAGGCTCTCGCCGTTGGCGCGCAGGGTGACCTGGGGCATTTCCTGGGTGCCACGGATGTGGTGGAACAGGATTGCGAAGCGCAGCAGTACGCACAGGCGGATCAGCTTGCTGCCTTCGTCGCCGAACTCGGCAAACTTGTCCTTGGGGATATTGCGACGATGGCCGCGCACCAGCAGGGCGAGCATTTGCTGGTCTTCGCGGGAGAAACCGGCGAGGTCGGAGTGCTCGATCAGGTAGGCGCCGTGCTTGTGGTAATGGTAGTGGGCGATGTCCAGGCCCACTTCATGCACCTTGGCCGCCCAGCCGAGCAGTTCGCGCCAGACGCCGTCTTCCAGGTCCCAGTCCTCGGCCACTTGGTCGAAGGCGTGCAGGGCTTTGCGCTCCACCCGGGCCGCTTGCTCCAGGTCGACGTGGTAACGCTCCATCAGCGAGCTGAGGGTGCGCTCACGCACGTCTTCGTGATGATGGCGGCCGAGCAGGTCGTAAAGCACGCCTTCACGCAGGGCGCCGTCACAGTGGTCCATGCGTTGCAGTTCGAGGGCGTCGAAGATCGCTTCGAGAATCGCCAGGCCCGCGGGGAAAATGGTGCGACGATCAGGCTTGATGCCGTCGAAGTCGATCTTTTCCGCATCGCCCAGCTTGAACAGCTTGCGCTTGAGCCACGCGAGGCCTTCGGCGTTGACTTCACCGGTGCCATGGCCGCCAGCCTTGAGGGCCAGGCCGATGGCGCGGATGGTGCCGGAGGAGCCGATGGCCTCATCCCACGTCAGGCGGTGCAGGGCGTGTTCGATGCTCATGATCTCCAGCCGCGCCGCCGTATAGGCCTGGGCGTAGCGGGCCGGGGTGATCTTGCCGTCCTTGAAGTAACGCTGGGTGTAGCTGACGCAGCCCATTTGCAGGCTTTCGCGCAGCAGGGGCTCGAATCGTTGCCCGATGATGAATTCGGTGCTGCCGCCGCCGATGTCGGCGACCAGGCGCTTGCCCGGGGTGTCGGCCAGGGTGTGGGACACGCCGAGGTAGATCAGGCGCGCTTCTTCACGGCCGGAGATGACTTCTACCGGGTGCCCGAGGATCTCCTCGGCGCGGCGGATGAATTCGCCGCGGTTGCGTGCTTCGCGCAGGGCGTTGGTGCCGACGATGCGTACGGCGCCCAGGGGCATGCCGTTGATCAGTTGGGCAAACCGCTTGAGGCAGTCGAGGCCGCGCTGCATGGATTCTTCATTGAGCTGGCGCTCGTCGTCGATCCCGGCAGCCAGTTGTACTTTTTCGCCGAGCCGCTCAAGGATGCGGATCTCACCGTTCTGGGCCTTGGCCACGACCATGTGAAAGCTGTTGGAGCCCAGGTCGATGGCGGCGATCAGGGACAGATTCTTGGCTTGGGATTGCGGCATGGTTTGGGGGTCTCGGTCGATAACCTTGCCATCGTGCCACGATCGACCGCTGGAGCCAACGCGTTGTGCTCGGGTAATTTCCCGGGTGCTGTCTGCGGGGAAATACTGTGGGATATGTAGGATGTTGTTTCGCGTGCCGGTTGAGTTTAACTAGTTTGTTGTAAGGAGACTGGTCTAAATCTTCCCTTGTGCAATGAGTAACTTTCCCTACAGGTTAAGGTTTAGTGTTCTATGTGTTATCTGGTGTTGGACTACCTTTGAACTCTACTTGGTTGTCGGTCTATGTTTATCGGTCCCACAATGATTGAGGTGCTGGCTTATTTTTTAGTTGGGCGGCTTGGCGGCAGACTGTCACTCGGCGATTTTGCCGTGGTGTTATTTATTTATGATTTTTATCGATCAACACAAAATAAATGCACCTGAAAACTTTCAGTGATAGGTCGAATATGAAGAAAATTATTGGCTTGACCCTCGGTATCGCATGCTTGGCCGCAGCTCTCGGCGCTCATGCAACCACTGCTGCCGAGCTGAGCGTCAGGGGGACGATCAAACCTGCCGCCTGCAACCTCACCCTGACCGGGGCGGGCGTTGTGAATTACGGCGACATTCCCTCGGGCACGCTGCTGCCGGGAGCGTTCACCCCACTTCAAGAAAGGACCGTTCCCCTGAGTATTACCTGCGCCAGCGGCGCGACCAAGTTCGGGCTGACCTTCAAGGACCTTCAGTCCGCCAGCAAGGTGCCGGGCATTCTGAACGCTCTTGGTACCGGCTATACCGAGGCGCACAACTACGGTTTGGGGATGGTGTCGGCCCGGAAAACCGGCGGTTTTGCGATCACCCTCAGGGACCTCAAGTCGTCGGGTACAACGTTGTTCCCCATCATGCGTGCGAGCGCCAGCACGACCAGTTGGCAAACCAGCGATGGCAAGGCCGCTCAGTCCCCTACCCAGCACTCCTGGCGCAGTGGCACGCCATTTATACCGGCCACCATCTCTCAGTTGAGCGGCACTATCGCCGTGAGGGCGGTTATCAATAGGCCCCAGGACCTGGACCTGAGTCGTGACGTTACGCTTGATGGCCGCGCGTCGCTTGAGTTGAATTACATCTAAGTGATTTAAATACAGCCGATCGAAAACCCAGCGTTTTTTGTCGGCTGTTTTTACGTGGGCGCATGGATGTCAATAGTTCACTCAATGGTCGTGGGGAATACTGAGTGCGTAGTCTTTCAGTTTTAAATAGTGTGCTGCTGTTGAGTGTAAGTGGGTACTTATGTTTTGCCGGTGTAGCGGTCGCGGAGGGCATGTTGCCGGAAACTTCGGTGGTTATACTTCATGAGGAGCAGGGCGAGGCCACGATAAACATCAAAAATACCGATGAGGCCCCCGCGCTGCTTCATTCGGTTGTTGAGAATGTGCCCGAGGACGTTGAGCCGCTATTGATTGTCACGCCGCCCATTACACGGGTGGAGGCGGGTGAAACCCAGCTGGTGCGTTTCATCGCCACGCTGAAGACGCCGCTGAAGACCCAGCGTCTGAAGCGCGTGACGTTCGAGGGCATTCCCCAGGCGCGTGCTGCCGGGGGGGCGACCATTGGTATCACCATTCGACAGAATTTGCCGCTGATCCTGCATCCAAAGGGCCTGCCTCGGCACGACGCGCCCTGGGAATTGCTGACCTGGAGTCGGTCGGGTGAGCGCCTCGCGGTGCATAACGACAGTGCCTATGTGGTGCGTCTGGCGGCAGATGTGCATTTGCTGCCCCAGGGGCGCATGGCAACGTTGCCGCGCACCTACATCCTGCCGGGGGAGACCTTGGCAGCAAGGGTGGAGGGGGCCCTGGGCGACTTGACCGAAGTCGAGATCCAGCCCGCGACGGTCTATGGGTTTTCGGTGGATAGCTACCGGACCTCGGTCAATGCCGATGGAAGGTGATCGAATCATGACCTATCTGTCGAGCAACAGGCTTCCGGTTCCCACGCTGCTCATGGGGTTCGCCACGCTATGGGGCGCCCCGGGCTTTGCCTCCGCGCTGGAGTTGGGGGAGGGTTTTGACCTGGCGGCACTGACCACCTACGGCATTGACCCCAAGGTCTCGGACTACTTCCGCAGTGCAGCGCGTTTTCGCGAGGGTAGCCATGTGGTGGGGCTACGGGTCAATGGCAACCCGCTCGGGCTGGTGGATGCGCAGTTCGATGCGCAGGGGCAATTGTGTTTCACCCCAGGACTGTTGGAAAAAGCCGGGTTGGTGTTGCCCCGGGAGATCGTTCGTAAAGGGGCCACTGCGGACCAGGCCTGCCACGACTTCCTTGGTGCCTTCCCGACAACGATGGTGCGGTTGCGCCCGGGTATCGATGAAGTGGCGCTGGTGGTGCCAACCCAGTCATTTCGAGAGCCGCAATGGGAGGCGGGGCATTTTTCCCAGGGCGGCATGGCGGCCCTGTTCAACTACGACGTGCTGGGCTTCGACAGCCGTTCACGCGGCGGGACCAGTCGGTTTTTGTCGGCCTACAGCGAGGCGGGCTTCAACCTGGGTGATTGGATTGTGCGCAGTCGCCAGTTCTATGTGTCTGACAATGGCGACACCCGTACGGAACACCTGTATGCCTATGCCCAGCGGGATATCGCCACGCTGCATTCGACCTTCCAGGTGGGCCAGATTGCCAGCAACAACCCGTTGTTTGGTGGCGTCCAGCTGTCGGGCGTACAGTTTTCCCCCGATGGCCAGTCACGCGCGCCAGCAGGCAGTAACAATGCCGTGGTGGAGGGGCTGGCCCAAAGTCAGTCACGGATTGAGGTGCGCCAGTCCGGCGTGTTGATCCACAGTACGCTGGTGCCTGAAGGGCCTTTCCGGTTGACGGGGCTGGCGTTGCTCAATGGCACCAGCGACCTGGACGTCAGCGTGATCGATGTACAGGGTGCCAAGCGCAGTTTCGTGGTGCCCGCAGCGTCGTTCGCGGGGGCTGCGCCGACAGCGCCGGGTTACTACTTCTCCCTCGGCAAGATGCGGGAAAACATGGGGGAAGAGGGGCCCTCGCCGGTGGTTGCCATGGGCAGTGGCACGTGGGGCCTGGGGCGCGACTCGTCTGCGGGCTTTGGTTTGTTGAGCACGGATGAATATGCGTCGGCCGGTGGCGCTCTGAGCAGTGTGTTTTTCCAGCGGGTTTCCGTGGGCGCCCGCCACAACCTGTCCCGGGCCAGTCGCAACGCCGTATCCGGGGCACGCAGCAGCGTGACCGTGAGCAGCCCGGTGGTTGCCAATATCGACGTCAGCCTCAGCGCAACCCTGCAGAACCAGGGCTATCGTGAGGTATTCGAGGCGGGCCGTTCGGCCCGGGCCGATGAGCTGGGTTCGCGCTTCAAGCACCAATACACGGCGGGCTTGAGCTGGCTGGACCCTACGCTGGGCGGCTTCTCTGTGGGCTATACCCGCAGCGCCCAATTCGATGCGCAAATGACCGAGCATGTATTTGCCTCATGGAACAAGACGTTCCGCTACGCCGATGTCGCACTGATCGCCGATTCGCAGGTGGGCGGGAGTCATGTTCGCCGTGACACCCCGCCAGCCAGCCGTGGGCGCGACGCCGCGATGGACGAGGACCTGTCGGTGCGCCTGCAAGTCAGCGTGCCCCTGGGCGCGGATCGCCGTGTGAAAAGCTATATCAGTCGTCGTGGCGACCAGTCCCGCGCCGGTACGGCCCTCAGTGAGCGGGTCAATGACTATGTGAATTACGAGGTGGGCGTCGAGCGTGATCTCAGCGCCCAGGAGCAATCGACGCGTGGCCAGATCGACCTGATGCCTCGTTATGCCCGGGTTGGCCTTGGCGTCAGTCGTGCCCCATCAAGCACCAGTTACACGGGGCAGCTGCAAGGTGGTGTCGTGGTTCACGAAGGTGGGTTGACATTCTCGCCCTACCCCGTGGGGGACACGTTCGGCATCGTGTCGGTGGGGGATATCGGCGCCGCAAAGGTCGATACCCCGCAAGGGCCGGTGTGGACGGATTTTACCGGGCAGGCGGTGATTGCCAGCTTGCCCGCCTATGCCAACAGCCGCGTCGAAGTGCAGACCCAGTCCTTGCCCAAGCGCGTTGACTTGAAAAACGGCACCCAGGTGCTCGCCGCGGGCCGAGGGTCTTTCAGTACCGTGGCGTTCGATGTGGTGAAGGTGCGCCGGGTCTTGCTCAATGCCAGCGATCAACAAGGTCGGCAACTGCCCCAGGGCGCCTCGGTGTTTGGCAAGGATGATCGTTTCCTGACCAGCGTGGTGGGCGAGGGCATGATTTTCCTGAACGACGCGAGTGAAGCGCAAACGCTGCGGGTTTCATTACCGGACTCTTCCACCTGCCTGATCAGCCTTGATTCCGGTACCCGGCCTGACAATGACATGTTCTATGAGACTCAATCGGCGGTGTGTCATGGTCGGTAACCTGAAGCGTATGGGCTTTGTGCTGTTCTTTGCGATGGTGACAGCGCCGGGGGTGCACGCCGAGAATTGCCGGTTAACCGTGAGCCAGCCGCGCATCGACTATGGTGTTATCCATCGGGAAGCGCTGGTCGAGAAGCCCAACCTGGCGCTTGGCACTCGCACGGTGCAGTTGAACGTAACCTGCGCAGCGCCTGCGGCAATGGCGTTGCGGTTCATCGGGGCGGCAGACGGCAGAGGTTTTCTGTTCGGTCGCCAGGGGCGTTTCCATCTGAGGCTCAAGCACGCTCAGGTGGATGGGCGCACCGTTGAGTGGCAGGTGGCCCATCTGCCCGGTGAGACGACGGCCAGCGGTGAACTGTTGCCAGGCCAGATCCTGGTGGCCCGGGCCTCTGGAGCCCCGGTGACGGGGCAGCGATTGAGCGCTCAGGTCGAGGTCGAAACCACCCTGCCGTCCGCTGCCCTACAGGTACGCAATGAAGAGCGGCTGGAAGGGCAGGGTACGTTCGAGCTGGTCAGCCCGGCGGCTCCGTAGAGCCGATGAAGTTGGCCAACTCGGCGGTTTGCGGGTTGGCGAACAACACCTTGGGGTCCCCCACTTCATGCACCTTGCCTTGGTGCATGAACACCAGCTTGTCGCCGACTTCCCGGGCGAAGCGCATTTCGTGGGTGACCATGATCAGGGTCATGCCGTCCTGGGCCAACTGGCGCACCACACTGAGCACCTCATTGACCAGTTCCGGGTCCAGGGCCGAGGTGATTTCGTCGCACAGCAGCACCTTGGGCGACATGGCCAGGGCGCGGGCGATGGCAACACGTTGCTGCTGGCCACCGGACAGGCGATCAGGGAAAGCGTCGAACTTCTCGCCCAGCCCTACGCGCTCCAGCATTTGCTTGGCCAACTGGGCGGCCTTGGCCTTGGGCACTTTCTGTACGACTTGCGGCGCGAGCATGACGTTTTCGCCGACGGTCAGGTGCGGGAACAGGTTGAACTGCTGGAACACCATGCCGACTTTCTGCCGCAGGCTGCGCAGGTCGGCGCGGGCGGCGTCGAGGTATTCGCCGTCGACTTCGATCACGCCGTCGTTGATCGATTCCAGGCCATTGAGGGTGCGCAGCAAGGTGGACTTGCCCGAGCCGCTGCGGCCGATGATCGCCACCACCTGGCCTTCTTCAACCGTCAGGTCGATGCCTTTGAGGACGTGGTGATCGCCGTAATACTTATGCAGGGCGGAAATTCTAAGCAGAGGCATGCAGTCTCCTTTCCAGGTAGCGCGCACTGAGGGACAAGGGGTAGCAGAGCAAAAAGTAACCAAGGGCCACCAGGCCGTAGACCATAAAGGGCTCGAAGGTGGCGTTGGCGAGCATGCCGCCGGTCTTGGTCAGTTCGGTGAAGCCGATGATCGAGGTCACGGCGGTGCCTTTGACCACCTGCACCGAGAAACCCACAGTGGGTGCCACGGCAATGCGCAGGGCCTGGGGCAGGATCACGTAGCGCAGCTGTTCCAGCGGGTTCAGCGCCAGGCTGGCCGAGGCTTCCCATTGCCCGTGGGCGATGGAGTCGACGCAGCCGCGCCAGATTTCGGCGAGGTAGGCGCTGGTAAACAGGGTCAGGGCAATCGCGGCGGCGAGCCACGGCGAAATATCCACACCGAGCAGGGCGATGCCGAAAAACACCAGGAACAGCTGCATCAGCAACGGCGTGCCCTGGAACAGTTCGATATAGGTGCGCGCAAGGTTGCGCGCGAAGGCCTTGCTGCTGATGCGCATGGTCATTACCAGCAAGCCGATCACGCCGCCGCCGATAAAGGCTACCAACGACAGCAACAGCGTCCATTGCAGGCCGGTGAGCAGGTTGCGCACGATGTCCCAGAACGAAAAATCACTCATCGGCTATTCCTCATCACGAAGCGGCGGCCGATCCAGTTGAGCAGTTGGCGAATCATCAACGCCATGCACAGGTACACCAGGGTGGTCAGGGCGTAGGTTTCAAAGGCGCGGAAGTTGCGGGACTGGATAAAGTTGGCGGCAAAGCTCAGCTCTTCGGTGGCGATCTGCGAGCACACTGCCGAGCCGAGCATGACGATGATGATCTGGCTGCTCAGGGCCGGCCACACCTTGCCCAGCGCTGGCAGCAGCACCACATGGCGGAAGGCTTCGAAGCGTGTCATCGCCAGCGCCGCCGCGGCTTCCAGCTGCCCGCGCGGGATGGCCTGGATGCCGGCGCGGATGATCTCGGTGGAGTAGGCGCCGAGGTTGATCACCATCGCCAGCACGGCGGCTTGCCACTCGGTAATCTTCAGCCCCAGGGACGGCAGGCCGAAGAAGATGAAAAACAGCTGCACCAGGAACGGCGTGTTGCGGATCAACTCGACGTACACCCCGAAGAACCAGGCGAACGGCTGGATCTTCCACGCCCGTACCACGGCGCCGACAGTGCCCAATGCGACGCCGAGGATGGCGCCGATGGCTGTCAGCTCAAGAGTGAACAGTGCGCCGCGCAACAGCAGGTCGGTATTGGCCAGCACGGGCACAAAGTCGAATTGATAGGCCATGGGTCAGCTCCGCCTCAGAGGTCAGCCGGCAGTGGCTCTTTGAGCCATTGCAGCGCGTTCTTTTCCAGGCTGCCGTCGGCCTTGGCTGCAACGAGGATCTGGTTGACCTTCTCCAGCAGCGCCGGCTCGTTCTTGTTCACGCCCACGTACACCGGCGAGTCCTTGAGTTTCACCTTCAGTGCTGGCACACGTTTCGGGTTGCGTTCGCTGATCGCCACCATCACCACGTTGCCGCTGGCGATCAGGTCGACCTGGCCGGCGAGGTAGGCGGCGATGGTGGAGTTGTTGTCTTCGAAGCGCTTGATCGTGGCTTCCTTGGGGGCGACGGCGGTCAGCTCGATGTCTTCGATGGCGCCACGGGTCACGCTGATGGTCTTGCCCTTGAGGTCGTCGAGGCCGGTGACAGGCGCATCAGGCGGGCCGAACACCGCCAGGTAGAACGGCGCGTAGGCCCTGGAGAAGTCGATGACCTTTTCCCGCTCGGCGTTCTTGCCCAGGCTGGAGATCACCAGGTCGACCTTGCCGGTGGTCAGGAACGGAATGCGGTTGGTGCTGTTCACCGGCGTCAGTTCCAGCTTGACCTTGAGCTGTTCGGCCAACAGCTTGGCGGTGTCGATGTCCAGGCCGCGCGGCTTCATGTCCGGGCCGACCGAGCCGAACGGCGGGAAATCCTGGGGCACGGCGACCTTGAGGGTGCCACGGGCGACGATATCGTCCAGACCATTGGCCTGGGCGGGTGCCTGGCTCAGCATCAAGCTGGCAAACAGGGCAGTGAGCAGGGCGCTGTAGCGCTTGGTCATGGCAACTCTCCGAAGGGCGAAGGAATGTTCTGGATTTGACTCATGGGGTGATTGCACAGCCCATGCCATGACGTGTGGGATTAGCTGGAACCCAGGGTTTTGTTGCGTTGCGGTGGTCTTACTGGTCTGAACAGTGGCTGCATTTTTCGCACCCTTTTCGAGCGCCGCCAAAACCCTGCGAGCCCCTTTGGGGCGTGGCTTGCCGCCCGCTGCGAATAGCTTTACAACTAGCCACTCAGTTGACTGGAACCTTGAGTTTTTTATGAATTCCATCGCCCAAGCCGTACCGGAAGCGGCCCTGCAAGCCATCCGCAAACTGATCAAGGAACAAGGCTTCGGCCCGGGCGATGCGTTGCCCTCCCAGCGCGATCTGGCGGTGCAACTGGGCGTGAGCCGGGCGTCGTTGCGCGAGGCGCTGTCGTCATTGAGCGCCTTGGGCGTGGTCAGCGTGCAGCCGGGCAAAGGCGTGTTTGTACAGGCAGCGGAGGAGGCGCCGGGGTTTGCCTGGCCCTTCGCCGCGCAGGCCACGCCGTTGGATATCTTCCAGCTACGCTATGCCCTTGAAGGTTTTGCGGCGGGGCTGGCGGCGGTGACGCTGAGCACGGCTGAGCTGGACAGCCTTGAGGACAATGTCGAGGCGATGCGCAAGGTGCTCAAGGCCGGCGATTTTGACGCGGCGGCACGGCTGGATTTCGAATTCCACCAGCGCATCCTGCTGGCCAGCGGTAACCAGGCGATGGTGAGCATCCTCAGCGCCAGTGCGGAGGTGTTCCTAGAGAGCCAGAAACTACCGTTCATCCGGCCGGAACGGGCCATGGAAACCTGGCAGGAACATCGCAAGATCCTGCGCGCCCTGGCCCGGCGTGCCAGTGCCGCGGCGCAGAAAACCATGCAGGAGCACGTGCGCAATGCCGCGCTGCGCACCGGGATTGCCTTCGTCACGCCCGTAGCGCCTTGAGTTGGGCTATACCGGTCATAGCAAGACTCAATCAGAGGCGGCTTCCTGAACGGTGGAAGGGCGGCTATGATGGGCCACGTTTTTTTTGCTTACAAACCGGAGACATCCATGAGCAACGATCTTATCAAGCACGTCACCGACGCGACCTTTGAGGCCGAAGTACTCAAGGCTGCTGGCCCGGTGCTGGTTGACTACTGGGCTGAATGGTGCGGCCCTTGCAAAATGATCGCGCCTGTTCTGGACGACATTGCTACTGCTTACGAAGGCAAACTGACCATTGCCAAGCTGAACATCGACGACAACCAGGAAACCCCGGCCAAGCACGGCGTGCGTGGTATCCCGACGCTGATGCTGTTCAAGGATGGTGACGTTGCAGCCACTAAAGTAGGCGCACTGTCGAAGTCCCAGCTGCAAGCTTTCCTCGACGCGAACATCTAAACGTCGTCAAAAAAGCCCCGCAAATTGCGGGGCTTTTTCGTGAAACAGGGCTAGACGCTCCGAAACTCAGGTGGTACATTCGGCCCCGCACTGGTTTCTCCACTGCCCCCTGCATGCCGTCGCCGACGCACTCCTTTTCGATTAGTACGCGATCCTGTCGCCTTCTCTGCGGCGCGGCCTCATTAAGCCAAAAGCTTAATTTCCCCCCTCCATAAATGATTACGTCATTCCTATATGAATCTGACTGAACTCAAGCAAAAGCCGATTACCGACCTGCTCCAGCTGGCCGAAGAAATGGGCATAGAAAATATGGCCCGTTCGCGCAAGCAGGACGTGATTTTCTCCCTGCTGAAAAAGCACGCGAAAAGCGGCGAGGAAATCTCCGGTGATGGCGTGCTGGAGATTCTCCAGGACGGCTTCGGCTTCCTCCGCTCTGCTGACGCCTCCTATCTCGCCGGCCCAGACGACATTTACGTCTCGCCGAGCCAGATCCGTCGCTTCAACTTGCGCACCGGTGACACCATCGTTGGCAAGATCCGCCCTCCAAAGGAAGGCGAGCGTTATTTCGCCCTGCTCAAGGTCGACACGATCAACTTCGATCGTCCCGAGAACGCGAAGAACAAGATTCTCTTCGAGAACCTGACGCCGCTGTTCCCGACCGTGCGCATGAAGATGGAAGCCGGCAACGGTTCCACCGAAGACTTGACCGGCCGTGTGATCGACCTGTGCGCGCCGATCGGCAAGGGCCAGCGTGGCCTGATCGTCGCACCGCCGAAAGCCGGTAAGACCATCATGCTGCAGAACATTGCAGCGAACATCGCACGTAACAATCCTGAAGTTCACCTGATCGTATTGCTGATCGATGAACGTCCGGAAGAAGTGACCGAAATGCAGCGCACCGTGCGCGGCGAAGTGGTTGCCTCGACGTTCGATGAGCCGCCAACCCGCCACGTGCAGGTTGCCGAAATGGTGATCGAGAAGGCCAAGCGCCTGGTCGAACACAAGAAAGACGTGGTGATCCTGCTCGACTCCATCACCCGTCTGGCCCGTGCCTACAACACCGTGATCCCGAGCTCCGGCAAGGTATTGACCGGTGGTGTCGATGCCCACGCCCTGGAGAAACCGAAGCGTTTCTTCGGCGCCGCGCGAAACATCGAAGAAGGCGGCTCGCTGACCATTATCGCCACCGCACTGGTTGAAACCGGTTCGAAGATGGACGAAGTGATCTACGAAGAGTTCAAGGGTACCGGCAACATGGAACTGCCCCTGGACCGTCGCATCGCGGAAAAACGCGTGTTCCCGGCGATCAACATCAACCGTTCCGGCACCCGCCGCGAAGAGTTGCTGACCGCCGACGACGAACTGCAGCGCATGTGGATCCTGCGCAAGCTGCTGCACCCGATGGACGAAGTCGCCGCCATCGAGTTCCTGGTCGACAAGCTGAAAACCACCAAGACCAACGACGAGTTCTTCCTGTCGATGAAGCGCAAGTAATACCGCGTTTCAGGTCCGAAAGAATGGCGCCCTCAGGGGCGCCATTTTTTTTGCGCCCGCTTTTTCAGCGCCCGGCAGCCAAATGCCCCTCGGAGCAGGTAGGATGTACGCCTATTTTACGGGTGGCATGGTTAATGAAATTCAAGGATCTTCGGGATTTCGTGCAGCAACTTGAGCAGCGCGGAGAGTTGAAACGTATCCAGATGCCGGTGTCCCCGGTCCTGGAAATGACTGAGATTTGCGACCGCACCCTGCGCAACAAGGGCCCGGCGCTGCTGTTCGAAAACCCGACCGGCTATGACATCCCGGTGCTCGGCAACCTGTTCGGCACGCCCGAGCGCGTGGCCTTTGGCATGGGCGCCGAATCGGTCAGCGAACTGCGCGAGATCGGCAAGCTGCTGGCCTTCCTCAAGGAACCCGAGCCGCCCAAGGGTTTGAAGGATGCCTGGTCGAAGCTGCCGATCTTCCGCAAGATCATTGCCATGGCGCCCAAGGTGGTCAAGGACGCGGTGTGCCAGGAAGTGGTCATCGAAGGCGATGACGTCGACCTGGCCATGCTCCCGGTGCAGACCTGCTGGCCCGGCGACGTCGGCCCGCTGATCACCTGGGGCCTGACCGTCACCAAAGGCCCGAACAAGGACCGCCAGAACCTCGGCATCTACCGCCAGCAAGTGATCGGCCGCAACAAGGTGATCATGCGCTGGCTGAGCCACCGTGGCGGCGCGCTGGACTTCCGTGAGTGGTGCGAGAAGCACCCGGGCCAGCCGTTCCCGGTATCGGTCGCCCTCGGCGCCGATCCAGCCACCATCCTCGGCGCCGTAACCCCGGTGCCCGACAGCCTGTCCGAGTACGCCTTCGCCGGCCTGCTGCGCGGCAACCGCACCGAGCTGGTGAAGTGCCGTGGCAACGACCTGCAAGTGCCGGCCACCGCCGAAATCATCCTTGAAGGCGTGATTCACCCGGGCGAAATGGCCGATGAAGGCCCGTACGGCGATCACACCGGTTACTACAACGAAGTCGACAGCTTCCCGGTGTTCACCGTCGAGCGCATCACCCACCGGATCAAGCCGATCTACCACAGCACCTACACCGGCCGTCCGCCGGATGAGCCGGCGATCCTTGGCGTGGCGCTCAACGAAGTGTTCGTGCCGATCCTGCAAAAGCAATTCCCGGAAATCACCGACTTCTACCTGCCGCCCGAAGGCTGCTCGTACCGCATGGCCATCGTGACCATGAAGAAGTCGTACCCGGGCCATGCCAAGCGGGTAATGCTCGGTGTGTGGTCGTTTTTGCGACAGTTCATGTACACCAAGTTCGTTATTGTCACCGACGACGATATCAACGCCCGCGACTGGAACGACGTGATCTGGGCCATCACCACGCGCATGGACCCCAAGCGCGACACGGTGATGATCGACAACACGCCGATCGACTACCTCGACTTCGCCTCGCCGGTGTCGGGCCTGGGCTCGAAGATGGGCCTGGACGCCACGCACAAGTGGCCGGGTGAAACCACCCGCGAGTGGGGCCGGGTGATCGTCAAGGATGAAGCCGTCACGGCCCGTGTCGATGCCATGTGGAAAGAATTGGGAATAGATTGATGCGTGTAACCCTGCAACCTTCCGGCGCCATCCTGGAGCTGGTCCCCGGCGAGCGAATCCTCGAAGGCGCGCGGCGCCTGGGCTACGAATGCCCCCAGGCCTGTCGCAACGGCGTGTGCCATATATGCGCCGCGCTGCTGGTGGAAGGCCGGGTGCAGCAAGCCGGTGAGGTGCGCGACCACGGTGAGTTCTACACTTGCATTGCCGAGCCGCTGGAAGATTGCATCGTGCTGTGGGATGGCGTGCTGGCACCGGGAGAGTTGCCGTTGCGCAAGTTGTCGTGCCAATTGAGCGAGTGCGTGGACGTCGGTGGCGACGTGTGGCGCGTGCGCCTGCGCGCGCCGGCCGGCAAGGCGGTGCGTTACCACGCCGGGCAATACCTGATGATCGAGCGGGACAATGGCGAGAAGTCGGCGTTCTCCCTGGCGTCGGCGCCCCACGGCGGGCGTGAGCTGGAACTGCATGTGCTGGCCCGTGAAGACAGCGCCCGCAGCCTGCTGGCGCAGCTGCAGCGCGACCAGATGGCACGCATCGAACTGCCCTTTGGCGACACCCACCTGGCCGAATTGCCGGACGGGCCACTGGTCTTGATCGCCGCCGGCACCGGCATGGCGCAGATGCACAGCCTGATCGAACACTGCCGCGCTTCCGGCTTCAAGCACCCGGTGCACCTGTACTGGGGCGTGCGGCGCCCGGAAGACTTCTACGAGATCGAACACTGGGACCAGTGGCAGCAACTGCCCAACCTGTTCCTGCACAAGGTCGTCAGCGACCTGTGCGGCTGGGAAGGGCGCTGCGGGTTGTTGCATGAAGCGGTGTGCGAAGACATCAGCGACCTCAAGGCCGTGCACGTCTACGCCAGCGGTTCACCGGCGATGATCTACGGCACTCTGGATGCGTTGGTCGAGGCCGGGATGGATGCGCACCAGATGCGCGCCGACGTGTTTGCCTACGCCCCACGCCCCTGAAGCCTACGCTGAACCCCTGTGGGAGCTGGCTTGCCTGCGATAGCGGTATGCCAGCCAACCCATATTTTCCTGACCCACCGCTATCGCAGGCAAGCCAGCTCCCACAGTGATTTGCAGTGTTTTCAGAAACGTACGCCAGTGGTCACCATCGCCGCATTGAACCCCAGCAACACCAACTCCGCCGCCACCGGCCCGTAGTGGGTTCCCACTGACGGAATGATCACCGGCGCCACACCAAAACGGTTCAACGGGATCTTGTCGCGGTATTTGCCGCGATAACCCTGGATCGCCCCGCCTGTCAGCTTCAAGTACACCGGATAGTCGGCCATGTCGTAGCGCTTGCCCGCGTACGCATAGTAAGAGCGCTGCCTGAACGAGTTGCGAAACGTCGCCCCGCCATACACAAAGCCTGAGGCCTCATTGCGCTCCAGGCCAATCAGGTCCTGATTATTGTTGTGCTCGGGGTCGGGCGCGAAGTGCCGGGTGTAGACGCTGGTCTGCGCATACCAGAAGCCTTTGTCATCGCTGGTAACCGGCGCTTCGCCCGCCAGTGCCGTGGTGGCCTGGGCCAGGAACAGCAGGCCAGGCAGTCGGAATTTTTTCATGGGTGCGACCTCGATAGTCGGTTTGAAGGGCGGCTAGGTGGGTCGTTGTGTGCGCTATTTTGACGACTTGCTGCGATCCCAGGCTGAACCGGGGCTGAAAGTAGCGGGATTGGTGGACTCAATCCTGACGAGTGGGGCGGTTTGCTTATGCATTCGCTTATGCTTTAAAGGTATTTAATTTGTTACATAGATATCATTAAGCTATATCGCAACGGACTACCGACTTTCTGCCAACCACCAATAACTGACCGCCACCGCCCGCCAGCCGGATCGATCGTACGCATTCAGGGCATGACGCTCTGAGTCTTGATTCCAAGGGGAGCGGTATGGGGAGCTACAAAAAACACGCGCTGTACTCGGCGATTTTGTCGGCCAATTTGCTGACCGCCGCAGGCTTCAATCCAGTATTCGCGGCAGAAACGTCTGCCACCGACGCACCTAAACTCGACACCGTGATCGTCACCGGCACCCGCGCCCAGGAGCGCACCGCCAGCGCCTCGCTGTCGCCGGTTGATGTGATCTCCGGCGATACCCTGCGCAGCACCGGCTCCGATGAGTTGGGGGCGGTATTGGCGCGCTTGATCCCATCGATCAACTTCCCACGCCCAAGCCTGGTGGATGGCGCCGAGTTGGTGCGCCCGGCGCAGTTGCGCGGGCTGTCGCCGGATCAGGTGCTGGTGCTGGTCAACGGCAAGCGCCGTCACACCAGCGCCTTCGTCAACCTCGGCGGTGCGGTGGGCCGTGGCTCGGCGCCGGCGGACCTGAACGCGATCCCGCTGTCGGCCGTTGACCACATCGAAGTGCTGCGCGACGGCGCCTCGGCGCGCTACGGCTCTGACGCGATTGCCGGGGTGATCAACGTGATCCTCAAGCACGCCGACCATGGCGGCTCGATCTCCAGCAAGTTCGGCCAGTACAAGAAGGGCGACGGCATCCAGCGCAACATCAGCGGCAACACCGGGCTGGCGCTGGGCGACAACGGTTTTATCAGCCTTTCCGGCGAAGGTGCCGACAACGATTACACCAACCGTGCCGGCAAGGATTACCGCGCGGCCAGCATCGGCTCCACTACCTATGGCCAGCAGGTGTTCCGCCAGGGCGAGCCGGCGACCAATGAAGGCAAGTTCCAGTTCAACTCCGAATATGCCTTCAACGATGCCGCCGAGTTCTACAGCTTCGGCGGCTACAGCAAGCGGCGCGGCGAGACGGCGGCGTTCTACCGGGCGAGCAATGCGTCGAACAATATCGCGGCGCTCAACCCCAATGGCTACCTGCCGCTGATCAAGGGCAACCTCGAAGACACCTCGCTGGTGGTGGGCCTGCGCGGGTTGCTGGCCTATGACTGGCATTACGACCTGTCGGCCAACTACGGCAAGAACCAGTACGAACTCAGCACCGAAACCATCAACACCTCCCTGGGCCTGACCACACCGCGCAAGTTCGACAACGGCACCCTGAGCAACGACCAGAAGCAGGTCAGCCTGGACCTGTCCCGTGAGTTCGACGTGGGGTTCCTGCCGTACCCGGTATCCGTGGCGTTTGGCGGCGAATACCTGCGCCAGGGTTATGAAATCGAAGCGGGTGACGCTGCGTCCTACTACCAGACTGGCAGTTCGGGCCTCGGCGGTTTCCGTGAGGCAGACGCCGGCAGCAGTTCACGCCACAACTGGGCGCAGTACCTGGACCTGGAAACCAACTTCACCGAAAAACTCAGCGCCTCCGCCGCCGTGCGGCATGAGGACTACAGTGACTTCGGCTCCAACGTCAGCGGTTCGCTGTCGGCCCGCTACGACTTCACCCCGCAAGTGGCCTTGCGCGGCAGTATCTCCAACGGCTTCCGCGCGCCGTCCCTGGCCCAGCAGAACTTTGCGTTTACCTCGTCGCAACTGATCGGCAGCGAAATCCGCGAAGCCGGCACGTTCCCGGCCTCCAGCCAGGTCGCGCGCCTGCTCGGCGCAGAAGACCTGAAGGCCGAGAAATCGCGCAACTACAGCCTTGGCCTGGTGCTGGAACCCGCCGATGACCTGACGCTGACGGTGGATGTGTACCGCATCGATATTCGCGACCGCATCAGCCTGTCGTCCAACCTCAACCTGAGCCCGGCGACCCAGGCCTACCTGCAAGCCAACGGCGTCGGCAACATCAACTACACCACCGCGCGCTACTTCACCAACGCCACCGACACCAGCACCGACGGCGTCGACCTGGTGGCCAACTACCGCTACCAGTTCGATAACGGCATCCGCTGGAACAGCACGGTGGGCTACAACTACAACCACACCAAAGTCACGGACGTGAAGGCCAACCCGGCGATCCTCGACAGCCTCGGCGCCAACCTGGTGCGCGTGGACCGTCGCGAGAAAAGCGGTTTGCTCGGCGACACCACGCCGGAACACAAGCTGAGCCTGGGCAACGACTTCACCTTCGGCAATTGGGCGCTGCACAGCAATCTGGTGCGCTATGGTGAATTCACCAGCTATCAGGCGGACAAGGTCAACGACCAGACTTTCAAGGCGGCGTGGGTGCTGGACCTGTCGGCGGACTACAAGTTGCAGAACTGGACCTTCACCCTGGGCGGCGACAACGTCACCGACAAGTACCCGGAAAAGGTCAACGCGTTCGCCAGCAGCGGCGGCAACCTCGCCTACAGCACTTTTTCGCCGTACGGTTACAGCGGCGCGTTTTATTACGGTAAAGTTGCTTACAACTGGTAACAAACAGGCGACCTAAGCGATCTGCCATGACCGTTATTGAATCCGATCTTATGCAATTGGCTTACCCTCCGCGGCTCGATCTTGGGCCGCAACTCACTCACGAACAGTTGATGAGCTCGATGCAGGCCACCATGGCCCGGCATCAGGGTGGGCCGGTCTGGCTTTTTGCTTACGGTTCGCTGATCTGGCGCCCGGAATGTTCCTCGACGCAACGGGTGCGGGCACGGGTCCACGGTTATCACCGTGGCCTGTACTTGTGGTCCCACGAGCATCGGGGTACGCCGGAAGTGCCGGGGTTGGTGTTTGGCCTGGATCGCGGCGGCTCGTGCAGCGGGTTTGCCTACCGCTTGCCGGAAGATCAGCTGGAAGCCTCGTTGTACGCTCTGTGGTGCCGCGAAATGCCCTATCCCTCGTACCGGCCACACTGGCTCAGCTGCCGTCTGGAAGATGGCAGTCAGGTGCAGGCGTTGGGGTTTGTGTTGGAGCGGCACTTGCCCAGCTACGCCGGCAACTTGCCGGACATTGTGCTGAACCACGTGTTGCAAAGCGCTTGCGGGCGTTACGGCACTACGCGCGATTATGTCGAGCAGACCGTCAACGCCCTGCGTAGCCACGCCATGCCCAGACAAGAATCTGGAGGCGCGGCTCAAGCGTTGTGCGAAGGATTGTTCAGGCGGTTAACGCGCCGAACTGACGCTGTTGGTGTGCCACAGCGTGGGGATCAGGAACGCAATCGCCAGCACGCACGCGCCGATCAGCAGCACAAAACCACCGTCCCAGCCGAAGTGGTCCACGGTGTAGCCCATGGCCGCACTCGCCGCCACCGAACCGCCCAGGTAACCGAACAAGCCAGTGAAGCCCGCCGCCGTACCGGCGGCTTTCTTCGGTGCCAGTTCCAGCGCCTGCAAGCCGATCAACATCACTGGGCCGTAGATCAGGAAGCCGATGGAGAACAACGCGATCATGTCGACCATCGGGTTGCCCGGCGGGTTGAGCCAGTACACCAGGGTCGCGACTGTCACCAAGGCCATGAACACGATACCGGTCAGGCCACGGTTGCCACGGAAGATCTTGTCCGACATCCAGCCGCACAGCAGCGTGCCCGGAATGCCTGCCCACTCGTAGAAGAAGTACGCCCACGACGACTTGTCGACGGTGAAGTGCTTGGCTTCCTTGAGGTACGTCGGCGCCCAGTCCAGCACGCCGTAGCGCAGCAGGTAGACGAAGACGTTGGCGAAGGCGATGTACCAGAGCATTTTGTTGCGCAGCACGTACTTGACGAAGATTTCCTTGGCGCTGAATTCGTCTTCGTGGCTGGCGTCATAGCCTTCCGGGTAGTCGTTCTTGTACTTCTCGATCGGCGGCAGGCCGACCGATTGCGGGGTGTCGCGCATGGTGATGAAGGCAAACGCCGCCACGGCCAACGCCACGGTGGCCGGCACGTAGAACGCCGCGTGCCAGTCGTTGAACCACGCCATGCCGAGCAGGAACAGCGGGCCGATCAAGCCACCGCCGACGTTATGCGCCACGTTCCATACCGACACCACGCCGCCGCGCTCTTTCTGCGACCACCAGTGCACCATGGTCCGCCCACTTGGCGGCCAGCCCATGCCTTGGGCCCAGCCGTTGATGAACAGCAAAATGAACATCATGGTCACGCTGGACGTCGCCCAAGGTGCGAAACCGAAAATGAACATCACACCCGCTGACACCAGCAGGCCGAAGGGCAGGAAATAGCGCGGGTTGGAGCGGTCGGATACCAGGCCCATGAGGAACTTGGACAGGCCGTAGGCAATCGCGATGGCCGACATCGCCAGGCCCAGTTCGCCACGGGTATAACCCTCGTCGATCAAGTAGGGCATGGCCAGGGAGAAGTTTTTGCGCAGCAGGTAGTAGCCGGCGTAACCGAAGAAAATACCGGCGAAGATTTGCCAGCGCAGGCGTCGGTAGGTGCTGTCTATTTTTTCTTCAGGCAGGGGTGCCTGGTGTGCGGCAGGTCGAAAGAAAGCAAACATTCAAGAGCTCCAAATTTCTTGTTTTGACTGCGGATGCGAATGTTACAGTTTCGTTACCGAAAATAGCATCGCCTCTTATCTGCAAACACAGGAAATGAGCACAAGTGCATGTTCTCTTACGAACATGTCGCGAATGGATAAGTGTGGGTCGTTTGATGCTCTTGAGAATGTAGGAGATCAAATGTGGGAGCTGGCTTGCCTGCGATAGCGGTCCATCAGCAAAACATGTGTTGGCTGACCCACCGCTATCGCAGGCAAGCCAGCTCCCACATTGACCGTATTTCACATGGGCTAGCGGGTTTGGACGACGACTTTCCCGACAGCCCGGCGCTGCCCCAAATCATTGATCGCCTGCGCCGCCTGCTCCAGCGGATACACCTGCGACACCAACGGCTTCAACTTGCCCTCGCCATACCAGGTAAACAACTGCTGGAAATTCGCCGCATTGTCCTGCGGCTGGCGCTGGGCAAACGAGCCCCAGAACACGCCGACCACGGCCGCGCCCTTGAGCAACGCCAGGTTCACCGGCAGCTCGGGAATACGCCCGCTGGCAAAGCCCACCACCAGTAAGCGCCCGTTCCAGGCGATGCTGCGGATGGCCTGGTCGAACAGGTCGCCGCCCACCGGGTCGTAGATCACATCGGCGCCGTTGCCGTCGGTGAGGCGCTTGATCTCGTCTTTCAGGCTGGTTTCGCTGTAGTTGATCAACTCATCCGCGCCGGCCGCCTTGGCCACCGCGAGTTTGTCGGCGCTGCTGGCGGCGGCGATCACGCGGGCGCCCATGGCCTTGCCGATTTCCACGGCGGCCAGGCCTACGCCACCGGAGGCGCCGAGGACCAGCAGGGTTTCGCCGGGTTGCAGGTGGGCGCGCTGTTTCAGCGCGTGCATCGAGGTGCCGTAGGTCATGCTGAAGGCGGCGGCGGTGTTGAAGTCCATGCTCGGCGGGATCGGCAATACGTTGTAGCCCGGCACCGCGACCTGCTCGGCAAAGCTGCCCCAGCCGGTCAGGGCCATGACCCGGTCGCCGACCTTGAGGTGGCTGACCTTCTCGCCGACTTCACTGACCACACCCGCTGCCTCGCCACCCGGCGAGAACGGGAAGGGCGGCTTGAACTGGTACTTGCCCTCGATGATCAAGGTGTCCGGGAAGTTGACCCCGGCGGCATGCACGTCCAGCAGGATCTCGTTCTTCTTGATCGCTGGGCTGGCGACCTCTTCCAGCACCAGGGTTTCGGCAGGGCCGAAGGCTTTGCACAGCACAGCTTTCATCGGACTATTCCTTTGGGCGTCGTGGCCGATAAGTGTAGAAGGGCAGGTCTGTGGGTCAACGAGCATGCTCGTGCCTGATAAGTCGCCATAAGCTTGTGCTCAGCGTTGCTAGCGTTATGCTAGCGCGCAACCGAATGTGAGGAATGAACTGTGAAAGCGTGGATCCTGTTGATGCTGGCCCTGACCCTGCCGATGGCGGCCCAGGCCGAAGAGGCCAAAGAAGGCGAGGCGCCGAAAGTCAGCTATATCAGCCTGACGCCACCGTTCGTGGGCAACTATGGCCTGGACGGCACGGCCAAGCTCAAGGTGTTCAAGGCCGACATCGCCCTGCGCGTGACCGGCACCGAAGCCGCTGCGGCGGTCAAAGCCAATGACGCGTTGATCCGCAACCAGTTGGTGGCGCTGTTTACCCAACAGACCAACGAGACCATGAGCACGGTCGAAGGCAAGGAGAAGCTGCGCCAGGAAGCCCTGAAACAGACTCAGCAAGTGATGAATGACGAGACCGGCAAGCCGGTGGTGGAAGACCTGTTGTTCAACAACCTCATCATTCAGTAACCGCGGCGCGGCCATCGCAGGCAAGCCAGCTCCCACAGTTGACCGAGTTCCAACGTTGGAATGCAGTCAACTGTGGGAGCTGGCTTGCCTGCGATAGCAATCTACCAGTCACCTCAGGATGCCAAGCTCTTTCTGAACCGCCCCAACGCCACCAAGAAAAACACCAACCCAATCCCCGCCAACGCCAGCAAATCCGGCCACACCACCCCAACCCCCGCATCCCGAAACAGAATCGCCGCACTCAAGCTCACAAAGTGTGTGGAAGGCGACCCCTGCATCACCCACTGCAACCACTCGGGCATACTGTCCAACGGTGTGCTGCCGCCGGACAACAACAGCATCGGGATAATCACCGGGATCGCCAGCAAGCCAAACTGCGGCGTCGAACGGGCCAGCGTGGCCAGAAAGATCCCCAGCGCCGTACTGGCAAACAGATACAGCGCCGTCACAAACAGGAACAGACTTAGGGACCCCGCCAGCGGCACGCCGAGCAAGCCCTTGACCACCACCTCCAGCGACACCCAGGTACACAACACCACCACCAGCATGTTGCTCCAGATTTTTGCCAGCATGATCTCCAGCGCCGTCAGCGGCAGCACCAGCAAGTGGTCAAGGGTGCCGTGTTCCCGCTCGCGCAGCAGCGCAGTACCGGTGAGCACGATGGCAAGAATGGTGATGTTGTTGACGATCTGAATCACCGCCAAAAACCAGCCGCCTTCGAGGTTGGTGTTGAACAGCGCCCGCGTCGTCAGCAGCGCCGGCGCCTGGCTGGCGGCGTCGGTCTGGCCGCCGTAGGCCAGCAGTTCGCGCTGGAAGATCCGCCCGATGTAACCGGCGCCCATGAATGCCTGGCTCATCGCTGTGGCGTCCACGTTCACCTGCACGCCGGGCTGGCGACCGGCCAACAGGTCGGCCTGGAAGTTCGCCGGCACGTTGATCACGAAGGTGTATTCGCCGCTGTCCATGACCTTGTCCAATTGGTCGTAGGGCAACGGCGCGGGCGCCTGGAATTCGGGTGGTTGCAGGGCCTCGGCCATCTGCCGCGAGAGTGCGCTGTGGTCTTCATCGACAAACGCCACGCTGGCGTTATGCACGCCAATCACCGAACCGGCGGCGGGCATGTAGATAGCCACGGTGAAGGCGTAGAACAGAAACAGCAGCAACACGCTGTCATGGCGCAGGCTGGTGAGTTCCTTCAGACCCAGGCGCAGGATGTGCGCGAACTTATGCATCAGGCCTCCTGCTTCTTGAGCATGATCAGGCTCAGCCCGGTAAACGCGACAAAGAACCCGAACAGCGCCAGGCATTGCGGCCACAACTGGCGCAGGTCCAGGGCTTTGGTAAAGGTGCCCACGGCGATATCAAGGAAGTGCCCGGCCGGAAACAGCATACCCATCAAGGCTGCCGCACCTTCCAGGGACGAGCGCGGCACGATCAGCCCGGAGAACTGGATGGTCGGCAGGCTGGTGATGATCATGGTGCCGAGGATCGCCGCGATCTGGGTGCGGGTGAACGCGGAAATCAACAGGCCCATGCCGGTGGTGGCCAGCACATACAGCAGGCCGCCGAACGCCAGCGTCAGGCCGCTGCCTTTGAAGGGCACGCCGAACAGCCAGCGGTTCATCGCCACCAGCAGCGCCAGGTTGACCAGGCTCACGGCCAGGTACGGCGCCTGTTTGCCCAGCAGGAACTCCAGGCGCGTCAGCGGCGTGGCGTAGAAGTTGGTGATCGAACCCAGCTCTTTTTCCCGCACGATGCCAAGGGCGGTGAGCATCGCCGGGATAAACGCCAGGATCAGCGCCATCACGCCGGGGCCGATGGCGTTCACGCTGACCACGTCCTGGTTGTAACGAAAGCGCGTCTCCAGCTTGGCGGCCGCCTGGCTGTGTTGCGGCTGGCTGCTCAGTTCGCCCAGTTGCTGGAGGTTGGCCTGGTGCACGGCTTCGACATAGTTACGGCTGGTTTCTGCGCGAAACGGCATGCCGCCGTCGAGCCACGCCGCCACGGTGGGTTGGCGCCCGGCGTAGAGGTCGCGGCCAAAGCCCGGTGGAATCTCCAGGGCCAGTTTGATTTCCGAGCGTTGCAGGCGCCGGTGCAGTTCGTTCGAATCCTGAATCACAGGCTGCTCGGCGAAGTAGCGCGAGCTGCGGAACGCTTCCAGGTAGGCGCGGCTCTGTGGCGTCTGGTCCTGGTCATAGACGGCAAAGGCGAGGTTTTCCACGTCCAAGGAGATGCCGTAGCCAAAGATCACCATCATGAACATCGCCCCCAGCAGGGCAAACGCCATGCGCACCTTGTCCCGCAGCAGTTCCTTGCCTTCGCGGCTGGCCACCGCCAACAGGCGCGTCAGGCTGAAGCCGCGTTTGCTCACGGGCGGCGCGGCGGTTTCGCTGACGGTGGCGGTGGGTGCGCTGGGTTCGGGTTCGCCCTGGGCCTGTTCCAGGCAAGTGACGAAGGCGGCTTCCAGGGTGTCGCCGTGGAATTGCCGTTGCAGCGCGTCCGGCGTGTCGCAGGCGAGCACCTTGCCCGCGTGCATCAGCGAGATGCGGTCGCAGCGTTGGGCTTCGTTCATAAAGTGGGTGGACAGGAAGATCGTCACGCCCTGTTCGCGGGACAGTTCGATCAGCAAGCGCCAGAAATCATCCCGCGCCGCGGGGTCAACGCCCGAGGTCGGTTCATCGAGGATCAGCACTTCCGGGCGATGCAACACGGCAACGGCTAACGACAAGCGCTGGCGCAAGCCGAGGGGCAGTTCGCCGGAAGGTTGCTCGGCCACGTCAACGAGGTCGAATCGCTGGATCAGCTCATCGATACGCGGGCCGCTGGCGGCCTTGGGCAGGTCGAACAGCTGCGCATGCAGCACCAGGTTCTGGCGCACGCTGAGTTCGCCGTACAGCGAAAAGCTTTGTGACATGAACCCCACGCGCTTGCGGGTGGCCAGGTCCTTGGCGTTCACCGGGTTGCCCAGCAGCTTGGCGCTGCCTTCGGTGGCCGGCATCAAGCCGGTGAGGACTTTCATGGTGGTGGTCTTGCCGCAACCGTTGGAACCGAGGAAGCCGAAGATCTCGCCACGACCAATGGCGAAGCTGACCTGGTTTACCGCCGTGAAATCACCAAAACGCAGGGTCAGGTTGTGGGCTTCGATGGCGATGTCGGTGTTGTCGCTTTCCCGTGGCGGGATCACTAGCGCCTGATTGTTGTGGGCGCTGTCGCCCTGGAAGTGGGTGAAGGCCTCGTCCAGTTTGCCGCTGGGGGTGACGGCGGCCAGTTCGCGGCTGAGGCCGTCGGCGATCAGCCTGCCGCGATCGAGCATCAGGCAGTGTTCGAATTGTTCGGCTTCTTCCATGTAGGCCGTGGCCACCAGCAGCGTCAGTTGCGGGCGTTCGCTGCGTACGGTTTCGACCAGCTCCCAGAAGCGGCGGCGCGACAGCGGGTCGACGCCGGTGGTCGGTTCGTCGAGGATCAGCAGGTCCGGGTCATGGATCAGCGCGCAGCACAGGCCGAGTTTCTGCTTCATGCCGCCGGACAGCTTGCCCGCCGGGCGTTCGGCAAAACGTGCGAGGTCGGTGGCCAGCAGCAGGTTGTGCATGCGCTGGTCGCAATCGGCTTTCGACAGGCCGAACAGTGTGGCGAAGAAGCGGATGTTTTCGCTGATGGACAGTTCGGGGTACAGGTTGCCGCCCAGGCCTTGGGGCATAAAGGCGATGCGCGGGTACAGGCTGTTGCGGTGGCGGCGGTCCTGGATCGAACCACCGAGCACCTGCAATTCGCCCGCCTGGAGCTTTTTCACCCCGGCGATCAACCCCAGCAGGCTCGACTTGCCCGCGCCATCCGGGCCGATCAAGCCGCAGCGCGTTCCAGCGGGCAGGCTGAAGGCGATGTCGAGCAGGGCCTGTTGCTTGCCGTAGCGATGGTTGATCCCGGTGGCGTGCAGCGCCAGGCCGGTCATTGCAGGTTGGCCGGCCAGTCGATATCGGCCGTGCGCACGTAGCCGGCGCCGGGCATGCCCGGTTTGGCTTGGGGCACGGCGTCGGGGTGGGTCAGGCGCAGTTTGACGCGGAACACCAGTTTCTGGCGTTCGTCGCGGGTTTCCACTTCCTTGGGGGTGAACTGTGACTTGGCGGCGACAAAGCTGATTTTCGCCGGCAGCGGTTGCTGGGGCAGGGCGTCGAGCAGGATGCGCGCTTCACTGCCGACGGTCAGGCGACCGGTGACGGAGGCGGGCAGGTAGAGGTTCATGTACTGGTCATTCGGATCGATCAGCAGCAGCACGCGTCCGCCTGCGCCGAGCACTTCACCGGGCTCGGCCAGGCGCAGTTGGATGATTCCGTCGATGGGCGCGCGCAGGCTGCTGTCGTCGATTTCGCTGTTGAGCTGGGCGACCTGGGCCTGGGCGGCGCCGATGGCGGCTTTTACCGAATTGACCTGGGCTTGGGCTGCGATCACCGCCGCGTTGCCGGTGTTTTGCCGGGCTTGTTGCTGGTCGATCAATTGGCTGCTGGCGAAGCCGCGTTTGTACAGCTCCTGGGTACGCTTGAGTTCCTGGTTGGCCAGCAACTGCTCGCTTTGGCGCAGTTGCACATTGGCCTCGGCGGCGGCGAAGTTTTCCTTGGCGCGCAGCACTTCGGCTTCGGCCTGGGCGCGCTGGGCTTCGAGGGTGCGGGTGTCCATGCGCGCGAGCAGTTGGCCCTTGAGCACCTTGTCGCCTTCATCCACACGCACTTCGGCCAGGCGCCCGGGGATCTTCGCGGCGATCTGCACTTCGGTGGATTCCAGGCGCCCGTTGCCCATGCTCAGGCCTTCGGGCAGGCGGTCCTGGGTGGAGCGCCAGTAACCGAAGCCGCCGGCGCCGAGCAGCAGGGCGATCAAGGCGATGGCGAAAATACGGGAGGTGTGGTTGTTCTGCGACATGGCGGCTTCCTGCGGCATTAGCGTCCTAGTTTGACCGGGCGGCGCCCGCAGGCGGTTGATACCGGTCAAATGAAGCGCAAGCCTAACGCGCTTGGCGCACAGATGCATGCGCCAGGCGCGTGACCGCCGGGTTCTGCCCCGTTAACCCAGGGCCAGCACCGCCGCCCATTGCTCGGCGGTCACCGGCATCACAGACAACCGGCTGCCTTTTTGCACCAACGGCAACTCGGCGAGGGCGGTTTGTTGTTTCAGGTAACCCAGGCCCAACACCTTGGGAAAGGTTTTGATGTGGGCCACATCGATCGCGCTCCACGGGTTTTTCTCCGGGGTGGCCTTGGCGTCGAAATAGTGGCTTTCTGGCTCTAGCGCTGTGGGATCCGGGTAAGCCGCCTTGATGATTTTTCCGATGCCGGCAATTCCCGGCTCCGGGCAGCTGGAGTGGTAGAAGAAAAACTCGTCATCCTCGGCCATGGCGCGCAGGAAATTGCGCGCCTGATAGTTGCGCACCCCGTCCCAGCGAGCTACGCCGAGCTTTTCCAGGCCCTTGATGGAGAGTTCGTCGGGCTCGGATTTCATCAGCCAATAGGCCATTTTTGCGCTCCTGAAAATGGGATTGGGCAAGTTGTCAGGCAATTAAATGACAAACCGACAGTCGGTTGGCGCCAAGGTTTGCGTGTTGGTTCACGTTACCGCAGAATGCCCGCTTTTAAGCTTGACGCCGCTGCAACGGACTACTTTGGAACGTTGTTGTCATCGTGTACGAGGTGCCTGAAGGGGGGCAATCGATGCAACGTAAGCCGGATTTACTATGGATTTTGGTTATTTTGTTTGGTCTGGGCGTCGTGACCACCGGGTATGCCCAAAGCCTCTGGTCGAACAAGACCGATGCACCCATTGAACTGACTCAGCAACAACCGCAACCGTTCAAGCGCTGACCCTTCTTCCAGACGCCGCTGTTTACTGCGGCGTCTGCGCGATATACCACTGCTTATCCGTGACGGTGCCAGCCAACGGCACATCCCAGCTCGCCTGCGTCAACTTCTCGACCTTCTGACATTCATGGGCCAGGCCCAGCAGCGTCGGCTTGCGCCAGCTTTTGCGGCGCGCCAGGTAAGCGAGGCTGCGGTCGTAGAAACCGCCGCCCATGCCCAGGCGTCCACCCACGTCATCGAAACCGACCAACGGCAATAACACCAGGTCCAGCGCCCAGACCTTGCGCTGCTGGCCGATGTTCACCCGTGGCTCGAGGATGCGGAAGCGGTTGGGCCGCAACTTTTCCCCCGGCCGCACGCGCTGGAACACCATCTTGGTCCGTGGCCACGCGCTGAGCACCGGCAGGTAAGTGGCCTTGCCCCGGCGCTGGGCGGCGCGCAGCAGCAGGCGCGGATCGATTTCACCGTCCGTCGGTAGATACAAGGAAATATGTTTGGCCCGGCGAAACAGCGGCTGCTGTGCCAGTTGCCGATACAGGCCGAGGGCGGCCTTGCGCTGCTCGCTCGGCGAGAGTTCGCGGCGGGCTTTGCGCAACATGCGTCGAAGTTGCGGACGGGAAAGCGGCGCAGGTTCGGTCATGGTTTCGGCTCATAAAACAATGCCAGTCCGAAGACTGGCATTGAGTTTGGGAATTCAGGCTCCCCGACAGAGCCGCTGTCGACTTAGCCCTTGAACCCGAAAGTTCAAGGTGGAAGAAGCAGTAGGCTTTAAGGCTTTCCGTCTAGCGGACATGCACACCAGCCCAACGTGCAACTTCCAGGGTAGTGCGAATCGGCTCAGGGACATCGCCGACTGGCAAACACGCCAGGGAGTGGGGCGAGTATACCTTAAACGTCGGCGGCAATCAGCCCTTGGGTGCGTCTGAATCGCTGGAAAGCACCAGATCCACACGTTCCAGCAGGTCGCGCACCTGCTCGCGCGTCGAGCCGCTGGCCTGTACGTCAGGGCGTTCCTGCTTGTGCAGCAGATCGTGAGTGATGTTCAGCGCGGCCATCACGGCGATACGGTCGGCGCCGATGACTTTGCCGCTGCTGCGGATTTCACGCATCTTGCCATCCAGGTAACGGGCGGCGCTCACCAGGTTGTTGCGCTCTTCCTGGGGGCAGATGATCGAATACTCTTTATCCAGGATCTGCACGGTGACGCTATTGCTTGAACTCATGAGTCTTGCTCCAGGGCCTTCAGGCGCGAAATCATCGATTCGACCTTACGCCGGGCGATTTCGTTTTTTTCAATGAGGTGAGCGCGTTCCTCGCGCCAGGTTTTTTCCTGAGCTAGTAGGAGTCCATTTTGACTCTTAAGTTGCTCGACCCGATCAATTAGCAATTCGAGTCTGGCCATCAGCGCTTGCAGGTCGGTGTCTTCCATTGGGTTCCACTGGATTTGTCTGATGAATGGCAACTGCAGGATAAACGATCTGACGCCCTTGATAGTCTTGGTACGTCTGCCGGTGCTAGGATACAGCGCTCCATTCTAGACATTGCGCCGTCTGGCGCCTAGCTCACCATGCCCATTCAGAACTCCCCGTACGACGCTTTCTCCAAACTGCTGAGCACCAGCGGCCACCCTTGCTCGCCGGCCGAATTGCACGGCGTGTTGCTGGGCCGCAGCTGCACCGGCGTAGGCTTTGATGCCGACAACTGGCTGGCCGATGTGGCCGAGCTGCTGGAAACCGAGCCGACCGAGAACGTGCGAAACGCGCTGATCGGCCTGCAGGAAATGGTCAAGGGCGAGCTGACCGGTGACGACGTCACCGTGGTCCTGCTGCTGCCGACCGACGACGCGCCACTGACCGAACGCGCCGCCGCGCTGGGCCAATGGTGCCAGGGCTTCCTCCACGGTTTCGGCGTCAACGCCGGCGGCCTGGAACTGAGCACCGACGCCAAGGAAGTGTTGCAGGATTTGGCAGCGATCTCCCAGGTGCAAGACGCCCTGGAAGAGTCCGAAGACGGCGAAGGCGACTACATGGAAGTCATGGAATACCTGCGCGTCGCACCGCTGCTGCTGTTCACCGAGACCAAGAAGTCCGCTGAGCCCGCCGCACCCAAGCCGTCGCTGCACTAAGAAAGGACGCCCATCTGCCCATGATTCATATCCCCCGAGCGGAATACACCCGGCGCCGCAAGGCGCTCATGGCGCAGATGGAACCCAACAGCATCGCGATCCTGCCGGCCGCCGCCGTGGCCATCCGCAACCGTGATGTCGAGCACGTCTACCGCCAGGACAGCGACTTCCAGTACCTGAGCGGTTTCCCCGAGCCGGAAGCGGTGATCGTGCTGATGCCCGGTCGCCTGCATGGCGAGTACGTGCTGTTCTGCCGCGAACGCAACGCCGAGCGCGAACTGTGGGACGGCCTGCGCGCCGGCACCGAAGGCGCGATCCGTGACTTTGGCGCCGACGACGCGTTCCCCATCACCGATATCGACGACATCCTGCCCGGCCTGATCGAAGGCCGCGACCGGGTGTATTCGGCCATGGGCAGCAATGCCGAATTCGACCGGCACCTGATGGAGTGGATCAACGTGATCCGCTCTAAAGCGCACCTCGGCGCCCAGCCACCGAACGAATTTGTTGCCCTGGATCATCTGCTCCACGACATGCGCCTGTATAAATCGGCGGCAGAAGTGAAGGTGATGCGCGAAGCCGCGCGCATCTCCTGCGCCGCCCATGTGCGGGCGATGCAGGCCAGCCGCGCGGGGTTGCACGAGTACAGCCTGGAAGCCGAGCTGGACTACGAATTCCGCAAGGGCGGCGCGAAGATGCCGGCCTATGGTTCTATCGTCGCTGCTGGACGCAACAGCTGCATCCTGCATTACCAGCAGAATGACGCGCTGCTCAAGGACGGCGACCTGGTGCTGATCGACGCCGGTTGCGAGATCGACTGCTATGCCAGCGACATCACCCGCACCTGGCCGGTCAACGGCAGGTTTTCGCCGGAGCAAAAGGCGATCTACGAGATTGTGCTGGCCTCCCAGGAAGCCGCCTTTGCCGAGATCGCTCCCAATAAACATTGGAACCAGGCCCACGAGGCCACCGTGCAGGTCATTACCGCCGGGCTGGTCAAGCTGGGCTTGTTGCAGGGCGACGTCGGCGAGCTGATCGCCAGCGAAGCCTATAAAGCCTTCTATATGCACCGCGCCGGTCATTGGCTGGGCATGGATGTGCATGATGTGGGCGAGTACAAAGTGGGCGGTGAATGGCGTGTGCTGGAAGTCGGCATGGCCTTGACCGTGGAGCCGGGGATCTACATCGCGCCGGACAACCAGACTGTGGCAAAGAAATGGCGTGGCATTGGCGTACGCATCGAGGACGACGTGGTAGTGACCAAGCAAGGCTGTGAAATCCTGACCGGCGGCGTGCCCAAGACCGTCGCCGACATTGAAGCGCTGATGGCGGCTGCCCGATGAGCCGGGTCAACCTGGCGATCATCGGCGGCGGCCTGGTCGGCGCCAGCCTCGCGCTGGCCTTGCAGGCCGGGGCGAAGGCCCGTGGCTGGAAGATCCTGATGATCGAGCCGTTCGCCCCGGGCGACAGCTACCAGCCGAGCTACGATGCGCGTTCGTCGGCGTTGTCCTACGGCGCCAAGCAGATCTATCAGCGCCTGGGTTTGTGGCAGGACATTGCCCGCCGCGCCGAGCCGATCAAGCAGATCCATGTGTCGGACCGTGGGCGTTTCTCCACGGCGCGCCTGTCCGCCATGGAAGAGGGCGTGCCGGCGCTCGGCTATGTCGTCGAGAACGCCTGGCTCGGCCAATGCCTGTGGCAAGGCCTGGACAAAGACGTGGTCAGCTGGCGCTGCCCGGCCGAAGTCACGCGCATGGAGCCGCTACCCGACGGCTATCGCCTGACCCTCAACGATGAAACCGTGCTGGAATGCGACCTCGCCGTGCTCGCCGACGGTGGCCGCTCCGGCCTGCGCGAGCAACTGGGCATCGGCGTGAAGACCCGCCCGTACAACCAGAGCGCGCTGATCGCCAACATCACCCCCAGCGAAGCCCACAACGGCGAAGCCTTCGAGCGCTTCACCGATGACGGCCCGATGGCCCTGCTGCCGCTGCCGGACAACCGTTGCGCACTGGTATGGACGCGCATCGGCATGGACGCCCAGCGTCTGGCCAACCTCGATGAACGCAGCTTCCTCAGCGAATTGCAGGGCGTGTTTGGCTACCGCCTGGGCACGCTGAAGCAAGTCGGCGCGCGTCACCTGTATCCGTTGACCCTGGTGGAAGCCGAAGAACAAGTGCGTTCCCACCTGGCGATCCTCGGCAATGCCGCCCACAGCCTGCACCCGATTGCCGGGCAGGGCTTCAACCTGTCGCTGCGCGATGCCGTGGCCCTGGCCGAAGCCTTGCTGGCCGGGCCGCAAGTGCCGGGTGACCTGGCGACCTTGCAGGGCTACCGCGAACGCCAGCGCCTGGATCAGAAATTGACCGTGGGTTTCTCCGACCAGGTCACGCGCCTGTTTGGCAGCGCCCAACCGCTGGTCGCCCTGGGCCGCAACATGGGCCTGCTCGGCCTCGACCTGTTGCCGCCGGCCAAACGCTGGTTCGCCCGTCAGGCCATGGGCCTGGGCACGCGTCCCGATGCGTAAGTGGTTGATCGAGCGCCTGGGCAAGGCGCGGCTGTTGCGTTGGATCATGACCCTGTACCCGCCGTACCTGGGCGCGGGCGTCAGCGTGCAGCAGATGAGCGCCGATTTTCGTCACGTCAAAGTGCGCATGGGCCTGGGCTGGTACAACCGTAACTACGTCGGCACGCAGTTCGGCGGCAGCCTGTATTCGATGGTCGATCCGTTCTACATGTTGATGCTCATGGAGAACCTGGGCCGCGACTACATCGTCTGGGACAAGGCCGCCAGCATCGACTTCATCTCGCCGGGCAAAGGCCCGGTGTTTGCCGAGTTTTCCATCGACGACGCCTTGCTCGACGAGATCCGCCGGCAGACCGAAGGGGGCGAGAAGTACTTGCCCCACCTCAAGGTGCAGATTCATGACGGCGCCGGCACCCTGGTGGCGCGCGTCGATAAAACCCTTTACGTGCGGCGCAAGCCGCCAGCGAGACAGGCTTAAACCATGGACATGCGCGCAGATGTGCTGATTGTCGGGGCCGGAATGGTCGGAAGCGCCCTGGCGCTGGCGTTGCAGGGCAGTGGCCTGCAAGTGCTGCTGCTGGACGGCAGCCCGCTGAGTGTCAAACCCTTCGACCGTGACGCAGCCTTTGAACCCCGCGTGAGCGCGTTGTCGGCGGCCAGCCAGCGCATCCTCGAACGCCTTGGCGTGTGGGACGGCATTGTCGAGCGCCGCGCCAGCCCTTACGGCGAGATGCAGGTGTGGGACGGCAGCGGCACCGGGCAGATCCATTTTTCGGCGGCCAGCGTGCATGCCGAAGTGCTGGGGCATATCGTCGAAAACCGTGTGGTCCAGGACGCCTTGCTCGATCGTTTGCACGACTGCGACCTGGGCCTGTTGGCCAATGCGCGCCTGGAACAGATGCGCCGCTCCGGCGACGACTGGCTGCTGACCCTGGCCGACGGCCGCACCTTGCGCGCGCCGCTGGTGGTGGCGGCCGACGGCGCCAACTCCGCCGTGCGCCGCCTCACCGGCACCGCGACCCGTGAATGGGATTACCTGCACAACGCCATCGTCACCAGCGTGCGCAGCAGCCAACCGCATCAGCGCACAGCCTGGCAGCGTTTTACCGACACCGGCCCACTGGCGTTCTTGCCGTTGGTGCGGGACGGTCAGGAGGACTGGTGTTCGATCGTCTGGTCCACCACACCGGCTGAATCCGAACGCCTGATGGCGCTGGACGATGAGAGCTTCTGTCGCGAACTCGAGCGCGCCTTTGAAGGCCGCCTGGGCACGGTGATCAGCGCCGACCCGCGCGTCTGCGTGCCCTTGCGCCAGCGCCACGCCAAACGCTACGTGGCCGAAGGCCTGGCGTTGATCGGCGACGCGGCCCACGTGATCCACCCATTGGCGGGGCAGGGCGTGAACCTGGGCTTCCTCGACGCGGCGACACTGGCCGAAGTGCTGCTGTCAGCCAACGAACGCGGCCAGCGCCTGGCGGATGTGAAAGTGTTGAGCCGTTATGAGCGTCGGCGCATGCCGCACAACCTGGCGTTGATGGCGGCGATGGAGGGTTTTGAGCGCTTGTTCCAGGCCGACCAACTGCCACTGCGCTGGTTGCGCAATGCCGGGCTGAAGATGGTCGACCAGATGCCCGAAGCTAAAGCGGTGTTTGTGCGTCAAGCGTTGGGTTTAAGTGGCGACCTCCCAGACCTCGCCAAACCCTGACCTTGAAATACAGTCCCTGTGGGAGCGGGCTTGCCCGCGATGAGGCCATCAGCCCCACTACAAATCCCACTCATGCAACATCTGGTAACGCCTCCACCAAGCGCCAGCAAATGTGAGTCCTTATCATTTGCCCTCTTTTTGCAAATGAGAGACCGCCCCCATGTTGGCACCCAAGCGCCTCCTGACTGCCCTGGCACTCACCCTGATCGGCAGCACCACCGTGCAGGCAGCCGACGAAGTGGTGGTCTACTCCTCGCGCATCGACGAACTGATCAAGCCGGTATTCGACGCCTACACCCAGAAGACCGGCGTACAGGTGAAGTTCATCACCGACAAGGAAGCCCCGCTGATGCAGCGCATCAAGGCCGAGGGCGAAAACGCCACCGCCGACCTGCTGCTCACCGTCGATGCCGGCAACCTCTGGCAGGCCGAGCAGATGGGCATCCTGCAACCGTTCACCTCGCCGGTGATCGACAAGAACATTCCCCTGCAATACCGCTCCTCCAGCCACGCCTGGACTGGCCTGAGCCTGCGCGCGCGGACCATCGCCTATTCCACCGACCGCGTGAAACCGGGTGACCTGACCACCTACGAAGCCCTGGCCGACAAGCAGTGGGAAGGTCGCCTGTGCCTGCGCACGGCCAAGAAGGTCTACAACCAGTCGCTGACCGCCACCCTGATCGAAACCCATGGCGCGGCCAAGACCGAAGAAATCGTCAAGGGTTGGGTCAACAACCTGTCCACCGACGTGTTCTCCGATGACATTGCGGTGCTCGAAGCCATCAACGCCGGGCAATGCGACGTGGGTATCGTCAACACCTACTACTACGGGCGCCTGCACAAGCAGAACCCGAAGCTGGCGGTGAAGCTGTTCTGGCCGAACCAGGGCGACCGTGGCGTGCATGTGAACCTCTCGGGCATCGGCCTGACCAAGCACGCACCGCACCCGGAAGCGGCCAAGGCCTTGGTGGAGTGGATGACCACGCCTGAGGCGCAGAAGATCTTTGCCGACGTGAACCAGGAATTCCCGGCCAACCCGGCGGTACCGCCGTCGGCCGAAGTGGCGACCTGGGGCAAGTTCGTCGCGGACACCTTGCCGGTGGAAGTGGCGGGCAAGCGCCAGGCTGAGGCGATTCGCCTGATGGATCGCGCTGGCTGGAACTAAGTACACTCTGTAGGACACCGCAGCTCCAAATGTGGGAGCAGGTTTGTGTGGGAGCTGGCTTGCCTGCGATAGCATCACCTCGGTATCACTGATACACCGAGGTGCCTGCATCGCAGGCAAGCCAGCTCCCACATCTGTTAACGGCGGCTTCAAATCCTTCATTATTCTGAGAGCTTTTCCTTGGCCCACCCCGCCCAACGCCGCTGGTACCTGCCGGTCTTCACCGTCGCCGCCCTGGTGCTGCTGCCGCTGAGCGTGCTGTTGCTGTCCTGGCAAAGCATCGATGCGCAAATCTGGTCCCACCTCTGGGAAACCCAGATGCCGCGCCTGCTGGGCAACACCCTGACCCTGGTGCTCGGCGTCGGTGTCGGCGTGACCTTGCTTGGCGTCAGCCTGGCCTGGCTCACCAGCCTCTGCGAATTCCCCGGGCGACGCTGGCTGGATTGGGCGCTGATGCTGCCCTTCGCGATTCCGGCCTATGTGCTGGCTTTTGTGTTTGTCGGCCTGCTGGACTTCGCCGGTCCGGTGCAAACCCTCCTGCGCGAATGGTTCGGCAGCGGCCTGCGCCTGCCGCGTGTGCGCTCCACCAGCGGTGTGATCATTGTCCTGGTGCTGGTGTTCTATCCCTACGTCTACCTGCTGGCGCGCACCGCGTTTCTCGCCCAGGGCAAAGGGCTGATGGAGGCCGCGCGGGTGCTGGGGCAATCGCCTTGGCAAGCGTTCTGGCGCGTCGCCCTGCCCATGGCGCGGCCGGCGATCGGCGCGGGTGTGGCGTTGGCGCTGATGGAGACCCTGGCGGATTTCGGTGCGGTCTCGGTGTTCAACTTCGATACCTTCACCACTGCCATCTATAAAACCTGGTACGGTTTTTTCAGCCTGTCGAGTGCGGCGCAGTTGGCCAGCCTGTTGCTGCTGGTGGTGATGCTGGTGCTGTACGGCGAGCGCCGGGCCCGGGGCGCCAGTCGGCCGAGTAATGAGCGGCCACGGGGCAAGGCGCTGTATCACCTGCGCGGCTTCAAGGCCGCAGCAGCCAGCAGTTGGTGTGGTCTGGTGTTTGCCTGCGCGTTTGTCATCCCGATGCTGCAACTGGTCGCCTGGTTCTGGCAGCGCGGCCGTTTCGACGTGGATGAGCGCTATTCGGGCCTGATCGTGCATACCCTTTACCTGGGCGGTATCGCGGCGTTGATCACGGTCAGCGTGGCGCTGGTGCTGGCGTTCGCCAACCGCCTGGCGCCGACCCGGGCGATCCGCTCCGGCATCAGCCTGGCCAACGTCGGGTATGCCTTGCCGGGTTCGGTGCTGGCGGTGTCGATCATGTTGGCGTTCAGCTACCTGGACCGCGAACTGGTGGTGCCGCTGTCCGGCTCGTTGGGCGGTGCGGGCAAGCCGTTGCTGCTGGGCAGCCTGTCGGCGCTGGTGCTGGCGTATCTGGTGCGCTTTTTGGCGGTGGCCTATGGGCCGCTGGAAAACAGCCTGGCGCGCATCCGCCCGTCGTTGCCGGAAGCTGCCCGCAGCCTTGGGGTGAGTGGACCGCGACTGTTTTGCAAAGTGTATCTGCCGCTGTTGCTGCCGGGGACGCTGAGTGCGGCGTTGCTGGTGTTCGTCGACGTGCTCAAGGAAATGCCCGCGACCTTGCTGATGCGCCCGTTTGGCTGGGACACCCTGGCGGTTCGGATCTTTGAAATGACCAGCGAAGGCGAGTGGGCGCGGGCGTCATTGCCGGCGCTGACGCTGGTGTTGGTCGGCCTGCTGCCGGTGATCGGCTTGATTCGGCGCTCTGCCCGACAAATCGCTTAGGTGCCAGGCCCACGGCTTGCGGCTACAATGCGCGGCATTCGGTGCGCTCCGTCTTTCTGGTCGGGTTGCGGTATGTGGCTACAGGCCTTGTAACTCAAGGCATCCAGCGCATATGGCAACGCTGCGCACCTTCGCCAAGCCCGGAAGGAGAAACCCATGGGACAGCGTACGCCTCTGTATGACCTGCATCTCGCCCTCGGCGCGAAAATGGTCGATTTTGGCGGTTGGGATATGCCTCTGCATTACGGCTCGCAAGTTGAAGAACACCATCAGGTGCGACGCGACTGCGGGGTGTTCGATGTATCTCATATGACCGTGATCGATGTCAGCGGCCCCCAGGCCAAGGATTGGCTCCAGCACCTGCTGGCCAATGATGTCGAGCGTCTGCATGGCTGCGGCCGTGCGTTGTACAGCGCCATGCTCAACGACAAGGGCGGCGTGGTGGACGACATGATCGTCTACCGTACCGACGCCGGTTACCGGCTGGTGGTCAACGCCGCTACCCGCGACCAGGACATGGCTTGGATGCAGGCGCAATTGGGCGGCTTCCACGTGCAGCTCAATGAGCGGTCCGAGTTGGCCATGCTCGCCATTCAGGGCCCTCATGCCCGGCAGAAGATCGCCGAGCTGGTCACCCAGTCCCGCGGCGCCCTGATTCACCAGCTCAAGCCGTTCGAAGGCCTGGCCGATGGCGATTGGTTTATCGCCCGCACCGGTTATACCGGCGAAGACGGCCTGGAGATTGTGTTGCCTGCCGATCAGGCCCCGGGTTTTTTCAACGACCTGGTGGGCGCCGGCATTTCTCCTATCGGCCTCGGTGCCCGCGATACCCTGCGTCTTGAAGCCGGCATGAACCTGTACGGCCAGGACATCCACCAGGACGTTTCCCCGCTCGCCGCCAACATGGCCTGGAGCATTGCCTGGGAGCCTGCCGGGCGCAACTTCATCGGCCGCGCCGCGCTGGAGGCTGAATTGGCGGCCGGCGTGCAGTTCAAATTGGTCGGGTTGGTGCTGGAAGAACGCGGGGTTTTACGCGCTCACCAGGTGGTTCGTATCGCCAATGTTGGCGAAGGAGAGATCACCAGTGGTAGTTTCTCTCCTACGTTGAGCAAATCCATTGCCCTGGCGCGTGTACCGACGGCGACGGCCGATCGGGCTGAAGTGGAAATCCGCGGCAAGTGGTATCCGGTTCGAGTGGTCAAGCCGACCTTCGTGCGCCATGGCAAAACCTTGATCTAACCTATTTCCGGCAGGCCAATGGCCGCTGACATTACTTCTTGAGGACACAGACTATGAGCGATATCCCTGCCGACCTGCGTTTTGCCGAAAGTCACGAATGGGCCCGTCTGGAAGCTGACGGCACCGTGACCGTGGGTATCTCCGACCATGCCCAGGAAGCGTTGGGGGATGTGGTGTTTGTCGAGCTGACCGAAGTGGGCAACGTGTTTGCCGCAGCGGATCAGGCGGGTGTGGTTGAGTCGGTGAAGGCCGCTTCGGATATCTACTCGCCAGTGGCTGGCGAAGTGATTGCGGTGAACGAGGCCCTGAGCGGCGAGCCTGAGCTGCTGAACTCCGATCCGTATGGCGCCTGGATCTTCAAGCTCAAGCCAAGCAACCCGGCTGACCTGGAAAAACTGCTGGATGCTGCTGGCTACAAGGCTGCCATCGGCGAGTAAACGCTGGCAGTAGAAACAGCAGTAACCCCTGTGGGAGCTGGATTGCCTGCGATGCAGATACCTCGGTGTATTAGTTACACCGCAGTGATGCTATCGCAGGCAAGCCAGCTCCCACATTTGATTGGGGTGAGCCAGAGTTTTCAGTTCGCTTTCAGTACGGCTTTGACTGCCGCCACCGACCGCTCCACATCCGCCTCGGTCATCGCCGTGAACATCGGCAACGACACGATCAAACGCCCAACCTTTTCCGCCACCGGGAACATGCCTTCCTTGAACCCCTGTGCCCGATAAAGGCTGAGCAGGTGGATCGGCGGGTAGTGATAGCCAATGCCGACGCCGTGGGCTTGCATCTGTTCCATGAAGGTGGCGCGGGCCGGCAGGCCGTCCTGACGCTCCGGCAGCACCAGTTGGAACAGGTGCCAGTTGCTGTTTTCGAAATCCGCCGGCGGCAGTTGTGCGCCGTACTGTTCTTCGAAGTCGCTGCCGAAGCAATCGAAGTAATGCCGCGCCAGGTTCTGGCGATGGGCGGTGATCTTCTCGATATGGGCGAACTGCCCCAGGCCGATCGCCGCCGCGATATCGGTCATGTTGAACTTGCCGCCCAACACATCCACATCCAGGCCGTCGAAGCCGGTGCGGGTCACGCCTTGCAGGCGATACTTCTCGGCCAGGCGCGCTTCTTCGGCATTGTTCAATACCAGGCAGCCGCCCTCGGAAGAGGTGATGTTCTTGTTCGCCTGGAAGCTGAACGACACGAAATCCCCGGTGGCACCGATGCGTTCGCCATCCCAGCTGGAGCCCAGGGCCTGGGCGGCGTCTTCGACGATGCGCAGGTTGTACTTGTTGGCCAGCGCGTAAAGCATTGGCATATCCAGCGGCAGGCCAGCCAGGTAAACCGGGATGATTGCCTTGGTGCGCGGCGTGATTGCCGCTTCGACCTGAGCCAGGTCGATATTGCGGGTGACTGGGTCGATATCGGCAAACACCGGCGTAGCACCCACTTCCAGGATCACATTGGCCGTGGCGACCCAGGAGATTGGCGTGGTGATGACTTCATCGCCCGGGCCGATCCCGGCGATGCGCAGGGCGATCTCCATGGTGCAGGTGCCCGAGTTGAAGGTGCGCACCGGCCGGCCGCCGAAATATTCCGACAGCTGGGCTTCGAATGCCTGCACTTTCGGCCCGCTGGTGATCCAGCCCGAGCGCAGTACATCGCCGACTGCCGAGATAGTGGCTTCGTCGATGGTGGGTTTGGAAAACGGCAGGAAGGGCTGTTGGCTCATGACGACGAAGGCATCCGTTTCAGATTGGCGATGAGAAAAGGCTTATCAGAACCGGCATGGTTGCACGGCTCGACTGAATATAGCCTGTCGCCCGTGAATGAATCGTCATGGTGACGATGGAAATGCCGCTTGATGAGCGGCATTCCCTTTGGCAAGTCAGAAGGACAAGCGTGCCTCCAGAAACACATTCTGCTCCTTGAGTTTGCCTTTGAGCTGTTCATCCCGGGCATTTATTCGATTGGCGAAGGTGTTGTAGCCGGTTTCTACATCGCCCATGGCGACGTATCGGTATCCGGCGCCCAGGGTGAGTTGTTCGTTGGCCTTGGCCTCCAGGCCCATGCCCACACTGTAGGCGAAATTATGCTGGCGGTTATTGGCGAAACGGCGGGTATCAATGGTTTGGTAGCCCTTGGCTTCAATCCGTGCAACCCCCATCCCAGCCATGCCGTAAAACGACAGCCAATGGTTGATCGGAATGTCTTTGTAGCCATTGAGCATCAAGCGCTGGCTGTTGACCTGCAGGTTGTTGACGTTGGCATTGAAGGGCGCCCAGTAGGATTTGAACGCGGAGCTGTTTGGCATCGTGTATTCCCCTTCCATACGCCAGCCATCGGTAAAGGCATAACCCATTGCAAACGAGGCGACGAGTGACTTGGTGCTATCGGGGGCTTGCACTCGCTCGGTGACGCGGGGGCTGGTCAGTAACGCACTCGAGAGGTTTTGGCGGGCGCTGTTGAGTTTTGCCGACCCGTACCAGCTTTCTGCTTGCGCGTGAGAGGTTGTGAATGTCGCGAGAAGTATTGCGTAGACAAGCTTTTGCATGGGCAGTGATTCGCTTTGTATAAAAGGAATCCATAGCTTGTGATCTGGCCCCTGCCTGTCACGACAGGACCTATCTCGATCAGTTGGTGAAAAGCAGAATGTATGTGTAGTTATCAGCACTGATGGCTGTAAGAACGAATATAAGAATGCCGCTTAAAAGCGGCATTTTTTATGGGCCGAGTATTACTCGGTGACGGCATTTTTCGCGAGGATGGCGTTGGCCAGCTCCATGTCCGTGGCCTGCAGGCCAGGGTTGTCGGCGCGGACTTTCTGCATCGCGGCTTCCAGGTACGGGCCGCGGATGCCGCCGTCGCTGGCAACAAAGCTGCCCGCGTCATCTTGCGCAGCGACCACCAGCTTGTGGTCCTTGAAGGTCAGGTACGTCGAGCCAGTAGTGGCGCCCGACGAGATGACATTGCGCCAGAAACTGTCGGCCATGGCTGAACCGACAGGGAGGGAAAGCACAGCGAGGGTTGCGACAGCATATTTGAGACGCATGATGGGTGACTCCGGGTGGTTATCTGTACTTTATGATTGTAGTCAGGCCTCCCGAGTTCCATCAGTGACTAAACAGTTTCAACCTTTAAAATCACCCCGTCCTGGCCAACCACCCGGACTTGAGCGCCTGCAGGGCTGTCAGGACCGGTCACCATCCATACGCCATCGCCGACCTTGACCTTGCCCCGGCCATCGATAATCGGCTGATGCACCACAAAGACACGTCCGACAAGCTCCGAACCCCGTTCATTCAGCCCGGGCTGGTCGCTGGGCCTGGCGCTGCTGCGCAGGCGCTTCCACCAGCCCACTGCCGTCAGTAACGACAGCACCGCGAACAGCAGCAGTTGCCATTCCAGCCCCAGGGACGGCACCAGGAACTTGATCACACCCACGGCCGCCGCTGCGATACCCATCCACAACAGGTAACCGCCGGCACCAAAGACCTCAAGAATCAGCAGCACCGTGCCCAGTGCCAGCCAATCCCAAAACGACAGATGCTGCAGGAAATCCCACATGGTGGTCGCCTCAGCCTTTCTTGCTGTCGAAGGTCGCCTTGACGATCTCGCCGATACCGCCGACCGCGCCGATCACCTGGCTGGCTTCCAGCGGCATCAGGATCACCTTGCTGTTGTTGGCCGAGGCCAGCTTGCCGAGGGCGTCGATGTATTTTTGCGCGACGAAATAGTTGACCGCCTGCACGTTGCCCGAAGCAATTGCCTCCGACACTACTTGTGTCGCGCGCGCTTCGGCTTCGGCCTGACGCTCACGGGCTTCGGATTCGAGGAATGCTGCCTGGCGGCTGCCTTCGGCCTCCAGGATCTGCGCCTGCTTCTTGCCTTCGGCCGTCAGGATCGCCGACGCCCGCAGGCCTTCGGCTTCGAGAATCTGTGCACGCTTGATCCGCTCGGCTTTCATCTGGCCGGACATGGCGGCCATCAGGTCTGCTGGCGGGCTGATGTCCTTGATTTCGATCCGGGTGATCTTGATGCCCCATGGCGCGGTGGCTTCATCGACGGTACGCAGCAGTTTCTCGTTGATGCCGTCACGCTGGCTGAGCATCGCATCCAGTTCCATGGAGCCGAGGACGGTACGGATATTGGTTTGCAGCAGGTTGCGGATGGCGTGTTCGAGGTTGTTGACCTCGTAGGCGGCCTGGGCGGTATTGACCACCTGGAAGAAGCACACGGCGTCGATCTGCACGGTAGCGTTGTCGGCGGTGATGACTTCCTGTGGCGGGATATCCAGCACGCTTTCCATCACGTTGATCTTGCGACCGATGCGGTCCATGACCGGGATGATGATGTTCAGGCCGGGCTTGAGGGTGTTGGTGTAGCGGCCGAAACGCTCGACCGTCCATTGGTAGCCCTGGGGCACCACCTTGAAGCCCATGATGAGCAAGGCCACGGCCAAGCCCACGAAAATAAGCAGTACGGTTCCGATCTGCATAGCGATTCCCTATCCGATGTTGTCAGTGAGCGGAGTGTAACGGTGTTGTCACCGATAAAAACGGTTTCACGCCGCAACAATCAAAGGATTTGTTTCTGAATCCCCGGGTGTGACCCGCAACACTTCGGCCACTGTTGTCAGGCCGGCGCTGGCCTTTTTCCGTGGCGGCCATGCGCAGGCTGCACATGCCTTGGGCCATCGCGCTCTGGCGCAAGGCCTGCACGTCGGCGCCGGGGGTGATCAACGCCTTGAGGTGTTCGTCCAGCACCATGATTTCATAGACGCCGGCACGTCCCCGGTAACCACTGTTTCGACATTCCCCGCAGCCAACGGCCTCATGGGCGCCTTCGCGCATGCGTTTGCAGTGGGGGCACAACAGCCTTACCAAGCGTTGCGCCATCACTCCTATAAGGGTAGCCCTGATCAAATAATGAGCAATTCCCAGCTCCTGCAAACGGGCGACTGCACTGGGTGCGTCGTTGGTGTGCAGGGTGGCCAGCACCAGGTGCCCGGTCAGTGCTGCCTGGATCGCCATTTCTGCGGTTTCCTGGTCGCGGATCTCGCCGATCATGATGATGTCCGGGTCCTGGCGCAGCAGGGCGCGGATGCCGCTGGCGAAGGTCAGGTCGATATTGTGCTGCACCTGCATCTGGTTGAACGCCGGTTCGACCATCTCGATAGGGTCTTCCACGGTGCACAGGTTGACCTCGCGGGTCGCCAGTTGCTTGAGCGTGGTGTAGAGCGTGCTGGTCTTGCCGGAACCGGTCGGGCCGGTGACCAGGATGATGCCGTGGGCCTGGTGCGTCATGGTGTGCCAGCGCCGTTGGTCCTCGGTGGATAAGCCCAACTGGTCGAAGTCCTTGAGCAGCACCTGGGGGTCGAAGATGCGCATCACCAGTTTCTCGCCGAACGCGGTGGGCAGGGTCGAGAGGCGCAGTTCAACCTCGGTGCCGGTTGGGCCCTTGGTCTTGACCCGACCGTCCTGGGGTTTGCGTTTTTCCGCCACGTTCATCCGGCCCAGGCTTTTCAGGCGACTGACGACCGCCATCGTCACCTGCTGCGGAAATTGGTACACGTCGTGCAGCAGCCCATCGATGCGCAAGCGCACGCGGCCCAGTTCACCGCCCGGTTCTATATGGATATCGCTGGCGCGCTGGGCAAAGGCGTACTGCAACAGCCAGTCGACGATATTGACGATATGGGCGTCGTTGGCGTCGGGCTCCTGGTCGCTGGCGCCGAGGTTGAGCAGTTCGAAAGGGCCCGGTGCAGCCATCTTTTGATCGGCGCCGCTGACGGACTGCGCCAGCCGATAAAACTCACCGATGCAGCGCTGGATGTCCTGGGGATTGGCCACCACGCGCTTGATCGAGCGCTTGAGGACCTGGGCCAACCCCGCTTCCCAACCGGTGACGAATGGCTGGGCACTGGCGATGGTGACGCTGTGCGCATCCACCGCCACGGCAAGAATGGCGTGGCGTTGGGCGAAGGCGTGGGACATCAAGGGTACGACGGTGGCCGCGTCGATCTTCAGCGGGTCGATGCGCCAATACGCTTGCCTGGCATGTCCGGCCAGCCACTGGGTCAAGCGCTCCAGCGAGGGGCCCAGGGCGGCGATGCTTTCCAGGGGATGCAGGGTGTTGCTGGTCGCAAGCGCAGACAGGCGCTTTGCCATATCGGCAGTCACCAGCCCCGCGTCGATCAGGGGCGGCAACAACAGCTGCAATTCCAAGCGTTTATCAGCAGGCATCAAGGGTTTCCTGGGAGGTGTTGGACGTAATCCCAGGCTAGTCAGCCCCGAAAAATCTTCCTCCCAGGGTGTATTGCAGACTTTTACTGAGCCGCCGCCACCAGCGCCGCAGCCCGCACGGCATCAGCCGGCCACAGTTCCAGCGAACACACGCTGATCAGGTTTCGAATCTTTTCACCGATCACCTGGGCACGGTGCCAACTCAGGCCGTCCAGGGTGATGTCGATCGTCAGCAGGTCCTGTTCGCGGTTCACCGTCACCTGCTGTGGGGTGAGGCATTGCAGGGCGAAATAGTTGAGCACCCGGCACAGCACATCCGGCTCCGCTTCGGCGACGATCTGGTAATGCGCCTGGCAATGGGCGCTGTTGACGGCCCACACATCGGCGCGGGTAACAGAGTGGCTGGTTTCGACGGCGTGCATGGGAATTCTCCAGATTCGACTGGAGAAATTTTTACATTCGCCAGCGGAGATTTCTTATCTAAGATGAGCCTATATTTCGAATTATCGAATCATTCAATTCAAGATAAGCGCCATAGAAGGTATTTATATGCACAGTGAGCTGGACGCCTACGACCGTCGCATCCTGGCCTTGCTGCAAGAGGATTCCTCGCTCTCCAGTGCGCAGATCGCCGAACAGGTCGGCCTGTCCCAGTCGCCGTGCTGGCGGCGCATCCAGCGTCTCAAGGAGGAGGGGGTGATTCGCGCGCAGGTGACGCTACTGGATCGCAAAAAGATCGGCCTCAACACGCAGATCTTCGCCGAGGTCAAACTCAATGCTCACGGGCGCTCCAACTTCACTGAATTCACCGACGCGATTCGTGGGTTTCCAGAAGTCCTGGAGTGTTATGTGCTGATGGGGGCGGTGGATTTTCTGTTGCGCATCGTCACGGCGGATATCGAGGCGTACGAGCGGTTTTTCTTTGAGAAGTTGTCGATGGTGCCGGGGATTCAGGAGGTCAATTCGATTGTGGCGTTGTCGGAGATCAAGTCCACTACCAGCTTGCCGGTTTTGCGCTGACTGGGCTGGCCTCATCGCGGGCAAGCCCGCTCCCACACTTGACTGCATTCCAGAGTTGGAACGCGGTCAAGGTGGGAGCGGGCTTGTCGAATCGTCGCACCGCCGCGATAGCGTCCTTACAGACGCAACAAGGTCTTCCAAGCCCGGTTCTGATACACCGCAATCGCCTGGTGCATGCGCGCATCCAGCGACTCATCGGTGATCGGCTGGTTGGCCAGTTGCGCCAGCTTGTTCAGCTCGCCATACAGACGGTCCATTTCCGGGATGTCCACCACATGGCGGGCATGGTGCAGCCACGCCTGGATGCGTTCGATACGCGGCAGTTGCTCGGCCAGGTCTTCCGGTTGTTGCTGGTAGCGCGGCAGTTGCAGGGCAACGGCATCGTCGGCCAGCAGGCGCGGCAGCCAGTTGGTGATTTGCGCTGCGCCCTGGCGGTTGCCGCGCACATTGCGCTCGGCGGTCCAGGCGCGGGCCAGCAGCCAACGCGAGGTGTTCAGTGAGAACAGGCCCCAGCGCACGTCGTCCAATTCTTCAACGAATTGCTCAGGAGCGGCTTTGCGGATGTCTTCGTCGTCATCACCGGCTTGTACCAGTGGGCGCCAGTCTTCCAGCAGGGCATCCAGGGCGCTGCGCAGTTCGCTGGTGGATTGGCGCGGTGCGGCCTGGCCGAGGCTGCCGATCAGGGCGCGCAGTTCGCCGAGGTTGTCGACCCAGTCTTGCAGCAGGCGCCAGTGGCCATTGAAACGGTATTGCTCGGCCAGGCGCTGGCTGCTGCCGAGCAGGTGCCACATGATCGCGGCGAAGGCGTCGTCCAGCGGCATTTCGGCGTGGATCTGCGGCGCCGGCAGGCTCAGGGAGTAGCTGCTGGCGTCATACAGGCGGTAGCCGCGCTCGGCCTTGCTGATGTCGCACGGCATCAACGCCAGGGTCGCGGCCAGTTCGGCGGCCAGTTCCAGCAGGGCGGCCGGTTCACCTTCGCGCAGTTCCAGTTCCAGCTCGCAGATTTCTTCTTTCTGCTTGCCAACCACCACGTGGCCCAGGTCCAGGGCGGCTTCGATCACCACCTTGGCCTTGCCACGGCCCCAGGCGATTTCGGCGCGTTCACGCACGAAGTCGGTGGTGAAGATCGGCTTGAGGGTCTTTTTGTCCAGCTCGGCCAGTTGCTCGGGCCAGCATTCGCCGTCGAGTTTCTTCACGTCGAGCTTGGCTTTGGCCAGGTCCCAGTTGTACTCGTTGCGTTCCGACAAGCCGGCGACGCTCTGGCCACGGGTCTTGAGGGTCTGGATGATCTCGTCACCGTCCTTGCGCAGGCGCAGGGCGACTTTGGCCTGGGCCAGGTCGCGCTCGGGGGTGTCGAAATACTGGTTCATCAACTCACGGCGTTCCCAGCCACTTTTGTTGCGTTTTTTCAGTAGCGGGTGCTCACGCAGCGCGGCGAGGGTTTCGCGGCTGACGCGGAGCTTGATTTCGGTTTCTTTCTGCATGGCCGGAAAATCCAGGATCGGGAGCGCAGCCGGGAAAAAGAGTGGCTGCCAAGGCCGTGCAGTGTACAGGACTGAGCCCGGCAACGCGCCGCAACGGTTTATTGTGTCGTGCAGATGGCTCTATAGTGGGCTTCATCCGGGAAGTTGAGAGACCGCGCATGCCATTACCGTCTATGAAAGAGCAGTTCGCCGCATTGATTGCCGCGCCGTCGGTCAGTTGCACCCAGGCGTCTCTCGACCAGACCAACCGCCCGGTGATCGATTTGCTCGCCAGTTGGCTGGGGGACCTGGGTTTTGCCATCGACATCCAACACGTCAACCCCGGCAAGTTCAACCTGCTCGCCAGCTTTGGCAGCGGCCCCGGCGGCCTGGTGCTGGCGGGGCATAGCGATACCGTTCCCTATGATGCGGCGCTGTGGAAGACCGATCCCCTCAAACTGACGGAAGTTGACGGCCGCTGGGTGGGATTGGGCAGTTGCGACATGAAGGGCTTTTTCGCGCTGGCGATTGAAGCCGTGCTGCCGCTGCTGGATCAGCCGTTCAAGCAACCGTTGCTGATCCTCGCCACTTGCGATGAAGAAAGCTCCATGTCCGGCGCCCGCGCGCTGGCTGAAGCCGGGCGCCCGCTGGGCCGTGCGGCGGTGATCGGCGAGCCCACCGGCCTCAAGCCGATCCGCCTGCATAAAGGCGTGATGATGGAGCGCATCGACATCCTCGGCCGCAGCGGCCATTCGTCGGACCCGAGCCTGGGCCACAGCGCCCTGGAAGCCATGCACGATGCCATCAGCGAACTGCGCGGCTTGCGCCAGGTGTGGCAGGGCCAATATCGCAACCCGCAATTCAGCGTGCCGCAGCCGACGATGAACTTCGGCTGCATCCACGGTGGCGACAACCCCAACCGCATCTGCGGCCAGTGCTCCCTGGAGTTCGACCTGCGCCCGCTGCCGGGCATGGACCCCGAGGTGTTGCGCGCTGCCATCCGCCAGAAGCTCGAACCCCTGGCCGAGCGCCATCAGGTGCAGATCGACTACGCGCCGCTGTTCCCCGAAGTACCGCCGTTCGAACAGCCTGAAGACGCTGAACTGGTGCGGGTTGCGGAACGTTTGACCGGTCATCGTGCCGAAGCAGTAGCGTTCGGCACCGAAGCGCCTTATCTTCAGCGCCTTGGTTGTGAAACCCTGGTGCTCGGCCCTGGCGATATCGCCTGCGCCCACCAGCCGGGCGAGTACCTCGAAATGTCACGCTTGACGCCTACAGTGCGTCTATTGCGGGAACTGATCGAACATTACTGCCTGAAACCCGCATAAATTAACCCCTGCCTGTTCGTCCATATTGAGGAGAGTGAGCGTGTCGCCAAGCCTGTTCCGACGATAACCATCAGCCCGCTGTGCGCTTTCATGAATGATCCTTTTTCGGCTGCTTTTTATTACAGGCCCAGGTGTTATGCCCGACTACGTTAATTGGCTTCGTCACGCTTCTCCTTACATCAACGCCCACCGCGACTGCACCTTTGTGGTCATGTTGCCCGGCGATGGTGTGGAACATCCCAACTTCGGCAATATCGTCCACGACCTGGTGCTGCTCCACAGCCTGGGCGTGCGGCTGGTGCTGGTGCACGGTTCGCGCCCGCAAATCGAAACCCGTCTTGAAGCCCGTGGCCTGACCCCGGCTTACCACGAAGGCCTGCGCATCACCGATGCAGCGACGCTGGAGTGCGTGATCGACGCGGTCGGCCACCTGCGGATCGCCATCGAAGCACGCTTGTCGATGGACATGGCTTCGTCGCCGATGCAGGGCTCGCGCCTGCGCGTGGCCAGCGGCAACCTGGTAACCGCGCGGCCGATCGGCGTGCTGGAAGGCGTGGACTACCACCACACCGGCGAAGTGCGCCGGGTTGACCGCAAGGGCATCGGCCGCCTGCTGGACGAGCGCTCCATCGTGCTGCTGTCGCCGCTGGGTTATTCGCCCACCGGCGAGATCTTCAACCTGGCCTGCGAAGACGTCGCCACCCGCGCCGCCATCGACCTGGGTGCCGACAAGCTGCTGCTGTTTGGCGCAGACAAGGGTCTGATCGATGAAAACGGCCGCCTGGTGCGTGAGTTGCGCCCGCAACAAGTGCCGGCGCACCTGCAACGCCTGGGCAACAACTACCAGGCCGAACTGCTCGATGCCGCCGCCGAAGCGTGCCGTGGCGGGGTAGGGCGCAGCCATATCGTCAGCTACGCCGAAGATGGCGCGCTGCTCACCGAGCTGTTCACCCGGGACGGCGGCGGTACGCTGGTGGCCCAGGAACAGTTCGAGCAGGTGCGTGAAGCGGCCATCGAAGATGTGGGCGGTTTGCTGGATTTGATCAGCCCGCTGGAAGAGCAGGGCATTCTGGTGCGCCGTTCGCGGGAAGTGCTGGAGCGTGAGATCGAGCAGTTCAGCGTGGTCGAGCGTGAAGGCATGATCATCGCCTGTGCGGCGCTGTATCAGATCGCCGATTCGGACGCGGGCGAGCTGGCGTGCCTGGCGGTGAACCCCGAATACCGCCACGGCGCACGCGGCGATGTATTGCTGGAGCGCATCGAGACCCGTGCACGGGCGCAGGGCTTGAAGACCTTGTTCGTGTTGACGACGCGTACTGCGCACTGGTTCCGCGAGCGGGGCTTTGTGCCGAGCAGCGTGGACCGCCTGCCGTCGGCGCGGGCGTCGCTGTACAACTACCAGCGCAATTCGAAGATCTTCGAAAAGGCCCTCTGATCCAGCCCAGGCCTGGCTTCTGTGGGAGCAGGCTTGCCTGCGATGCTGACAACTCGGTCTTTCAGCAAGACCGAGGTGATGCAATCGCAGGCAAGCCAGCTCCCACAGGTAATCGCGTTTACTCTTGGATAAAGTTGTCGGTCGCAAAGGCCGAATAATCCGGCAGCACCCCCTCAACCTTCCCCCTGTTCCTTCAAGAACTTCGCCGCCCGTCCACTCGCCTTGCCAATGCTTCAGAAGTATTGATCTGCGCCGATACGTTTAGCGCGACGATGGGTAGATTGCGCACAGCGGTCACAACTCGCGGTTCAGTGTTGAATCGACGGCTTGGGTAGCAAAAAAAATATAAGCGATACAAAAACTGTAACAAATTGACGGGAGGATGCGCGTTTGGCCATGATGGCGTCGCCTTTTTGATCGTGGGTGACGTATGAAACCCTACGGCCACACTAAGCGATCTAAAAAAGTGCTAACAAATACCCTTTAGGAATTAGCTTATGGAACGGGGCGTCTACCCTGACCCTTCCGTGCCATGAAAAGGCTTATTCCCAAATCGTATGAAAAAGAATGAAACAATTCTTTTTGGGTGTATGAAAAACTCATTACCCTGCAGGGACCAAATCTAACTGCTGTTAGACGAAGGTAGTAGACACACAAGGTTACGATTGACTTGTCAGTCACTATCCGGTGCTAATCGCGCATCTGTGGATCGAGGGCGTCAGACCCGAGACCAAAGAAATACAAAAATTAGAAATGAGAGGAGCGGTACATGAATAAGTCCACCTTGGCTTTGGCTGTAGCTTTGGGCGCAATCGCCCAGCAAGCAGGCGCTGCCGGTTTCATCGAAGACAGCAAGGCCACTCTGGGGCCTGCGTAACTTCTACATCAACACTGACAACCGTGACGACGCTACCAAAGCGGCCGGCGCGCAGAACAAGCAGGAAGAATGGGGCCAGGCTTTCGACCTGCGCTTCACTTCCGGCTACACCCAAGGGCACCGTGGGTTTCGGTCTTGACGCTATCGGCCTGCTGGGCGTGCGTCTGGATTCGGGCGGCGGCACCAACGGCGCCAGTGGCAAGACTGCTACCAACTACGGTTCCTACGGCGGCACGGTTTTCCCGAGCAAGTCCAACGGCGAAGCTGTTGATAACTACTCCAGCCTGGGTCTGACTGCCAAAGCCAAGATCTCCCAGACCGAGCTGAAGCTGGGCACCCTGCAGCCTAAGCTGCCGGTTATCGTGACCAACGACGGTCGTCTGCTGCCGCAAACCTTCCAGGGCGGCCAGATCACTTCTGGCGACATCAAGGACCTGACACTGGTTGCCGGTCAGATCGAAAAAGCCAAGGGTCGTAACTCCAGCAACAACGAAAACTTGTCCATCGCTGGCGCGAACGGTCGTACCGCTTCTGGCCGTGATAGCAACAAGTTTTACTACGCCGGTGGTGACTACAAGATCACCAAGGACCTGACTGCCCAGTACTACTACGGCAATCTGGACCAGTTCTACAAGCAACACTTCCTGGGCCTGCTGCACAACTGGGCAATCGGTCCTGGCGTGTTGAAAACCGACCTGCGCTACTTCAACAGCCGCGCAGATGGTAACAACAGCAACGACGCGAACTACTACACCAGCGGTGACTACGGTACCAACGCCGCCGGTAACAACATCACCAAAGGTAAAGTCGACAACAACCTGTACAGCGGCTTGGTCCTGTACTCGGTGGCGGGTCACACGTTCGGTGGTGGTTATCAGGTCAGCAACGGCGACAGCGACTTCCCATGGTTGAACCAAGGCGACGGTTCGTCGGCTTATCTGACCACTGACTCGCAGATCTCCAAGTTTGCCCGTGCTGGCGAACGTACCTGGCAAGCTCGCTACGCGTTCGACTTCGCCAAGGTTGGCGTACCTGGCTTGACCGCTGGTGTGGTTTACCTGCGTGGCGACAACATCGACACCCGTGGTGCCGTCGGCGCTACAACACCGCAACGGACTGTGAACTCCAATGGCGCGAACGAGTGGGAACGTGACATCACTGTTGCCTACGTCGTACCAGAAGGCCCGTTCAAGAACGTCGGTGTAGCCTGGAAAAACGCCATGTGGCGCAACGACATTGCTGGTCAGCGCAATCAGGACGAAAACCGCCTGATCGTCAGCTACTCGCTGCCACTGCTGTAAGACTGTAAACCTTGCCCGGCGTAACGCCGGGCAAGGTGTCTTGCATTTTCAAGTCGGGCCAAACCCCCGCAAGCCCTTCCTAAACCCCTCTTTGTACAGCGTCTCAAGGCCTTCTCGAACCTTGAAACGGATGGTGCTCCTCGTCCGTTGTGGCGTCCAATGAACAGATTTTTAATATTCCTTTATCGTCTAGATAAATCGATATTTATTCTTTTTAAATAATCTGCAACCCATGCACAGTAGGCTCCATAAGCACTCACCAGGAGCCACACCATGAGCCTAAGACTGGGCGACATCGCCCCCGACTTCGAACAGGATTCCAGCGCCGGCAAGATTCGTTTCCACGAATGGCTGGGCGATAGCTGGGGCGTGCTGTTTTCCCATCCGGCGGATTTCACTCCGGTGTGCACCACCGAACTCGGCTTCACCGCCAAGCTCAAGGACGAGTTCGCCAAGCGCGGCGTCAAGGCCATCGCCCTGTCCGTCGACCCGGTGGATTCGCACCACAAGTGGATCGAAGACATCAACGAAACCCAGAACACGATCGTCAACTTCCCGATCCTGGCCGATGCCGATCGCAAAGTCTCGGACCTCTACGACCTGATCCACCCGAACGCCAGTGACACCCTCACCGTGCGCTCGCTGTTCGTGATCGATCCGAACAAGAAGATTCGCCTGACCATTACCTATCCGGCCAGTACCGGGCGTAACTTCCATGAAATCCTGCGGGTGATCGACTCGTTGCAGCTGACCGACAACTACAAAGTCGCCACGCCGGCCAACTGGCAGGACGGTGATGAAGTGGTGATCGTGCCGTCGCTCAAGGATGAGGACGAGATCAAGAAGCGCTTTCCGAAGGGTTACCGTGCAGTGAAGCCTTACCTGCGCCTGACACCTCAGCCTAACCGCTGATACCGCCATCGCGGGCAAGCCCGCTCCCACAGGGGAATGCGGTCAACTGTGGGAGCGGGCTTGCCCGCGATAGCGCCAGTCCAGGCACCACCGCCATCAAGCAGGACCCGTCTCACAATGCAGGGGTTTTCAGGCCGTTCTCACGGCCTTTTTTTTCGCCCGGCGTTTCATACAGCCCATATGCATTTAAAGAATAAACACATGAAAAAATAAGATTTAAAGATATATAAATCTGCTGATATGGTCTGTCCCATCTTGGCGCCATCGCCACACAGCGAACCGCCGGCACTAGCTCAAGGAATTCCTGAATGTTGGTCGTAACACTTGGAGGCAGTCCCAGCCAGCGTTCCCGCTCCGGGGTCTTGCTGGAAAAAACCCGTCAGTGGCTACAAGACAAAGGCGTGGAAGTGGTGAGTTACCAGATACGGGACTTCCCGGCTGAAGACTTGCTGCACGCCCGCTTCGACAGCCCCAAGGTCATCGACCTGCTGCAGCAAGTCGCCAACGCCGACGGCCTGGTGATCGCCACGCCGGTGTACAAGGCGTCGTTCTCCGGCGCGCTGAAAACCGTACTGGACCTGCTGCCCGAGCGCGCCCTGGCCCACAAGATCGTGTTGCCAATGGCCACCGGCGGCAGCATCGCCCACATGCTCGCGGTGGATTACGCCTTGAAGCCGGTGCTGTCGGCGCTCAAGGCCCAGGAGTTGCTCCACGGTATCTTTGCCGAAGACAGCCAGATCGCCTACGCCGAAGGCAGCGCCCAGGCGCAGTTGGTGCCGGTGCTCGAACAGCGTTTGCACGAGGCCCTGGAAACGCTCTACGGCGCCATGGCCCGCCGCCCGAAACCGCTGGACCCGAACCTGTTGAATGAACGTTTGTTGAGTGCTCGCTGGAGCATTTAAGCCACATCGAAACCTGGAAGTACTCACCTTACTCAGCCGCCAACGGCCAAGCAGGTGCAGCCAACCCCCTAAACGCATTGATTGGAGAGAGCGCCATGCGCACTGTCATCTTGCGTCGTGGTCTGGTCGCACTGTTTGCTGCGGCTGTGTCCTTCGGCGCCATTGTTCAAGCCCAAGCCGCCGAGACCCTGCGGATCGGTTATCAGAAATACGGCACGCTGGTGCTGCTCAAGGCCAAGGGCACGCTGGAGAAGCGCCTCGCTGCCCAGGGCGTGAACGTGCAGTGGACCGAGTTCCCAGGCGGCCCGCAATTGCTTGAAGGCCTCAACGTCGGCTCCATCGACTTTGGCGTCACCGGCGAAACCCCACCGGTATTTGCCCAGGCGGCTGGCGCCGATCTGCTCTACGTCGCCTACGAGCCGCCGGCGCCGACCAGCGAAGCGATCCTGGTGCCGAAAGACTCGCCGATCAAATCGGTGGCCGAGCTCAAGGGCAAGAAAATCGTGCTCAACAAAGGCTCCAACGTGCACTACCTGCTGGTGCGTGCGCTGGAAGACGCGGGCCTTAAATACACCGACGTGCAGACTGTCTTCCTGCCGCCCGCCGACGCTCGTGCCGCGTTCGAACGTGGCAGCGTGGACGCCTGGGTGATCTGGGACCCGTACCAGGCCGCCGCCGAGAAACAACTGCAAGCGCGCACCCTGCGTGACGGCACCGGCATCGCTGACAACCATCAGTTCTACCTGGCCACCAAGCCTTACGCGGAAAAACACCCGGAAGTGGTCAAGGCCCTGATCGAGGAAGTGCGCGCCGTGGGCGAATGGTCCAAGGCCAACCCGCAGGAAGTCACCGATCAAGTCGCGCCGCTGCTCGGCCTGCCGGCTGACATCACCCTGACCTCGGTGAAACGCCAAGGCTACGGCGCGCTGTTCCTTACGCCGCAAGTGGTCGCCGCCCAGCAAAAAATCGCCGACACCTTCTACCAACTCAAATTGATCCCGAAACCCTTGAGCATCAAGGACGTGATCTGGACGCCACCCGCCGCCGTTGCCAAAGCGCCGTAATCCGACTACTTCAGGAGACAACTCCATGAGCCTTAATATTTTCTGGTTCCTGCCTACCCACGGCGACGGCCATTACCTTGGCACCGCCGAAGGCGCTCGCGCCGTTGATCACGGTTATTTGCAGCAAGTGGCCCAGGCCGCTGATCGCCTGGGCTTCGGCGGGGTACTGATCCCCACCGGGCGTTCCTGCGAAGACTCGTGGCTGGTGGCGGCGTCGCTGATCCCGGTGACCCAGCGCCTGAAATTCCTCGTCGCCCTGCGCCCCGGCATCATTTCGCCGACGGTGGCCGCGCGTCAGGCTGCGACCCTCGACCGCCTGTCCGGCGGGCGTGCGTTGTTCAACCTGGTCACCGGCGGTGACCCGGAGGAACTGGCGGGCGATGGTTTGTTCCTCAGCCACGAAGAGCGTTATCAGGCCTCGGTGGAATTCACCCGCATCTGGCGCCGCGTGCTGGAAGGCGAAACCGTGGATTACGACGGCGAGCACATCAGCGTCAAAGGTGCCAAGTTGCTCTATCCGCCGATCCAGCAACCGCGTCCGCCGCTGTACTTCGGCGGGTCCTCCGAAGCGGCCCAGGATCTGGCAGCCGAACAAGTGGAAATGGTGCTGACCTGGGGCGAGCCGCCGGCGGCCGTTGCAGAGAAAATTGCGCAAGTACGAGCCAAGGCCGAGAACCTCGGACGCACCCTGCGCTTCGGTATCCGCCTGCATGTGATCGTGCGCGAAACCAACGAAGAGGCGTGGCAAGCCGCCGACAAACTGATCTCCCATGTGGACGACGACACCATCGCCCGCGCCCAGGCCTCGCTGTCGCGCTTCGACTCGGTGGGCCAGCAGCGCATGGCCGCCTTGCACGGCGGCAGCCGCGACAACCTCGAAGTCAGCCCCAACCTGTGGGCCGGCGTCGGCCTGGTGCGTGGCGGCGCCGGCACTGCGCTGGTGGGCGATGGCCCAACCGTGGCGGCGCGGGTGAATGAGTACGCGGCGCTGGGCATCGACACCTTTATCTTCTCCGGTTATCCACACCTGGAAGAGTCGTATCGCGTCGCCGAATTGCTGTTCCCCCACTTGGATATCGAACGTCCCGAGCTGCCCAAGGGCGCCGGGTATGTGAGCCCGTTCGGCGAAATGGTCGCCAACGACATCCTTCCCAAAGCTGCGTCGGCGAGCTGAGGCAGCCCATGAACTATGAAAAATTGAGCCATCGCGTGGCGCCTTGGGTGCTGCCGATTCTGTTGCTGGCGATCTGGCAGTTGTCGGTGTCGGCCGGTTGGTTGTCCACGCGCATTCTGCCGGCGCCGAGCGCAGTGATCGCAGCGGGCGTCCACCTGGTCGCCAGCGGCGAGATCTGGACGCACCTGGCCATCAGTGGCTGGCGCGCGGGCCTGGGTTTTGTCATCGGCGGCAGCATCGGCCTGGCCCTGGGCTTTATCACCGGCCTGTCGAAGTGGGGCGAGCGCCTGCTGGACAGCTCGGTGCAGATGATCCGCAACGTGCCGCACCTGGCGTTGATTCCGCTGGTGATCCTGTGGTTCGGCATTGACGAGACGGCGAAGATTTTCCTCGTCGCCCTCGGCACGCTGTTCCCGATCTACCTGAACACCTACCACGGCATTCGCAACGTCGATCCGGCGTTGGTGGAAATGTCGCGCAGCTACGGCTTGTCCGGCTTCAGCCTGTTCCGCCAGGTGATCCTGCCGGGCGCGCTGCCGTCGATCCTCGTGGGCGTGCGCTTTGCCCTGGGCTTTATGTGGCTGACGCTGATCGTGGCGGAAACCATTTCGGCCAGCTCCGGTATCGGTTACCTGGCGATGAACGCCCGGGAATTCCTGCAGACCGACGTGGTGGTGCTGGCGATTGTCATGTACGCCATCCTCGGCAAGCTCGCCGACCTCGCCGCCCGCGGCCTGGAGCGTGTGTGGTTGCGCTGGCATCCGGCGTATCAAGTGAACAAAGGAGGTGCGGCATGACGGCTCAACAACCTCCGCGCCTGCTCAAGGGCATCCCGTTGGCGGTGCGCAAACTGCGCAAGGCCTTTGGTGCGCGGGAAGTGCTCAAAGAGATTGATCTGCATATTCCGGCGGGCCAGTTCGTGGCCGTGGTCGGCCGCAGCGGTTGCGGCAAAAGTACCTTGCTGCGCCTGCTCGCCGGGTTGGACAAAGCCAGTGGCGGCGAGCTGCTGGCCGGCTCCGCGCCGCTGAGCGAAGCGCTTGAAGACACGCGGTTGATGTTCCAGGAAGCGCGCCTGCTGCCGTGGAAAAAGATCATCGACAACGTCGGCCTGGGCCTTAAAGGCAACTGGCGCCCAAAAGCCTTGGAAGCCCTGGAAGCAGTAGGCCTGGCCGAACGCGCCAATGAGTGGCCGGCGGCGTTGTCTGGTGGCCAGAAGCAACGCGTGGCACTGGCCCGTGCGCTTATCCACCAGCCGCGATTGCTGTTGCTCGACGAGCCGTTGGGCGCGCTGGATGCGCTGACCCGCATCGAGATGCAGCAACTGATCGAAAACCTTTGGCAGAAACACGGTTTCACCGTGTTGTTGGTCACCCACGACGTCAGCGAAGCCGTGGCGATTGCCGACCGGGTGATCTTGATCGAAGACGGCGAAATCGGCCTGGACCTGATCGTAGAACTGCCACGCCCACGTGCTCGCGGCTCACATCGCCTGGCCGCGTTGGAAGCCGAAGTGCTCAACCGTGTGCTGTCGCTGCCCGGCACGCCACCGGAACCCGAACCTGTTTCACCGCTGCCTACGCAATTGCGTTGGGCTCAATAACTCACGCGTCCCACGAAGAGAGAACGACATGACTATTAAAGCGATCAACGTACGTAACCAGTTCAAAGGCACCATCAAGGAAATCGTCGAAGGCGACGTGCTGTCGGAAATCGATGTGCAGACGGCGTCGGGGATTGTCACTTCGGTGATCACTACCCGCTCGGTCAAAGAGCTGGAGTTGGTGATTGGCAGTGAGGTGATTGCGTTTGTTAAGTCGACCGAGGTGTCGATTGCCAAGTTGTGATTGGCGGCGTAATTGAGGCCGTCATCGCGGGCAAGCCCGCTCCCACATTTGACTGTATTCACAAATCAAAATGTGGGAGCTGGCTTGCCTGCGATGAGGCCAGCCCAGCCACCACAAGACTCAACGCTTAGGCAGATAAGCCGGCAAATACAGCCCCACGTAAGCATCAAACACCCGCATCCCTTCCTCCGCCATGCGCGGCGTGATCAGCCCATGCTGATGCACCGAGCGCGCGTACACGCGGTCGCTCAGCTCCAGCGCCAGCGCAAACACATCCACATCGCTCGGCAGTGTCGGCACGTCAAAGTGCCGGTTGAACACGGTCAGCATCAGGTCGCCCAATTCCAGATCATGCTGACGATCCGCCTGGGTCACTTCCGTCAGCCCATGCTGCGCCAGGATCAACTGGCGTGCGGCGGCGTCGTGGTCGTAGATGGTCAGCATGCGCTGTTCAACGATGTAGGACAGGTCCCGCCAGTGCTTGAGTGAAGCATGGTCGATGGGGGCCTGGATCGCCGCGCGGAAGGCGGCGTGGACATCTGCCGTCAACGCTTCCAGCAGCGCCGGCACGCTGGCGAAAAAGTGATACACCGACGACGGCGGGATCTGCGCGCGCTCGGCCACGCTGTAGATCGACAAACTGGCCACGCCTTCGGCAGCCAGCAAGGTGCGGGCGGCGTCGAGGATCGCGTCGATCCGTGCCTGGCTGCGGGCACGGGGTTTGCGAGGGGCGGCGGGGCGGGTGGTCATGGATGTCTCCTACAAGGCAGCGGGCATTGTATGAGCAGTAATGGGTGTTGTCTTCAAGGCCGCCATCGCAGGCAAGCCAGCTCCCACACTTGAATGTGTTCACAAATCAAAATGTGGGAGCTGGCTTGCCTGCGATGAAGTCACCTCGGTCTACCTGAAGAAACCCATAAAAAAACGCCCCAGACCAAAAGCCTGCGGCGTTCTTTTAATGCAGCCGCCGTTTAGACGGTATGCAGGTACCAGTTGTACTCAAGGTCGGAGATGGAGTGTTCAAACTCTTCCAGCTCACTTTCCTTACAGGCGACGAAGATATCGATGTATTTAGGATCGATGTACTTGGCCATCACCTCGCTGTCATCCAACTCGCGCAGGGCATCACGCAGGTTGTTTGGCAGGCTCTGTTCGTTCTGCTCGTAGCTGTTGCCTTCCACCGGTGCGCCGGGCTCGATCTGGTTGGTCAGGCCGTGGTGCACGCCTGCCAGGACCGAGGCCATCAGCAGGTAAGGGTTGGCGTCGGCGCCGGCGACACGGTGTTCGATACGTACGGCGTCGGACGAGCCGGTCGGTACGCGAATCGCCACGGTGCGGTTGTCCAGGCCCCAGCATGGCGAGTTCGGCACGTAGAACTGTGCGCCGAAACGACGGTAGGAGTTGACGTTGGGGCACAGGAACGCCATTTGGGCGGGCAGGGTCTCCAGCACACCGCCGATTGCGTGGCGCAATGCGGCGTTCTGCTCGGGATCCTCGCTGGCAAAGATGTTCTTGCCGTCCTTGTCCAGAATGGAGATGTGCACGTGCAAACCGTTGCCTGCCTGGCCTGGGTAAGGCTTGGCCATGAAGGTGGTGTCCATCTCATGGTCGTAGGCGATGTTCTTGATCAGGCGCTTGAGCAGTACCGCGTAGTCGCAAGCCTTGATCGGGTCGGCGACGTGGTGCAGGTTCACTTCGAACTGCGCCGGGGCACTTTCCTTGACGATGGCGTCGGCCGGGATGCCTTGCTCTTTGGCACCTTCCAGGATGTCCTGGAGGCAATCGACGTATTCGTCGAGGTCGTCGATCAGGTAGACCTGTGTCGAGTGCGGGCGTTTGCCGGAGATCGGCGAGCGGGGCGGTTGTGGGCGGCCGTTCACGTTCTCCTGGTCGATCAGGTAGAACTCAAGCTCGAAGGCGGCGCAGATGGTCAGACCGAGGTCGTCAAATTTGCTTACAACTTGGCGGAGCACTTCGCGCGGATCGGCGAAGAAAGGTTCACCTTCAAGTTCGTGCATGGTCATCAGCAGTTGCGCGGTTGGGCGCTTTTGCCAGGGTTCATTGCACAGGGTGTCAGGGATCGGATAACAGATTCGGTCAGCATCACCGATGTCCAGACCCAGGCCGGTGCTTTCCACCGTCGAGCCGTTGATATCCAGGGCAAATAAAGAGGCAGGCAGGTTAATGCCCTTCTCGTAAACCTTGTGGAGGCTGGTGCGTTCGATGCGCTTGCCGCGCACCACACCATTCATATCCGCAATTAGAAGGTCTACGTACAGAACCTCAGGATGATCCTTAAGGAACGCGTTCGCTTCGTTAAGCTGAACGGCACGCGGGGGTACCGACATGATGCAACACCTTTGTTGTTAAAAATATCAATCATTGATCTTTTCTGGTTTCAGTCAACCCGAACGGCATGCCGAAGTCAAGCGAGGCCTTTTTTGCCCTAAAAAAGCGCCGCGAGGGCTTTTTTGCGGCGTTTTGGGGCGGTTTTATCGGTTTGAAGCGAGTAGGACTCGCGGGCTTGAGCGGGCCGTGTAGGATTTTTTACGGGGGTGTTGTGTAAAAAAATGAACAAGGCTAAGCTCGATTCAAACCCATAACAGCAATAATACCGGGGTGCTTCATGTCTCGCCTGCCGTTAATCGGCGTCACCGCCTGCTCCAAACAGGTCGGTCTGCATGCTTATCACATCAGTGGCGACAAATACGTCCGTGCAGTGGCCACCGCTGCCAAGGGCTTGCCATTGATCATTCCGTCCCTTGGGGATTTGTTCGAACCGGCCAATATTCTTGACGGTCTGGACGGCATTCTATTTACCGGCTCCCCCTCCAATATCGAACCCTTTCACTACGACGGTCCGGCCAGCGCGCCCGGGACTGCTCATGATTCTGCACGGGACCAGACCACGCTGCCGCTGCTGCGTGCCGCGATTGCGGCGGGTGTGCCGGTGCTGGGCATCTGCCGGGGTTTCCAGGAGATGAACGTGGCCTTTGGCGGCAGCCTGCACCAGAAGGTTCATGAAGTGCCCGGCATGATGGACCACCGCGAAGACGACACCCAGCCGCTGGCGATCCAGTACGGCCCGGCGCACGCCGTGGCGATTGCGCCGAACGGCGTTTTGGCCAGCCTGGGCTTGCCGCCGACGATTCAGGTCAACTCGATCCACAGTCAGGGCGTTGACCGCCTGGCGCCCGGCTTGCAGGTCGAAGCCACTGCGCCGGATGGCCTGATCGAAGCTTTTTCTGTAACAGCGGGCAAGGCTTTTGCTTTAGGAGTGCAATGGCACCCCGAATGGCAGGTAAGCTCTAACCCGCACTATCTCGCGATCTTCCAGGCATTTGGCACCGCCTGTCGAAAGCGGGCGATGCAACGCGACGCGGATGCTGCGTCAACCAACGCCTGACCTTTAATGGATGTCAGGAAACCCAGCCCAGAGGCATTTATGAGTAACAACCTCGACCAGCTCACCGATTGGTTGAAAGACCACAAGATCACAGAAGTCGAATGCATGATTGGCGACCTCACGGGCATCACCCGGGGCAAGATCTCGCCGACCAACAAGTTCATCGCCGAAAAAGGCATGCGCCTGCCCGAGAGCGTTCTGTTGCAGACCGTGACCGGCGACTATGTCGAAGACGACATCTATTACGAATTGCTCGACCCGGCCGACATCGACATGATCTGCCGCCCCGACCAGAACGCGGTGTACCTGGTGCCGTGGGCCATCGAGCCGACCGCCCAGGTGATCCACGACACCTACGACAAGCAAGGCAACCCGATCGAGCTGTCGCCGCGCAACGTGCTCAAGAAAGTCCTCCAGCTCTACGCCGACAGAGGCTGGCAGCCCATCGTGGCGCCGGAGATGGAGTTCTACCTGACCAAACGCTGCGAAGACCCGGACTTCCCGCTGCAACCGCCGATTGGCCGTTCCGGGCGCCCGGAGACCGGTCGCCAGTCCTTCTCTATAGAAGCGGCGAACGAATTCGACCCGTTGTTCGAAGACGTCTACGACTGGTGCGAATTGCAGGAGCTGGACCTCGACACCCTGATCCACGAGGACGGCACCGCGCAGATGGAAATCAACTTCCGTCACGGCGATGCACTGTCCCTGGCCGACCAGATCCTGGTGTTCAAGCGCACCATGCGTGAAGCCGCGCTCAAGCACAACGTGGCGGCCACCTTCATGGCCAAGCCGATGACCGGCGAGCCCGGCAGCGCGATGCACCTGCACCAGAGCATCATCGACATCGCCACCGGCAAGAACGTCTTCTCCAATGAAGACGGGACCATGAGCCAACTGTTCCTCAACCACATTGGCGGCCTGCAGAAATTCATCCCGGAATTGCTGCCGCTGTTCGCCCCCAACGTGAACTCGTTCCGCCGCTTCCTGCCCGACACCTCGGCGCCGGTCAACGTGGAATGGGGCGAAGAGAACCGCACCGTCGGCCTGCGCGTACCGGATGCCGGCCCGCAGAACCGTCGGGTGGAAAACCGCCTGCCGGGCGCCGACGCCAACCCGTACCTGGCGATTGCCGCCAGTTTGCTGTGCGGCTACATCGGCATGGTCGAAGGCCATAACCCGAGCGCGCCGGTCGTCGGCCGTGGTTACGAGCGACGCAACCTGCGCCTGCCGTTGACCATCGAAGACGCCCTGGAGCGCATGGAAAACAGCAAGACCATCGAGAAATACCTGGGTCAGAAATTCATCACAGGCTACGTCGCGGTCAAGCGGGCCGAGCATGAAAACTTCAAGCGCGTGATCAGCTCGTGGGAGCGGGAATTCCTGCTCTTCGCCGTCTGATGCGCCGGGCGCGCCCTTTAAACGGCGCGCCCTTCACTGAAAAGTCTAGGAGATTGGTATGTCCAGCAACAACCCGCAAACCCGTGAATGGCAAGCCTTGAGCAGTGAGCACCACCTGGCGCCGTTCAGCGACTTCAAGCAATTGAAAGAGAAAGGCCCGCGCATCATTACCAAAGCCCACGGCGTCTACCTGTGGGACAGCGAAGGCAACAAGATCCTCGACGGCATGGCCGGCCTGTGGTGCGTGGCGATCGGTTACGGTCGCGATGAACTGGCTGACGCCGCCGCCAAGCAGATGAAAGAACTGCCGTACTACAACCTGTTCTTCCAGACCGCTCACCCGCCGGTGCTGGAACTGGCCAAGGCCATTTCCGACATCGCGCCTGCCGGCATGAACCACGTGTTCTTCACCGGTTCCGGCTCCGAAGGCAACGACACAATGTTGCGCATGGTCCGCCACTACTGGGCGATCAAAGGCCAGCCGAACAAGAAAACCATCATCAGCCGCAAGAATGGCTACCACGGCAGCACCGTGGCCGGCGCCAGCCTGGGCGGCATGACCTATATGCATGAACAAGGCGACTTGCCGATCCCAGGCATCAGCCACATCGCCCAGCCGTACTGGTTTGGCGAAGGCGGCGACATGAGCCCGGAAGAATTCGGCGTGTGGGCCGCCAACCAGCTGGAAGAGAAGATTCTGGAACTGGGCGTGGACAACGTCGGTGCCTTTATTGCCGAGCCGATCCAGGGCGCCGGTGGCGTGATCGTGCCGCCTGCCACCTACTGGCCGCGCATCAAGGAAATCCTCGCCAAGTACGACATCCTGTTTGTGGCGGACGAAGTGATCTGCGGTTTCGGCCGTACCGGTGAGTGGTTCGGTAGCGATTTCTACGACCTCAAGCCCGACATGATGACCATCGCCAAGGGCCTGACCTCGGGTTACATCCCCATGGGCGGCCTGATCGTGCGCGATGAAGTGGTGGCGGTGCTCAACGAAGGGGGCGATTTCAACCACGGCTTCACCTACTCCGGCCACCCGGTGGCAGCGGCGGTGGCCCTGGAAAACATCCGCATCATGCGCGATGAAAAAATCGTCAGCCGCGTGCATGACGAAACGGCACCGTATTTGCAGAAACGTCTGAGGGAACTGGCGGATCACCCGTTGGTGGGAGAAGTTCGCGGTGTGGGCATGTTGGGCGCCATCGAGCTGGTGCAGGACAAGGCCACGCGCAAGCGTTACGAAGGCCGTGGTGCTGGCATGATCTGCCGCACGTTCTGCTTCGAAAATGGCCTGATCATGCGCGCCGTGGGCGACACCATGATCATTTCGCCACCGCTGGTGATCAGCAAGGCGGAAATCGACGAGTTGGTCACCAAGGCTCGCCAGTGCCTGGACCTGACTTTGGCGGCATTGCAGGGCTAAGTGCTAGGCTCAGGAGGCGCTGCTTCCGGGCGGTTATAAATGTAGGGGCTTTGGTTGAAAGCCGGCCCCTGAACTTGCCAGACTGTCGCCCTGTTTTGTTGCCCTTTAGACGGGCCGCAGAACTTAGTAAGCATGTGGCCCAAAAAAGAAAAATTGGAGCATCACCAAATGAAGGCATTAGGTTTGAAGAACGCTGGCAAGACCCTCCTCGCCTTGTCCCTGATGGGCGCAATGGCGGGCGCGGCCCAGGCCGACGATAAAGTGCTGCACGTCTATAACTGGTCCGACTACATCGCACCGGACACCATTGCCAACTTTGAAAAAGAGTCGGGCATCAAAGTGGTGTACGACGTTTTTGACAGCAACGAAACCCTGGAAGCCAAGTTGCTGGCAGGCAAGTCCGGCTACGACATCGTCGTGCCGTCGAACAACTTCCTCGCCAAGCAGATCAAGGCCGGTGTCTACCAGGAGCTGGACAAGTCCAAGCTGTCCAACTACGACAACCTGAACAAATCCCTGCTCAAAGCCGTGTCGGTCAGCGACCCGGACAACAAGCACGCCTTCCCGTACATGTGGGGTTCGATCGGTATCGGCTACAACCCGGAGAAGGTCAAGGCTGCGCTGGGCGTGGACAAGATCGACTCGTGGGACGTGCTGCTCAAGCCTGAGAACATCGCCAAGCTGAAAAGCTGCGGTGTGAGCTTCCTCGATTCGCCAACCGAAATGTTGCCAATCGCCCTGCATTACCTCGGTCTGCCGACCGACAGCCAGAAGCCGGACGACCTGAAGAAAGCCGAGGAACTGTTCCTCAAGATCCGCCCATCGATCGGCTACTTCCACTCCTCCAAGTACATCTCCGACCTGGCCAACGGCAACATCTGCGTGGCGGTGGGCTACTCGGGTGACATCCAGCAAGCCAAGTCCCGCGCTGCCGAAGCCGGTGGCAAGGTCAAGGTTGCCTACGACATTCCGAAAGAAGGTGCTGGCAGCTTCTTCGACATGGTCGCCATCCCTAAGGATGCCGAAAACGTCACCGGCGCCTACACGTTCATGAACTACCTGCTCAAGCCGGAAGTGATGGCTAAGATCACCGACTCGGTACGTTTCCCGAACGGCAACGAAAAAGCCACTGCCCTGGTGGATAAAGACATCACCAGCGACCCAGGCATCTACCCGCCTGCGGACGTGCAAGCCAAGTTGTATGCCATTGCTGATTTGCCAGCGGCAACCCAACGCTTGATGACGCGCAGCTGGACCAAGATCAAGTCGGGTAAATAACCCGTAGGACCTGTGGGAGTTTCTTTTGTGGGAGCGGGCTTGCCCGCGATAGCGGTGTATCAGTTGATACAGATGCTGGCTGACACACCGCCATCGCGGGCAAGCCTGCTCCCACATAAACCAGCTCCCACACATTAAATGACAGAAAGTTTTGCCGGATCGGTTTATCGAGGGTAAGTTGCGCGCCGGTTTTGTTGCCGGGCAACAACTTCAAGGCCCAACTATTTAAGAGGACCTCCACTTGCCAATTTCTTTATTTCGCCAAGCCATGCTGGTGGGTGCAGGTATCACGCTGACGCTGAGCGTGCAGGCCGCACCGACGGTGCATATTTATAACTGGTCGGACTACATCGGCACCGACACCCTGGCCAACTTCGAAAAGGCCAGCGGCATCAAGCCCGTGTATGACGTGTTTGACTCCAACGAAACCCTGGAAGGCAAGTTGCTGGCCGGGCGCACCGGCTATGACGTGGTGGTGCCGTCCAACCACTTCCTCGGCAAGCAGATCAAGGCGGGGGCGTTCCAGAAGATCGACAAGGCGCAGTTGAGCAACTACGCCAACCTCGACCCGGCGCTGCTCAAGCGCCTGGAAAAGAACGACCCGGGCAACCAGTACGCCGTGCCGTATCTGTGGGGCACCAACGGCATCGGTTACAACGTCGATAAAGTGAAGGAAGTGCTGGGCGTCGACAAGATCGACTCCTGGGCCGTGCTGTTCGAGCCGGAGAACATGAAGAAGCTGGCCACCTGCGGTGTGTCGTTCATGGACTCGGCGGATGAAATGCTGCCGGCGGTGCTCAACTACATGGGTCTGGACCCCAACAGCACCAACCCGGACGACTACAAGAAGGCCGAAGAAAAGCTGCTGAAAGTGCGGCCCTACGTGACCTATTTCCATTCTTCGAAATACATCTCCGACCTGGCCAACGGCAATATCTGCGTGGCCGCCGGGTTCTCCGGCGATGTGTTCCAGGCCAAGGCCCGCGCGGCCGAGGCGGGCAAGGGCGTGAACATCGCCTACGCAATTCCGAAAGAAGGCGGCAACCTGTGGTTTGACGTGCTGGCGATCCCCAAGGATGCCACCAACGTCAAGGAAGCCCACGCCTTCATCAACTATTTGCTGCAGCCTGAGGTGATCGCTCAGGTCAGTGATTACGTCGGTTATGCCAACCCTAATCCAGGGGCGGACAAGCTGATGGAGCAATCGATACGCACCGACGAAGCGGTTTACCCACCGCAGGCGGTTCTCGACCGGACATTTGTCAACTTCGAGCTACCCCCGAAAGTGCAGCGTTTAATGACCCGTAGCTGGACCAAGGTCAAGACGGGCAAGTAAAGCCCAAACTATCCAAGGTTCGCCTGCTTCGGGCGAACAGACATTTTTGTTGGGAGTTTCGTAAATGGCAGTTGCCTCCGGCGCCTATAAGAAAGCCCTCGAGGGCGACCAGACACCTAAGAAGGTGCTGGTCAAAATCGACCGGGTCACGAAGAAGTTCGACGAGACGATTGCCGTGGACGATGTGTCCCTGGAAATCAAGAAAGGCGAGATCTTCGCCTTGCTCGGCGGTTCGGGTTCGGGCAAGTCCACCTTGCTGCGCATGCTCGCAGGTTTCGAGCGCCCGACCGAGGGCCGCATCTACCTCGACGGCGTGGACATCACCGATATGCCGCCCTACGAGCGGCCGATCAACATGATGTTCCAGTCCTACGCCTTGTTCCCGCACATGACCGTGGCGCAGAACATCGCCTTCGGCCTGCAACAGGACAAGATCCCCAAGGCCGAGGTCGATGCGCGCGTGGCCGAGATGCTCAAGCTGGTACAGATGAGCCAGTACGCCAAGCGCAAGCCGCACCAGTTGTCCGGCGGCCAGCGCCAGCGTGTGGCCCTGGCCCGTTCCCTGGCCAAGCGCCCGAAACTGCTGCTGCTCGATGAGCCCATGGGCGCCCTCGACAAGAAGCTGCGTTCGCAGATGCAGCTGGAACTGGTGGAAATCATCGAGCGCGTCGGCGTGACCTGCGTGATGGTGACCCACGACCAGGAAGAGGCCATGACCATGGCCGAGCGCATCGCGATCATGCACCTGGGCTGGATCGCCCAGATCGGCAGCCCGATCGACATCTACGAAACCCCCACCAGCCGCCTGGTGTGCGAGTTCATCGGCAACGTCAACATCTTCGAAACCCAGGTGGTGGACGACGCCGAAGGCCACGCGGTGCTCAAGTGCCCGGACCTGGACCGCGACATCTACGTGGGCTACGGCATCGCCACGGCGGTGGAAGACAAGTCGGTGACCTACGCCATCCGCCCGGAAAAGCTGCTGGTGACGTCGGAAATGCCGACCTGCGAGCACAACTGGTCCAGCGGCAAGGTGCATGACATTGCATATCTGGGTGGCCACTCGGTGTTCTACGTGGAGCTGCCGAGCGGCAAGCTGGTGCAGTCCTTTGTCGCCAACGCCGAGCGCCGTGGCCAGCGCCCAACCTGGGGTGACCAGGTGTACGTGTGGTGGGAAGACGACAGCGGCGTGGTACTGCGCTCATGAACACAAAAAAACTCAAGCGACGCTTGCAGCGCATCGTCCCCAGCGGCAAGCAGGTGGTCATCGGGATTCCGTTCCTGTGGCTGTTCCTGTTCTTCGCCTTGCCGTTTTTCATCGTCCTGAAAATCAGCTTCGCCGAAGCCGACGTAGCGATCCCGCCGTACACCGAGATCTACACCTACGTTGAGCAGAAGCTGCAAGTGGTGCTGAACCTGGCCAACTACAGCTTGCTGGCGGGCGACGAGCTGTACATCGCGGCCTACCTGGGCTCGCTGAAAATGGCGTTCTTCAGCACGCTGCTGTGCCTGCTGATCGGCTACCCGATGGCCTACGCCATTGCCACCGCGCGCAAAGAGATGCAGACCGTGCTGGTGCTGCTGATCATGATGCCGACCTGGACCGCGATCCTGATCCGCGTGTATGCGTGGATGGGCATCCTCAGCAACAACGGTCTGCTCAATGGTTTCCTGATGTCCATGGGGCTGATCAACGAGCCGCTGCAGATCCTCAACACCAACATCGCGGTGTATATCGGCGTGGTCTATTCGTACCTGCCGTTCATGATCCTGCCGCTGTACGCCAACCTGGTGAAACACGACCAGAGCCTGCTGGAAGCCGCGTCCGACCTGGGTTCGAGCACCTTCAACAGCTTCTGGAAGATCACCGTGCCGCTGTCCAAGAACGGCATCATCGCCGGCTGCATGCTGGTGTTTATCCCGGTGGTGGGCGAGTTCGTGATCCCGGAACTGCTGGGCGGCCCGGAAACCCTGATGATCGGTAAAGTGTTGTGGCAAGAATTCTTCAACAACCGTGACTGGCCGGTGGCGTCTGCCCTGGCGGTGGTGATGCTGGCGATCCTGATCGTGCCGATCATCCTGTTCAACCGCAGCCAAGCCAAAGAGATGGAGGGCAAGATATGAAGCGCGTCAGTTTCTCAAGCTTCATGCTGGTGGCGGGGTTGTTGTTCATCTACCTGCCGATGCTGATCCTGGTGATCTACTCGTTCAACGAATCCAAGCTGGTGACGGTGTGGGGCGGTTGGTCGATCAAGTGGTACGTGGGCCTGCTGGACAACACCCAGTTGATGGGTTCGGTGATGCGCTCCCTGGAAATCGCCTGCTACACGGCGGTGGCGGCGGTGGCGCTGGGTACCTTGGCGGCATTCGTGCTGACGCGTATCAGCCAGTTCAAGGGCCGCACGCTGTTCGGCGGCCTGGTGACGGCGCCGTTGGTGATGCCGGAAGTGATCACCGGTCTGTCGCTGTTGCTGCTGTTCGTGGCGATGGCGCAGATGATCGGCTGGCCGCAAGAGCGTGGCATCGTCACCATCTGGATCGCCCACACCACCTTCTGCGCGGCGTATGTGGCGGTGGTGGTGTCGGCGCGCTTGCGTGAGCTGGACCTGTCGATTGAAGAAGCGGCAATGGACCTCGGGGCGCGGCCGTGGAAGGTGTTCTTCCTGATCACCATCCCGATGATCGCGCCGTCGCTGGCGGCGGGCGGCATGATGTCGTTCGCGCTGTCCCTCGATGACCTGGTACTTGCCAGCTTCGTGTCGGGGCCGGGTTCGACCACCTTGCCGATGGAAGTGTTCTCGGCGGTGCGCCTGGGGGTCAAACCCGAGATCAACGCCGTGGCCAGCTTGATTCTGTTGGCGGTGTCGCTGGTGACCTTCCTGGTGTGGTTCTTCAGCCGTCGTGCCGAAGAGAAACGCAAGAAAGCGATCCAGCAAGCGATTGAAGAAGCGGCGGCGGATGGCTGGCAACAGCCGGACAAGCGTCGGGCGCCTGCGCCGGTCTAATCAGGTCTACCTGAAGAAACCGGATCAAAATGTGGGAGCTGGCTTGCCTGCGATAGCGGTGTATCAGTAAACAAATCATTAACTGATAGACCGCTATCGCAGGCAAGCCAGCTCCCACAGTTGTTTTGTGGTGTTTGTCGGGTTGTGTTTCAGGCAGTCCAAGGGGATTTGCGGATCACCTCGACAAAATTCATCGGCCTGAACCCCGGCTCCTGATCCACCAGCACATCCGTCTTCACATTCCCAAACGTAGTCTGCGGACGATGGCGCAAGCCGTCGGCAAACGCGCAGATGATGCACTCCTTGAACCCTTCACCCCGTGGATGCGCATGCACCACCGCTTCGCGCTGCACGCTGGAAAAGGCCGCGTAGTCCATGCCCAGCACGTCCATCTCCACACCGGCGGTGACCAAGGCCACGGTCGGGCGCAGATGTTGCGGCACGCCCGGCGTAGTGTGCAGGGCGATGGACAGCCACACCTGTTCGATATCGTCATCGCTCAGCCCGTAAGGCTTGAGAAAGGCCGCCGCCGCATCGGCGCCATCCACTTCAAAACGCTCGTTGTCACTGCGATGGCCGGCCACCAGGCCCAGGTCGTGGAACATCGCGCCGACATAGAGCAGCTCCGGGTTGTAGGCCAGTTGCTTGCGCTCACCGCTCAACGCGCCGAACAGGAAGACCCGGCGGGAGTGGTGGTAGAGCAGGTCGGATTCGACGTCGCGGATGTATTCAGTGGTGGCCTTGGCGAGGGCGCTGTCGGGGATCTGGATGCCGGCGATGGTGGTCATGGTGGTTCTCCTGTGGAAGGATTCCAGTCTGGTCGCGTGCCTGCGAAGGGGCCATCGCCGTAAGGGTGCAATCCCGGCCAATGTGGTTGTACATCGCGCCAAGGGTGTACTCGGTCAACTGTGGGAGCTGGCTTGCCTGCGATAGCATCACCTCGGTATACCTGACAGACCGAGGTGCCTGCATCGCAGGCAAGCCAGCTCCCACAGGGGTTCTGTGTTTATCCAGTTAGAGAAGGTGTGCCTGTTCATGAGCAAAACCATCGCCATCCTGATCTTCCCCGGCGTCCAGTCGCTGGATGTCACCGGGCCCATGGATGTGTTCTGCGAAGCCAACCGCTTCCTGCCCAGCCAGGACCAATACCAGCTGGAAGTCATCGGCCTCGCTCACGGCAACATGTCCGCTTCCAACGGCCTGTCATTGCAAGCCCATCGGCATTACAGCGAAGCCTTGAGCGCCTACGACCTGCTGCTGGTCGCCGGTGGTCCGCAGTTGCCCTTCGAAGACTTTGGCGCGCCATTCGACGACTGGCTGCGCGGCGCCACCGCAAGGGCCCGACGCTTCGGCTCCATCTGCAACGGCGCCTTCATGCTCGCCCGCGCCGGTTTGCTGGATGGCAAAACCGTCACCACCCACTGGAACGACGCCGCCGACCTGGCGCGCCTGTGTCCCACGGCCCAGGTCGAGGCCGACCGTCTGTACGTGCAGGACGGCAACCTCTACACCTCGGCGGGGGTCACGGCGGGCATCGATTTGTCCCTGTATTTGCTGGCCCAGGACCATGGCCCGGAAGTCGCGCTGAGCGTGGCCAAGCGCCTGGTGGTGTTTACCCAGCGCTCGGGCGGGCAGTCGCAGTTCAGCCCGTTTCTGACGCCCCACGCCGAAACCACCTCGGCGGTGGCCTTGGTGCAGTTGTATGTGTTGGCGAACCTGACCGGGGATCTGACCATTGCCGACCTGGCCAAGGCGGCCAATATGAGCGCGCGCAATTTCTCTCGGGTGTTTGCCCGTGAGGCGCGCATCACCCCGGCGGAATTTGTCGAGCGGGCGCGGGTGGATGCGGCGCGGGTGATGCTTGAAAGCAGCCATGCACCGCTCAAGACCGTGGCCTATCAGTGCGGTTTTCGTGATGCCCAGCATATGCGCAGTGTGTTCAACCGCAGGCTTGGGGTGACGCCGCAGCAGTTCCGGCTCAATTTTGCCGCACCGGTCTGAAGCTCCACGCGGTCAAAAATGTGGGAGCTGGCTTGCCTGCGATAGCGGTGTGTCAGATACACCGCCATCGCAGGCAAGCCAACTCCCACACTGATTGGGTTTGCAGATGATTATCGGGCGGGCAGCAGTTTCAAGGTGCCACGGGTATTGGCGGTGATTTCTTCATCGGTGAAGTGCGCCTGTTCGTAACCGCCCTCGATATAGGTCTCCGCCTGGTCCCCATAATGCCGGTCAAACGGCACACCGCTTTGCCCCACCGGGTTGATGGTCAGGGCGTGGGCCACGTCGGCAAAGTCGATCAGGCGACGGGTCGAAGGCCCGTAGGTCACCGGCCACGGCGCCGGGCCGATATTCGCCGATTGGTTGTTCGGCACCTCGTGGCTGCCCGGTGCCGGGAACGGGCCGACGTTGAACACGAGGTCCAACGGCTTCTGCATGCCCAATGGATGGCCGTGGGTCAGGGTGTGGGCCTTGCCCCATTGCCACTGGCTCGGGTCATCGCCGAAGGTGCTCTTGAGGTGGGCGAGGCTGTTGTCCCAGGCGCGCTTGACGGTCTCGGCGCGCTGGCCGTTCCACCACGGTGAGTCCGGCGCTGCCGCCAGGCGCGGCAGCGCGGCGTCGATCACGCGGGTGCTGAGCAGGGTCTTGAACATGCCGTCGCCGAGCTTGGGGTGGAATGTCGCGTCGGCGAGGTTGAACAGGAACTGGTTGAACAGCGTGGCGCTGGTGGAATCCAGCGGGTAGTCGCCTTTCCAGGCGGCCAGTTGTTCGACCAGCTGCAATTGCGCCGGGTCCTTGACCACCTCGCGCAGCACCGGCAACAGCGGCGCCAGCAGGCGTGGGCCAAAGGCGGTGGTGGTGCCCAGTTGCAGGGCCTGGCTGTTGTTCACATCCCACTTCACGCTGTGGTCGCTCAACTGCGCGTTCAACTGCTGGCCACGGTCGGCCAGGTTGTAATAGCCGGGGATCTCCAGGCCGATGGGCGATACCGGCTGGGCATTCGCCGACACCACATAACCGCGCGCGGGGTTCTCTTCCTGGGGGTTGGCGCTGAACGGGTAGAAACCCAGCTTGTCGGCCTGGGCCGTGCTGCCATCGAGGATAAACCCGGCGTTGACCCCGGCCGGGCGGATTGGCAACTGCGCCGCCGCCCACCAGCCGATGTCGCCCTTGGCGTTGGCCCACACGATGTTCAACCCCGGCGCCGAGACCTTGGCCGCTGCCGCGCGGGCCTTGGCCAGGGTGTCGGCGCGGTTGAGCTGGTAGAAACCTTCGAGGATCGGGTTCTGCGTATCGAGGAACGCCCACCACATGGCAATCGGGGTCTTGCCGGCGTTGTCGCCGAGCACGTCATTGATGATCGGGCCGTGGGGCGATTGGCGCAGGGTGAGGCTGACCGGGGCCTGGCCCTTGACCTGGATCTGCTGCTCGGTGCGGGTCATGTCGACCCAGGCGTCGTGATACCAGACCTGGTTGGGGTTGTCCGGGTTGACCTTCTCGGCGATCAGGTCGAGGTCGTCGTTCTGGAACATGGTCAGGCTCCAGCCAAAGTCCAGGTTGTGCCCCAGGAACGCCACCGGCACCAGCGCGTTGTGATAGCCATACAACTCAAAACCCGGCGCCGACAGCTGCGCCTCGTACCACACCGACGGCACCGAGAAGCGGATATGCGGGTCGCCGGCCAGCAGCGGCTTGCCACTTTTGGTGCGGTTGCCGCTGATGGCCCAGGCGTTGCTGCCTTCGAACTGCGGCAGGCCGTTGTCGGCCAGCGCCTGTTCGCTCAGGGACGCGATTGCGCCGAGGGTCTGCCAATCGCTGGCGGCGAGGTTGAGGGCGCCCTTGGGTTGCCAGTCGAGGTCGAAGACTTTCGGGTAGTCGCTGCCCAGTTGGTCGCGTACGTAAGTCAGCAAGGGTTCGGTACGAAAGGCGGCGGCAAAGCTGTAGGCCATGTATCCGGCGACGCTGATGGTGTCTTCGGCGGTGAACGGCCGCCTGGGGATGCCCAGCACGTCGAACTCCACCGGGCTGGCGTGGCTGTCCTGATATTGATTGATCCCGTCCAGATAGGCTTGCAGGGCCTTCCAGTGCGCGGATTCATGGTCCAGCTGCGCGACGTAGGTGGCGGCGCGGTCGCGGATGCGCAGGTTGCGGAACAGCTTGTCGGTCTCCAGCACCTTGGGCCCGAGCACTTCGGCCAGCTCGCCACGGGCCAGGCGCCGCATGATCTCCATCTGGAACAGGCGGTCCTGGGCATGCACGAAGCCCAGGGCGCGATACAGGTCGGTCTCGTTTTCGGCGCGGATATGCGGCACGCCACGGTCGTCATACCGCACCGTGACCGAACCTTGCAGGTTGGCCAGCGTCACCGTGCCCTGGCGGGTCGGTTGCTTGCTGTAGAGGTACACGCCGGCGCCAACGGCGACCAACACCAGCAGAACCGCGAGAACCTGCAAGACGCGCTTCATGAACTTTCCTTAGCCAGAATGGGTAACGGACTACTGCTCTTTAGGCCACGAACAATAGCAGCCCACCGCCAGGGTGTGCGTGGCATTCACCTCGCGGCCGTCTTCCAGCGCCTGCAGGATCGGCTCGATAAAACTGTTGCTGGAATTGCACGTCAGCCCTTCGCTGTAGGGCCCGAAATACGCGAGTTTGCCCGTGCGATCCCAGATGCCCACGGCGGGGCTGGCCGGCACTTGATCGGCGCCGGGCAGGGCGGTGAGGATTTTCATCTGGCGCAGGTTGTCGGGCAGTTGGCCGTGGCTGCCGGCTTTTTGCAGGGCGTAGAACTCGACGCCCTGGGGCGCATAGTGCTCGATCAACTCGCCGAGGTGTTGCTGGTTGCCGACGTTGCACGGGCAGGCCGGGTCCCAGAAGTGCACCAGGCGGATCGGGCCGGGGCCGGCGAGGTCGGCGGGCAGTTGCAACGGGTCACCGGAAAACACCGCCGTGTGTTCGCTGAAGGCGCGCAGGTAGCGGCCCTGGAACCAGTCGTACGCCGCCCACAGCACGCCGGCGCAGAGGACCAGGAGCAGGCTGGCGAACAGGGCGGAACGGAAGGGCGGTCGCATTCAGATGTATCCTCGAAGGTCGCGTAGCTTGCCATGCTTGTCCTGACAGATGAATATCGCAGCTCGATATTCATCCGCGCCGTAGTCTGGAAGCCTTTATGCCCGTCACCTTTGACCCCGATCATCTGCGCGAAAGCTTGCAGCCCCTGATGGAGGCGCAAGCGCTGTCCGCCGAGGCGCGGGTCTACCAGCGTTTCTACGGGCTTGATCAGGCCGTGAGTCGCCTGGGGCGTTTCGAGGTGGCGGGGTTTGAGGTGGTTGCGCAAGTGTGGTGGCCGGCTGTGCCGGTGGCGACAATGTTCATGTACCACGGCTTTTACGACCACATGGGGCTGTATCGCCATGTGGTGAAGTGGGCGCTGGACCAGGGCTTTGTGGTGATCGCCTGCGATTTGCCGGGGGCATGGTCTGTCCAGCGGCGTGCGCGCCAGCATCGACGATTTCGCGGTGTACCAGCAGGTCGTGCAGGCGCTGTTTGCCGAGGCGAAAGCGCTGCAACTGCCGCAACCCCTGGCACTTGTTCGGGCAGAGCACGGGCGGCGCGGTGGTGGTGGATCATCTGCTCAACCATGGCGCCGACAGTCCGGCCCAGGGCAAGACGTTCCTGCTGTCGCCGCTGGTACGGCCACGGGCGTGGGGCTGGTCGCAACTCAGCTATTACTTGCTGCGGCCGTTCGTCAAAGGCATCGCGCGGCGGTTCAGCGATAACACCCACGACCCGGCATTTCGGCCGTTCCTCGAAGCCGACCCGTTGCAGCCGCGCCAATTGCCCACCGCCTGGGTCGGCGCCTTGGCGCGCTGGATCAAACGCATCGAAGCCGCACCGCGCAGCCCGCGGCGGCCGGTGATTGTGCAAGGCGAGGAAGATATGACGGTGGACTGGCAGCACAATCTGCAGGTGCTGCGGGGTAAGTTTGAAGAGCCCGAGGTGCTGATGCTGGCGCGGGGTAGGCATCATTTGGCGAATGAAATTGCGGAGATACGCGAGGAATACTTCAAGTACCTCACCGACCACCTGAAGTAACTCGGTCAAAAAATGTGGGAACTGGCTTGCCTGCGATAGCGGTGCATCAGTCCCTCATAAGTTGCTGACCCACCGCTATCGCAGGCAAGCCAGCTCCCACACAAACCTCACCCAGACTGATTACTGTGTCAGGCTTGAAGTGCTTTGGCCCACAGCAAGTCCCGCTCGGATCGCTGCTAATGCAGCCTGGTAATACGCCTTCCCCTCCGCCGACTCCGCAAACGTGGCGAATTCTTCCAGCTCCGGGTCAGACAAATCCCGATAGACGTACAGCAACGTATTGTTCAGGTCATTGCCAATCTGCTGCATCAACCGCTCACGCTGGCCATTCAACATGCCTTGCGCCTGACCACCGCCGAGCAGGCCGGGGATCATCTGGCTCAGGCTGTCGGCCGCCACGCCGGCAATCGCCAGGCTGACTTCCGCGCCGGCTTCACGGGCCGGCAACGCTTGCGCCAAATGACCAATGATCAGGCTGCGCGTCGCGTCGGCTTCGATTTTCGGCAGGCCCTGGGCGTTTTTCGCCAACTGGTCGCGGCGCGTGGAGAGCAACTCGGCGGCGACGATCTTGCGGCCCAACGGTGATTGGAAAAACGCCAGGGCCGGTGCCGGGTCCGCCAGGTTCTTGCGCAATTGCGCTTCGGCACGCTGGTCCATGGCCTGGGCGGCGAAGCGTTTATTGCTGTTGTCCACCAGCGCCTGGAACACCGCCGGCGGCAGGCTATTGCGGTAGCGTTGCTGGGCGGCGCTGAGGGCGTCATTGAAATGCGCACGTTGTTCGGCCCAGCCGGCGACCTTGTACAACTGGTCATGGCCGTCTGCCCAGGCGGGCAAAACGCAGAACATCAGCAAGGATAAAAACAAACGACGCATTAGGGACTCCTGTCAGTCGGCCACTATTGTCCGTGTCGGGCGTAGGATTTGTCGAGAAGTCCTATCAGTCACCTGACTAAAGTGTATGCAGACGCTCAACGGCGCTGTCGGATTTACAGGCGTATGGATACTATGCGCGCCATGCAAATACCCTTCGATCACCCGCTGTTGCAACGTATTGTCGACGACCTCGCCGAAAAGGGCTGGTCGCGGCAGGACGGCTTCCTGCCCCAGGCTCTGACCCTGGAACTGGCGGCTGAGTGCCGTAAACGTGCGGCCGAAGGTGAACTGGCCCCGGCGGCTGTAGGACGCGGGCCGGCCCAGGAAATTCGCGAGGGCATTCGCGGTGACCACATCCAGTGGCTGGAAGAGGGCGACGCGGCCGTCTGCGGCACTTACATGGCTGTGATGGACAGCCTGCGCCTGGCGATGAACCGCAGCCTGTTCCTCGGCCTGGAAGACTTCGAAAGCCACTTCGCGATGTATCCACCGGGGGCGTTCTACCTCAAGCACCTCGACCGTTTCCGCGATGATGACCGGCGCATGGTCTCGGCGGTGATCTACTTGAACGACGCCTGGCTGCCCGAACATGGCGGCCAGTTGCGCATGTACCTCAAGAGCGACGTCGAATACGACGTGGTGCCGGCCGGCGGTTGCCTGGTGGTGTTCCTGTCCGGCGAGGTGCCCCACGAAGTCATGCCCGCCACGCGCGAACGCCTGTCCCTCACCGGCTGGTTTCGCCGGCGCGGCAACGAGCCGTTTTAAGCATGGAAAAGATTCTGATCAGCCGCTGTTTGCTCGGGCACAAGGTGCGCTACGACGGTGGCGCCAGCGGGCCGTTCGATCAATTGGCGGCGTGGCAGGCCGAAGGGCGGGTGGTTGCGATCTGTCCGGAAGTGTCGGGCGGCTTGCCGACGCCGCGTCCGTCCGCAGAGATTCCCGGCGGTCAGGGCGTGGATGTTTGGGAAGGACGTGCGCAGGTTTTGACGGCCGAGGGCGAGGATTTCAGTGCGGCCTTTCTCGACGGTGCGCGGCAGGCGTTGGCGTTGGCGCAGCGGCATAACATCCGCATTGCTGTGCTCAAGGCGAACAGCCCGTCTTGTGGGAATTTGCTGACGTACGATGGCACGTTTAGTGGCGTGAAAGTCAGCGGCGAAGGCGTGACAGCGGCGCTGCTGAAACGCCATGGTGTACAAGTCTTCAGCGAGCTGGAGCTACCCGAGGCGGCGGTGGCCTTGGCCCATCTCTCAGAAAATGTGTAGTTCAATGTGGGAGCTGGCTTGCCTGCGATAGCGGTATATCAGTCCCACATCAGTTGCTGACCCACCGCTATCGCAGGTAAGCCAGCTCCCACATTTGATTTACTGTGCCTGGGCTGCCGGTGTCTCGCTTTCAAGCCACTTCTGCGCCAACGCCTTCAACCGCCCATCCTCCTTCACCCGCTGCAACGCCTTGTCCAAGCTCGCCTTGAACGCCGGGTTGCCTTTCTGGAACGGGATCGCCAGCTCCGGCTTTTCGTTGTACGCCTCACTGAAATCGAACCGATCCTGCAACAGGGCAGTCATAGCGATATGGTTAATGGCCACGTCGTACTTGCCGGTTTCCACTCCCGGCAGCAGATCGGCGTCGTCGGTGGTGATAAACGAGGGGCGTACGTCCATTTCCTTGGCCAGTTGCTCACCCAGTTCCACTTCAAACCCGGTGAGTTTGTCGCCCTCCTTGAAGTTGAACGGCGGGGTGTTGGCTTCAAGGGCGATACGCAGTTCGCCACGGTCAAATACGTCATCGACCAGTTCGGCGTGAGCCAAGGGGCTCATCAGGGGCAGCACAAGTAACAGGCCAGGCGAAAAGCGCATGGTCACTCCTAGAGAATTTTTATGTGCGAGGCGCCGTTCAGCATCGCTTTGCTATGGTGTTGAGTGCCTTGGACAGCAATTTGTCGCGAAGTTGTCATAACCCTACAGATTTCACCGAAAAACTGGAGAAGCGAATGAAAGCCCTTTTGTCCCGTGCAACGATTGCCAGCCTGCTGCTGGGTGCCTCGATGTTGGCCAACGCCGCAGACCTGCCGCGTACCCCAGCGCCTGCAGGTGCCGAAGTGTTTATCGTCTCGCCTAAAGACGGCGCGACCGTCGACAAGACCTTCACCGTCAAATTCGGCGTCAAGGGCCTGGACCTGGAGCCCATCGACAAGCAAGTGCATGGCGCTGGTCACCATCACCTGCTGGTCGATCGCGACGTGCAGTCGCTCAAGGCCGATGAACCGATTCCGGCCGATGCCACCTCGATCCACTTCGGCAAGGCCCAGACCGAAACCGAACTGACCCTGACCCCTGGCAAGCACACCCTGCAACTGGTGGCAGGCGATAACGTACACCGCCAGTTCGAACCTACTGTAGCCTCGAAAGTGATCACGGTTAACGTTAAGTAAGATTTGTTCAGATGCAAAAAAGGGAGCCCCGAGGGGCTCCCTTTTTGTTGGTGCCGTTGAAACCTTAGAACAACACGCGGCTACGAATCGTGCCTTTGATGTGCTGCAGCTTCTCTTGCGCCAGGTCCGAGTACTCGGCGTCGACGTCGATGACCACGTAGCCGACCTTCTCGTTGGTCTGCAGGAACTGACCGGAGATGTTGATGCCGTTTTCCGCGAAGACCTTGTTGATCTCCATCATCACGCCAGGGATGTTCTGGTGGATGTGCAGCAGACGGTGCTTGCCAGGGTGAGCCGGCAGGGCCACTTCCGGGAAGTTCACCGACGATACCGAGGTACCGTTGTCGCTGTACTTGACCAGCTTCTCCGACACTTCCAGGCCGATGTTGGCTTGGGCTTCGGCAGTGGAACCGCCGATGTGCGGGGTCAGGATCACGTTGTCCAGGCCACGCAGCGGGCTTTCGAAGATGTCGTCGTTGGAGCGTGGCTCCACCGGGAACACGTCGATGGCCGCGCCGATCAGGTGCTTGTCCTTGATCGCGTCGGCCAGGGCGTCCAGCTCGACCACGGTGCCGCGTGCCGCGTTGATCAGGATGCCGCCTTTCTTGATGGCGCGGATTTCCTTCTCGCCGATCATCCACTGGGTCTCAGCGGTTTCCGGGACGTGCAGGGTGACGATGTCGGACATGCCCAGCAGCTCGGTCAGGCTGGCCACTTGGGTGGCGTTGCCCAATGGCAGCTTGGTCAGGGTGTCGTAGAAGAACACCTGCATGCCCAGACCTTCAGCCAATACCGACAGCTGAGTACCAATGGAGCCGTAACCGACGATACCCAGCTTCTTGCCGCGGATTTCGAAGGAGTTGGCCGCGCTTTTGATCCAGCCGCCACGGTGGCAGGAAGCGTTCTTCTCAGGAATGCCGCGCAACAGCAGGATCGCCTCGGCCAGCACCAGCTCCGCAACGGAACGGGTATTGGAGTACGGTGCGTTGAACACCGCGATGCCGCGCTCGCGCGCTGCGTTGAGGTCGACCTGGTTGGTGCCGATGCAGAAACAGCCGACTGCCACGAGTTTCTTGGCGTGGTCGAAGATTTCTTCGGTCAGCTGAGTGCGGGAGCGAATGCCGATGAAGTGCGCGTCGGCGATCTTTTCCTTGAGTTGGGCTTCCGGCAGAGAACTGGTGATGTACTCAATGCTGGTGTACCCGGCGGCTTTCAGAACGTCGACAGCCGATGGGTGGACGCCTTCCAGAAGAAGGAACTTGATCTTGCTCTTATCGAGAGAAGTCTTGCTCATCTGCGTAAACCTGTATCCCGGAGAAAAATGGCAGGGAATCGAGCAGCACAAGCTGACCCGGACGGCAGGAAAGCCGTCACCGCAGAAACGCCCTTGGGCTCTGTCCTGCGGGGGCGGTATGCTAGCATACGCGCCCCGCTAAACACCTATTCCTGCGACGTGAAGCGTTCTCAGGATGACCATGAATTGTTCGAGAGTTCTGTCGATGACCCATCCTGCCCTGATTGATGAGCTGAAGACCCTGGTTGAGCCTGGCAAAGTGCTGACCGATGCAGACTCCCTGGAGGCTTACGGCAAGGATTGGACCAAGCACTTCGCACCCGCGCCGACCGCCATTGTCTTCCCCAAGACCATCGAGCAGGTCCAGGCCATTGTGCGTTGGGCCAATGAGCACAAGGTGGCACTGGTGCCATCCGGTGGCCGTACTGGCCTGTCCGCCGCCGCCGTGGCCGCTAATGGCGAAGTGGTCGTGTCGTTCGACTATATGAACCAGATCCTCGACGTGAACCTCACCGACCGCACCGCCGTGTGCCAGCCGGGCGTGGTCACCAAGCAATTGCAGAACGTCGCTGAAGAAAACGGCCTGTACTACCCGGTGGACTTCGCGTCGTCCGGTTCCAGCCAGATTGGCGGCAATATCGGCACCAATGCCGGCGGGATCAAGGTAATTCGCTACGGCATGACCCGCAACTGGGTGGCCGGCATGAAGGTCGTCACCGGCAAGGGCGACGTGCTGGAACTGAACCGCGACCTGATCAAGAACGCCACCGGCTACGACATGCGCCAGCTGTTTATCGGCGCGGAAGGCACCCTGGGCTTTGTGGTGGAAGCCACCATGCGCCTGGACCGGGCGCCGAAAAACCTCACCGCGATGGTCCTCGGCACCACCGATTTCGACTCGATCATGCCGGTGCTGCACGCGTTCCAGAACAAACTCGACCTGACCGCCTTTGAGTTCTTCTCCGACAAGGCCCTGGCCAAAGTCCTCGGCCGTGGCGATGTGCCGGCGCCGTTCGAAACCGAGTGCCCGTTCTACGCCCTGCTGGAATTCGAAGCCACCACCGAAGAAGTCGCCAACCACGCGCTGGAAACCTTCGAACACTGCGTGGAGCAGGGCTGGGTGCTGGACGGCGTGATGAGCCAGAGCGAAACCCAGCTGCACAACCTGTGGAAACTGCGCGAGTACATCTCCGAGACCATTTCCCACTGGACCCCGTACAAGAACGACATCTCGGTCACTGTGTCGAAAGTGCCGGCGTTCTTGAAGGAAATCGACGCGATCGTCGGCGAACACTACCCGGACTTCGAAATCGTCTGGTTTGGCCACATCGGCGACGGCAACCTGCACCTGAACATCCTCAAGCCAGAAAACCTGAGCAAGGACGAGTTCTTCGCCAAGTGCGCCACCGTGAACAAGTGGGTGTTTGAAACCGTCGAGAAGTACAACGGTTCGATCTCCGCCGAACACGGCGTGGGCATGACCAAGCGCGATTACCTGACTTACAGCCGTTCGCCGGTTGAAATCGACTACATGAAAGCCGTCAAAGCCGTGTTCGACCCGAACGGGATCATGAACCCTGGCAAGATCTTCGCTGTTTAATCGCCCCTGAAGGAGTCGTTCCATGAGCTACCAGCACAAGTATGTCGACGGCACCAACATCCACTTCCCGGTGGGCAAAGTGGTGTGCATCGGGCGTAACTACGCCGAACATGCCAAGGAACTGGACAACCCGGTGCCGACCGAACCGTTGCTGTTCATCAAGCCAGGCAGTTGCGTGGTGGCGTTGGAGGGCGGTTTCGCCATCCCTACCGAGCGCGGTTCGGTGCATTACGAAGCGGAAATCGCGGTACTGATCGGCAAACCGTTGTCGACCAAGCCGAGCCGTGAAGAAGTGCTGGATGCCATCTCCGGCTTCGCCCCGGCGCTGGACCTGACCCTGCGCGACAAGCAAGCCGAGCTGAAAGCCAAGGGCCTGCCGTGGGAAATCGCCAAGTCCTTCGACGGCGCGGCAGTGATCGCACCGTTCGTGGTCAGCAGCACCTTCCCCGACGTGACCGACATCGGCATTCGCCTGACCATCAATGGCGAAGTGCGCCAGGACGGCAACAGCGCGATCATGCTCAACCCGATCGTGCCGATGATCCAGTACATGGCTGGTTGCTTCTCGCTGCAAGCGGGCGACGTGATCCTCACCGGCACCCCGGCTGGCGTGGGCCCGCTGAATGTGGGTGATGAGTTGGTGCTGGAGTTGTCGGGCGTTAACCGCTTCGAAAGCCAGGTTCGCTGACGAAACGCGGTTATAAATGTGGGAGCGGGCTTGCCCGCGATGGCGGTCTATCAGTTACAGATGTGTTATCTGATCCACCGCTATCGCGGGCAAGCCCGCTCCCACATTGGTTCTCCATGTCTTTGTAATCTCCTTTTCTTTGCATTTTTTTCACACCCCATCCGGATAATCCTCAGCCTCTTGCGCGCGGGCTTCCCGATCCTGTGCTATCACCTAACGCTGACTTTCCGGAATAAGCGCCCCATGGCCGTCACCCTGCCCAGCAGTACCTCCAAGCCGCGTTCGCGTTTCGCCTTGCGCTGGTATTCCTGGCTGTTATTGGCGGGCGTGATTTCCTACGGCGTGGCCTGGGCCATGCACTGGGACGATCGCGGTGTGCTGTGGGTGCTGGAACGCTTCGAAACCCCCGCCGAACGCCAACAGAGCGTGTGGCTGCCGGACTATCACGCGGTGATCGATGGCAAGCTGTTGCCGGGGATGGAGAAGGATGAGGCTTCGGACGTCTCCTACAACCCGCAGACCAAAACCCTGTTTTCCGTCATGGGCAAAAACCCGTTTCTCGTCGAGTTGAGCCTGCAAGGCGACGTGCTGCGCAAAATGCCGTTGAACGGCTGGAGCAACCCGGAAGGCCTGACCGTCCTGGAAAACGGCCTGATGGCCGTGGTCGATGAGCGCGAACACAGCCTGACCATCGTCAAGCTCGATGCCAGCACCACCCAGTTGAACAAGGCCGATTTCCCCAGCTATGACCTGGGCCCGTCGAAAAACCAGAACAAAGCCTTTGAAGGCATCACCTGGGACAAGCGCAACCAGCAGATCGTGCTCGGTGAAGAGCGTCCACCGGCGCTGTTCACCTGGAAAAGCGACGGCAGCCAGACCCTGGTGGGCGACAAGCAAAAGCTGACCAGCACCGAACTGGACATGCGCAACCTGTCGGCCCTGGCGGTGGACCCACGCACCGGGCATTTGCTGGTGCTGTCGGCCGATTCCCATCTGCTGCTGGAACTGGATGAAAAGGGCGAGCAAGTCAGCTTCATGACCTTGCTGGGCGGTTTCAACGGGCTCAAGGACACCATTCCACGGGCGGAAGGCGTGACCATGGACGAAGACGGCAACCTCTACATGGTCAGTGAGCCCAATCTGTTCTATCGCTTCGAAAAGCAGAAATAGCACACCGGTTACGTCGGATAGTTCTCTAAGAGCGGCATCCACCAGACAGTAGGCCGTGTTTAAGTTTAAATTCAGACGGGCGTGATATTCATGCGCCACTTTTGACTTTGAGCACGCCCGATGCGCCGACTTGTCCGCCCCAAACCCATCATTTTCACGCTTGCGCTGATCGTCCTGATCAGCGCCGGGGTCGTTGCGCAACACTTTCGCCTGTTCGAGCGCGCCTGGTTCAACCTCCAGGCGTGGCGCCAGCCTGTCGGCGAGGCCTCGATTGGCCTGGCCGATTACCGCGTCGTCCTTGAAGCCCAGGTCATCGAGGGCCTCGACAGCGACGTGTCGGCGCTGACCTTCGACCCCGTGCGCAAAAGCCTGTTTACCGTCACCAATAAAAACCCCGAGCTGATCGAGCTGTCGCTGGACGGCAAGATCCTGCGGCGCATTGCCCTGGTGGGCTTTGGCGATGCCGAGGCGGTCGAGTTCATCAGCGAAGGCATCTATGTGATCAGCGATGAACGCCAGCAGCGGCTGATCAAGGTGCATGTGGACGACGACACCGAGTTCCTCGACGCCGCGGACGCGGAACAGATGACCCTGGGCTTGCACGTGGGCGGCAACAAGGGCTTTGAAGGCCTGGCCTACGACTCGGTGGGCAAGCGCCTGTTCGTGGCCAAGGAGCGCGACCCGATGCTGATCTACGAGATCCACGGGTTTCCCCATTTCAAACCGGAAAAGACCTACTCGGTGCACGTGGTCAACAACCCCAAGCGCGATGCCGGGTTGTTTGTGCGTGACCTGTCGAGCCTGCAATACGATGAGCGCAGCGGCCATCTGCTGGCGCTGTCGGATGAGTCGTTCCTGGTGCTGGAATTGGATATCGACGGTCGCCCGTTGAGCAGTTTGTCGCTGCTCAACGGGCGCCATGGCCTGAAAAAACGTGTGCCGCAGGCCGAAGGGATCGCCATGGACGATGACGGTACGTTGTACCTGACCAGTGAGCCGAACTTGTTCTACGTGTTCAAGAAGCCCTGATCAGAACATCCATTGCACCCCCAGCGAGTAGCCGGTCTGGCTGCCTTCGCTGTGGCCCAGGCGGCCATTGACCTCGGCAAACACGCCCAGTTGCGGGGTGATCGCCAGTTGGCTGCCGACTTGCGCACGCCCAAAACTCTTGTCCGCTGAACCCAGCTTGGCGGTGCGCGCCTGGCTGTCGGCGCGGGCGGTCAGTTGCAGGTCGTCCAGGCGGCCGTCGCCCAGCTCCTTGACCCAGGCGATGTCGCCGTAAGGCATCAGATTGAGGCCGTAGGGCAGGGCGACGGCGCCGCGCACACGCCAGCCGAGGCTGGCTTCCAGGGAATCGAAAGACTGTTCCTCATAGGTCAGGGCCGTGCGCAGGTCCTGCTTTTCGCGGAATTTGTCGATACGCGAGTGGCTGTAATCCAGGCCGGCGAAAGGCCCGCTCTTGATCGCGCCGAAGTCAAAGTCGTAACCGCCGAGCACGCGCGCGCCCAGGGTCAGGGCGTCGGTGTTGCCGGTCAGTTGCTGGTTGAGCAGGATCGGTCCGCCATTGGCCTGGATCAGCAGGTTGCGCTTGGACTCGAAGCGGCTGTGGCCGATGCTCAGGTCGCCGGCCAGCCAGCTCGGGCCGCCATCGTTGAGCAGGGCATAGGCCGCGGCTTGCCAGGTGTCGCTGTCGAGTTTGCCGCGGTGCTCAAGCTTGTCGCGGCCATTGAGGTAGCTGAGGCTGGCGCCGAGGTTCAGGCTCGGGGTCAGTTGATAGTCGCCCAGCGCATGCAGGCCCACGCGTCGCGCTTCGGGGTTGGGGGCGTTGTCGAAGCCGCTGTCCGGGTTGTATTCGCCGTCCACGCCGATCTCGCCATCAAAGCTGCCCGCCTCGCGGCTGGCCGACTGCAAGGTCAGCCAGCGCCGGTCATGCAGGCGCACCATGGCTTGGTGCTGGCGTTGCAGGTTGTCCTGCATATTGCGTGCGACGGCGCCGCCGGAGGCGGTGGAGGCCATCAGGTCGGCGTTGGTCAATTCCAGCACGAGGCGGCTGAGCAGGCGCGAATAGTCGCGCAGGCGCTGGTCGATGCGCGCCTGGCCGAAAGCGTCGGTGAGCACGGCCTTGTTATCTTCGGCGGGGTCGTGCCAGGTCGAGCCACCGGGGATCTTCGGGTTGTCGGTCTGGGTGTAGCCGTCGAGGTCGCCCAGTTCCCAGTTGGTGGCTTCTATATAAAGGATCGGGATGTTCAGCGGCTCGAAGGGCTCGCCATCGCTGCAGCAGCCGGTGCCTTTGGGGTATTGCGGGTCCAGGCCGGGGTTGGTGAACAGCGGGATGTTCAATTCCTTGGCGATCTGGAAGGTGTGCTCGCGCAACGACGCCAAGGCCGGGTTGGCGGTGCTGTTCTGGCCGGCGTGGGCGTACATCATGTCGCCGGTGATCAGGCTGTCGAGGTTGATCATCGCCAGCATGTTCGCGCGCTGGCTGGCGCTCAACGACGCGACAAAGGCCTTGGAGCCGCGCAGGCCTTCTTCTTCGGCGCCAAAGCCGACGATCTGCAAGCCGTTTTCCAGTTGCAGGCCGCCGAGGTTCTTCGCCACTTCCGTCAGCACGCTGGCGCCGGAGCCGTTGTCGTCCAGGCCTTGGAGGGTCGGGCGGCCGAAGAAGGTATCGAAGTGTGCGCCAATCACCACGTACTGCGGTTTGCTGCCGGCGGCGTAGGCCACCACGTTTTGCGATGCGCGACTGCCGCTGTTCCAGGTGAAATCCTGGCGACTGATGCTGTAGGCCGTACCCATCTGGCTCTGCATCCAATCGGCAGCCCCGGCGAAGTTGGCCGTGCCGCGATAACGGCCGGGGTAGTCGTTGATGAGTTTTTCCAGGGTGGTGTTGGCGTGCTCGCCGTAGTCGTAGGCCAGCAGGTGAGTCGGCAACAGGGCGCAGGCCGCGCTGATAACAAGGGCTAGGGGCTTTATCACAAGGTCTTCCTTGAGGTGATGGGGATGTTCAAGCCGAGACCCTTTGCACAATGTGCGCCTCATTCCCTGGGCGATTGTGAATTGGCGCATTGTTAAACGGGCGAGTCGCCTGGCTGTAATTTGTAACGGATTTGATACCAGCGGCGGTGTTGAGTGTCGTGACTTGGCGCACGATTTTGGCGAGGGGTGCTGCGAAAGGTAGCGTTTTTGTTACATGGAGCTTTTGGACAATGGAAACAAATGTGGGAGCTGGTTTATGTGGGAGCTGGCTTGCCTGCGATGCGGACAACTCGGTGTATCAGTTGGACCGAGGTGATGCTATCGCAGGCAAGCCAGCTCCCACACAAGCCAGCTCCCACACTCCCAGCAAGGCCGTGAGCCTTAGGCCTTGAGGGTTTTCACACCTTCGGCAGTGCCCAGCAGCAGCACGTCAGCCGGACGCGCAGCGAACAAACCATTGGTGACCACGCCGACGATGGCATTGATCTGGGTTTCCAGCTCCACCGGGTTGGTGATCTGCATGTTGAACACGTCGAGGATGATGTTGCCGTTGTCGGTCAACACGCCTTCGCGGTACACCGGGTCGCCGCCCAGTTTCACCAGCTCGCGGGCCACGTGGCTGCGGGCCATCGGGATCACTTCCACCGGCAGCGGGAAGGCACCGAGGACGGGCACCAGCTTGCTGGCGTCGGCGATGCAGATAAAGGTCTTGGCCACGGCCGCGACGATCTTCTCGCGGGTCAGGGCCGCGCCGCCGCCTTTGATCAGGTTCAGGTGCGCGTCGCTTTCATCGGCGCCGTCGACGTAGAACTCCAGGTCGCTCACGGTGTTGAGCTCGTACACCGGAATGCCATGGCCCTTGAGGCGGGCGGCGGTGGCTTCGGAGCTGGCCACGGCGCCGTCAAATGCGCCCTTGTGCTGGGCCAGTGCGTCGATGAAGCAGTTGGCGGTGGAGCCGGTGCCGACACCGACGATGCTTTTATCGTCGAGTTTGGGAAGGATTAAATCGACGGCGGCCTGGGCCACTGCCTGTTTGAGTTGATCCTGGGTCATGCGGGCTCCGGAACGGGCGGGGAGTTATCGAGGGGCGCGAGTATAACCCAACAAAACCTCGGGATTCGTGTGGTCGCCCGGCTAAAAGCCGGGTTAGACTCCTTGGCCCTGCCAAACCGTGAAAGTAGAAGCCCGCCGATGCTTGAACAGTACGTCAAAAAGATTCTCACCTCGCGCGTTTACGACGTTGCCGTAGAAACTCCCCTGCAGACCGCCCGCCAGCTCTCCGAGCGGCTGGGCAATAGGGTCTGGCTCAAGCGTGAAGACTTGCAGCCGGTGTTCTCGTTCAAGATTCGCGGCGCCTATAACAAGCTGACTCAACTGAGCAGCGAAGAGCGTGCGCGCGGCGTGGTCACGGCTTCGGCGGGCAACCATGCCCAGGGCCTGGCCCTGGCGGCCAAGGTGCTGGGGGTCAAAGCCACCATCGTGATGCCCAAGACCACCCCGGAGATCAAGGTCGAAGGCGTGCGCTCCCGTGGCGGCAAAGTGGTGCTGCATGGCGATTCCTTCCCGGAAGCCCTGGCCTATTCGCTGAAGCTGGTCGACGAAAAGGGTTACGTCTACATCCACCCTTACGACGATCCGCACACCATTGCCGGGCAGGGCACCGTGGCGATGGAAATCCTGCGCCAGCATCCGGGGCCTCTGGACGCGATTTTTGTCCCGGTGGGCGGCGGCGGGCTGATCGCCGGGATCGCGGCGTACGTGAAATACCTGCGCCCGGAGATCAAGATCATCGGCGTCGAGCCGGACGACTCCAACTGCCTGCAAGCCGCCATGGCCGCGGGTGAGCGCGTGGTGTTGCCGACGGTGGGGATCTTTGCCGACGGCGTGGCGGTGGCGCAGATCGGCCAGCACACGTTTGATATCTGCAAAGACTATGTCGACGAAGTGATCACCGTGAGCACCGATGAAATCTGTGCGGCGATCAAGGACATCTACGACGACACCCGCTCCATCACCGAGCCTGCGGGCGCGCTGGGCGTGGCGGGGATCAAGAAATACGTGGAAACTCGTGGCGTCACCGGCCAGACCCTGGTGGCCATCGACTCCGGCGCCAACGTCAACTTCGACCGCCTGCGCCATGTGGCGGAGCGCGCCGAGCTGGGTGAAGGCCGCGAAGCGATCATCGCCGTGACCATTCCCGAGAAGCCCGGCAGCTTCAAGGCGTTCTGCGAGGCCGTGGGCAAGCGCCAGATCACCGAATTCAACTACCGTTTCCACTCCGGCAGCGAGGCGCACATCTTTGTCGGCGTGCAGACCCACCCCGACACCGACCCCCGCAGCGCGCTGATCGCCAGCCTGACCGAGCAGGGTTTCCCGGTGCTGGACCTGACCGAGAATGAGCTGGCCAAGCTGCACATCCGCCATATGGTCGGCGGCCATGCGGCGCACGTCAGCAATGAAGTGGTGTTCCGCTTCGAATTCCCGGAACGCCCGGGGGCGTTGTTCAACTTTCTTAACAAATTAGGCGGGCGCTGGAACATCTCGATGTTCCACTATCGCAACCACGGCGCAGCTGACGGCCGTGTGGTCGCTGGCCTGCAAGTGCCGGCGAACGAGCGTCACCTGGTGCCGGCAGCCCTGGAAGCCATCGGCTACCCGTACTGGGATGAAAGCGATAACCCGGCCTACAAACTGTTCCTCGGTTGAGCGACTACGCTGATTGGGGCGGCCTTTAAGGAATACGAGAGATGGAAACCCTGATCACCCTGAAAGTTATCCACATTGCGGCGACGGTGTTGCTGCTGCTCAGCGGCCTGGGCCTGGCGCTGCTGGCCTGGCGCAAACGCAGCGCCGGCCCGGCGGTCACCGTGCAGCGCCCGTGGGTGTTTGTGTGGTTATTGATGGGGATTTGCGTGGTCAGCATGCCGTTTACCGGCTGGTGGCTGGTGCATTTGGTTGGCTGGCCGCTGGGGCAGACGTGGATTCTGGGTTCCAGCCTGCTCTACACCGTGGCGGCGCTGGCGTGGTTCTGGTTGGTGGCGCGGCTTAATCGTCTGCGTAAGGGCGAGGGTGGTAGCTTGAATTTCACCCTGGTGCTGGCGGTGGTCAGCCTGGTGGGGTTTGTGGCGATTGCGGGGCTCATGGGCGCCAAGCCGGTTTAGGGCTCTAGACAGAGTCGTCTGCATCGCAGGCAAGCCAGCTCCCACCTTTTGACCTCATTCTCATGTTGGAACTCGGTCGAGTGTGGGAGCTGGCTTGCCTGCGATAGCGCCATCAGCTGCGCAATGTAATCACCGGCCACCCACGCTTCTCCGCCTCAGCCCGCAGATTCGGATCCGGATCCACCGCTACGGGGTGCGTCACCTGCTCCAACAGCGGCAGGTCATTCATCGAATCGCTATAGAAATAGCTGTCTTCCAGGCTGAACCCGGTCTCTGCCAACCAACGATTCAAACGCGTCACCTTGCCCTCACGGAAGCACGGCACGTCGGTGCTGCGCCCGGTGTAGCGGCCGTTGTCCATCTCGCACTCGGTGGCGATCAGGGTTTCCACGCCCAGGCGTGCGGCAATCGGCGCGGTGACGAAACGGTTGGTGGCGGTAATGATCACCAGGGTGTCGCCGGCGGCGCGGTGCTTGGCCAGCAGTTCCACGGCCTTTGGCAGCATCAGCGGTTCGATGCAGTCGCGCATGAAGTCGCGGTGCCACTCGTCGAGTTGGGCCATCTCGGTGCGGCCGAGGATTTCCAGGCTGAAGTTCAGGTAGGCGGCGTTGTCCAGCTTGCCGGCCAGGTAATCCTGGTAGAACTCGTCGTTGCGGGCCTTGTAGGCGATGGGGTCGAGAATCCCGCGTTCACAGAGGTAATCGCCCCACGCGTGATCGCTGTCACCGCCGAGAAGGGTGTTGTCCAAGTCGAATAAAGCCAGGCGCATTGCAGTTACTCGCTGAAAAGTCTGTAAAAAGGCGTCCAGAATACGGTCTTTTCACAAGAGTGCACATAAGGTAAGAAGCCTCGTTGCCGCTGCAACAACCTTTGTGGAACAATGCGGCGACATGCGTTTGCGAGGTTGTTGCCGTGATCGACCCCGATGGTTTCCGTCCTAATGTCGGGATTATTCTTACGAATGATGCCGGACAGGTGCTATGGGCTCGCCGAATCAACCAAGATGCCTGGCAGTTTCCTCAAGGTGGAATCAACCCCGACGAAACCCCTGAAGACGCCTTGTACCGTGAGTTGAACGAAGAAGTCGGCCTTGAGCGCGAAGATGTACAGATTCTGGCCTGCACCCGTGGCTGGTTGCGTTATCGTTTACCGCAACGCCTGGTGCGTACCCACAGCCAACCGCTGTGTATCGGCCAGAAGCAGAAATGGTTTCTCCTGCGCCTGATCTCCAACGAGCAGCGGGTGCGGATGGATTTGACCGGTAAACCGGAGTTCGATGGCTGGCGCTGGGTCAGCTATTGGTACCCGTTGGGCCAGGTGGTGACATTCAAGCGCGAAGTTTATCGTCGCGCTCTCAAAGAGCTTGCCCCGCGCCTTTTAGCGCGCGACTGACGACGGAGTTCGACCCCGAGCCATGCTCAATACGCTGCGCAAGATCGTCCAGGAAGTTAACTCCGCCAAGGATCTCAAGGCGGCGTTGGGGATTATTGTGTTGCGCGTCAAGGAAGCCATGGGCAGCCAGGTCTGCTCGGTTTACCTGCTGGACCCCGAGACCAACCGTTTTGTGCTGATGGCCACCGAGGGCTTGAACAAGCGCTCCATCGGCAAGGTCAGCATGGCGCCCAATGAAGGTCTGGTGGGCCTGGTGGGGACGCGTGAAGAACCCCTGAACCTTGAAAACGCGGCCGATCACCCGCGTTACCGCTACTTTGCCGAAACCGGCGAAGAGCGTTACGCCTCGTTCCTCGGTGCGCCGATCATTCACCACCGCCGTGTTGTCGGGGTGTTGGTCATCCAGCAGAAAGAACGCCGCCAGTTCGACGAAGGTGAAGAAGCCTTCCTCGTGACCATGAGCGCGCAGCTCGCCGGCGTTATCGCCCACGCCGAGGCCACCGGCTCGATTCGCGGCCTGGGGCGCGAGGGCAAGGGCATCCAGGAAGCCAAGTTCGTCGGCGTACCCGGTTCGCCGGGCGCTGCGGTCGGTACGGCGGTGGTCATGTTGCCGCCGGCAGACCTGGATGTGGTGCCGGACAAGACCGTCAAAGACATCGACGCCGAAATCAAACTGTTCAAGACCGCCCTTGAAGGCGTGCGCGCCGACATGCGCAACCTGTCGAACAAGCTGGCCACCCAGCTGCGCCCCGAAGAGCGTGCGCTGTTCGACGTGTACCAGATGATGCTCGACGACGCGTCCCTGGGTAATGAAGTCAAGACCGTGATCAAGACCGGCCAGTGGGCCCAGGGCGCGTTGCGCCAGGTGGTCACCGATCACGTCAACCGCTTCGAAATGATGGACGACGACTACCTGCGCGAGCGCGCCTCGGATGTGCGCGACCTCGGTCGCCGCCTGTTGGCCTACTTGCAGGAAGACCGCACCACCAACATGGTCTTCCCCGACAACACCATTCTGGTCAGTGAAGAACTGACGGCCACCCAGCTGGGCGAAGTGCCGGAAGGCAAGCTGGTGGGCCTGGTCTCGGTACTCGGCTCGGGCAACTCCCACGTCGCGATCCTGGCCCGGGCCATGGGCATCCCGACGGTGATGGGCCTGGTGGACCTGCCGTACGCCAAGGTCGATGGCATCGACATGATCGTCGATGGCCATCGCGGCGAAGTCTTTACCAACCCCAGCGACGTGCTGCGCAAGCAATACGCCGAAGTGGTGGAAGAAGAGAAACAACTGGCCCTGGGCCTGGATTCATTGCGCGAACTGCCGTGCGTGACCACCGACGGCCATCGCGTGCCGCTGCTGGTCAACACCGGCCTGCTTGCCGATGTAGCCCGCGCGCAGCAGCGCGGCGCCGAAGGGGTGGGGTTGTACCGCACCGAAGTGCCGTTCATGATCAACCAGCGTTTCCCGAGCGAGAAGGAGCAGCTGGCGATTTATCGCGAGCAACTGCAGGCCTTCCACCCGTTACCGGTGACCATGCGCAGCCTGGATATCGGCGGCGACAAGTCACTGTCGTATTTCCCGATCAAGGAAGACAACCCCTTCCTCGGCTGGCGCGGCATCCGCGTGACCCTCGACCACCCTGAAATTTTCCTCGTCCAAACCCGCGCCATGCTCAAGGCCAGCGAAGGCCTGAACAACCTGCGCATCCTGCTGCCGATGATCTCCGGCACCCATGAGCTGGAAGAGGCGCTGCACCTCATTCACCGCGCCTGGGGCGAAGTGCGCGACGAAGGCGCCGACGTACCGATGCCGCCGATTGGCGTGATGATCGAAATCCCGGCGGCGGTGTACCAGGCTAAAGAGCTGGCACGCCAGGTGGACTTCCTCTCGGTGGGCTCCAACGATCTGACCCAATACCTGCTGGCCGTGGACCGTAACAACCCACGGGTGGCCGACCTCTACGACTACCTGCACCCGGCAGTACTGCAAGCCCTGCAACACGTGGTGCGCGACGCCCACGCCGAAGGCAAGCCGGTGAGCATCTGCGGTGAAATGGCCGGCGACCCGGCGGCGGCGGTGCTGCTGATGGCGATGGGCTTTGACAGCCTGTCGATGAACGCCACCAACTTGCCAAAGGTGAAGTGGATGCTGCGCCAGGTGGATCTGGGCATGGCCAAGGATCTGCTGGCGGAGTTGATGACCATCGACAACCCGCAAGTTATCCACAGCTCGTTGCAGTTGGCGCTGAAGAACCTGGGGCTGACGCGGATGATCAACCCGGCCTCTGCGAAAACCCTTTAGACCGAGTCGCCTTCATCGCAGGCAAGCCAGCTCCCACATTTGACTGTGTTCACAAATCAAACTGTGTGAGCTGGCTTGCCTGCGACAGCGCCAGCCCAAACACCGCTAGATCCTCAGTTCAACCTCGCCGAGCCGCCCACCATGTGGCCCAAAACTGCGCTCCACCATCCTTCGCGTCCCGTCGGCATGCACAATCAACGCCGTACTCGCCCGCGTCCCATAACTGGGGCTGGCGATAAACACACTGGATAACAGGCTCTCCGTCGCCAACCCCACGCCGGTATCCGGCAAGTCTGCAAACGGCGCTGTCAGCGGGTCACTCAAAATCTCCAGCAACGCCTCCGGTTGCGGATCATCCAGCAGCGCACTCAACGCCGCCTTGGCCTTGAGCAACTTGGGCCACGGCGTATCCAGCCCGGCATTCGACAGCCCATACACCCCGGCCTGCAATCGCGTCGGCGCCGTATGATTGGCGTTGTAGTGCCACAACTCATCCCGCGTGCCCACCAGCAGGTTAAACCCGGCATATTCAATCGAACGGCCGTTAACGTCGGCTAAATACTCGTCAATCGGTAGGGTTCCATTGAGAAAGCGCGCCACCAGTTCCCCGCGGGACTTGCGCGCTGGCGGCTGGTGCGGGTCGCGGATGTTGGTCAGGGCGGCAAAGCGCCCATCGGCATTCACCCCCAGCCAGGTACCACCGGCTTCTTGATCACGGCCGGCGTAGACCTCGGGCGCATCCGGCCACTGGGCCAGCGGCAGGCTGGGGCGGGCGTAGAACTCATCACGGTTGGCCGCGACGATCAGCGGCTGGGCATGCCCCGGCCGCCAGGCGAAAACAATCAGGCACATCAGGCGATCCCTTTTGTGTTTTTTGCCACTCTACGCACTCAAGCAGCGGCGTTCCATCGTCACCAGTTGGGTCGTATGCCTTCCATCCGTTAACATGCCGGACTTGTTCGGGGGGCTCCCATGGAATTTTTGCTGTATTTGGCGCTGGGCGCCTGTGCAGGCGTACTCGCCGGGCTGTTTGGCGTGGGCGGCGGCATCATCATCGTGCCGGTGTTGGTGTTCAGCTTCACCTTGCAGGGCTTCGACCCGCAGGTACTGACGCACCTGGCCGTGGGCACGTCCCTGGCGACCATCATCTTTACCTCGATCAATGCCGTGCGTGAGCACCACCGGCGTGGCGCGGTGCGTTGGCCGATCTTTGTGTGGATGACCGTGGGCATCCTCATCGGCGCCGGTTTTGGCGCGCTGACCGCCGAAGCGATCTCCGGCCCGCACTTGCAGAAGGTCATCGGTGTGTTTGCCTTGGTGATCGCCCTGCAACTGGCCCTGGAGGTCAAGCCCAAGGCCAGCCGCACGGTGCCCGGCAAGCTCGGCTTGACCCTGGCCGGCACGGTGATCGGCTGGGCTTCGGCAATTTTCGGCATTGGCGGCGGTTCGCTGACCGTACCGTTCTTGACCTGGCGCAGCGTGCCGATGCAGCAGGCGGTAGCCACGTCCTCGGCGTGCGGCCTGCCGATCGCCCTGGCAAGTGCATTAAGTTTCATGATTCTGGGCTGGCATGACCCGCTGCTGCCCGCTCATAGTCTAGGGTTCGTGTATTTGCCGGCGCTGCTGGGCATTGCCCTGACCAGCATGGTGTTTGCCCGCTTCGGCGCGCGCCTGGCGCACAGGTTGTCGCCGCGTTTGCTCAAGCGGCTGTTTGCCGCTTTGCTGTTTTGCGTCGGTTTGAATTTTTTGCTGTAACGCAGGCTTAATCGCAGCCCGGCATGGTCCGGGCGCCATAACGAATGATTTAACGAGGAGTCGCAATGCTGCCTTACCCGCAGATCGACCCGGTGGCCCTGGCCATCGGTCCGCTGAAAATCCACTGGTACGGGTTGATGTACCTGATCGGCATCGGCGGCGCCTGGCTGCTGGCCTCCCGGCGCCTGAACCGTTTCGACCCGACCTGGACCAAGGAGAAACTCTCCGACATGGTCTTCTGGCTGTCGATGGGGGTGATCGTCGGCGGGCGACTCGGTTATGTGCTGTTCTACGATCTGTCGGCGTACATCGCCAATCCAACGCTGATCTTCGAAGTGTGGAAGGGCGGCATGGCGTTCCACGGCGGGTTTATCGGCGTGATGATCGCTGCCTGGTGGTTCGGCCGTCGCAACGGCAAGTCGTTCTTCCAGCTGATGGACTTTGTCGCGCCGTTGGTGCCGATCGGCCTGGGCGCCGGGCGCATCGGCAACTTTATCAACGCCGAGTTGTGGGGCAAGCCGACCGATGTGCCGTGGGCGATGGTGTTCCCACCGTTCAGCGACCCGGCACAACTGCCGCGCCATCCGTCGCAGCTCTACCAGTTTGCGTTGGAAGGTGTGGCGCTGTTCCTTATCCTCTACATCTTCTCGCGCAAGCCACGCCCAACCATGGCCGTGTCGGGCATGTTCGCGTTGTTCTACGGGATTTTCCGTTTCATCGTCGAATTCGTGCGGGTGCCGGATGCACAGCTGGGTTACCTGGCGTGGGGCTGGGTGACCATGGGGCAGATCCTCAGCATTCCGATGATCCTCGCCGGCCTGGGTCTGCTGTGGTGGGCGTACAACCGTCCGCAACCGCTGAAGAACGCGACGCTTTAAATTCGAATGCCGAGGCTGTCGAGCAGCCTCGGCTTCAACGATACGGGTACTCAAATGAAGCAATATCTCGAACTACTGAACGACGTCGTGACCAATGGCCTGACCAAGGGCGACCGCACCGGCACCGGCACCAAGGCCGTGTTCGCCCGTCAGTATCGGCATAACTTGGCCGACGGCTTCCCGCTGTTGACCACCAAGAAGCTTCACTTCAAAAGCATCGCCAACGAACTGATCTGGATGTTGAGCGGCAACACCAATATCAAGTGGCTGAACGAAAACGGCGTGAAGATCTGGGACGAATGGGCCACCGAAGACGGTGACCTCGGCCCGGTGTACGGCGAGCAGTGGACCGCCTGGCCGACCAAGGACGGCGGCAAGATCAACCAGATCGACTACATGGTCGAGACGTTGAAGACCAACCCCAACAGCCGCCGCATCCTGTTCCACGGCTGGAACGTCGAGTACCTGCCCGACGAAACCAAGAGCCCCCAGGAAAACGCGCGCAACGGCAAGCAAGCCCTGCCGCCGTGCCACCTGCTGTACCAGGCCTTCGTGCATGACGGTCACCTGTCGATGCAGCTGTATATCCGCAGCTCCGACGTGTTCCTCGGCCTGCCGTACAACACCGCCGCGCTGGCGTTGCTCACCCATATGCTGGCCCAGCAGTGCGACCTGATCCCCCACGAGATCATCGTCACCACTGGCGACACCCATGCGTACAGCAACCATATGGAACAGATCCAGACCCAGCTGGCGCGCACGCCGAAGAAGCTGCCGGAGCTGGTGATCAAGCGCAAGCCTGCGTCGATTTACGATTACAAATTTGAAGACTTCGAAATCGTCGGTTACGACGCTGATCCAAGCATCAAGGCTGACGTCGCCATCTAAAAGGCTGCCTCGGCCATAAGCCATAAACTGTGGGAGCTGGCTTGCCTGCGATGGCGGTGTATCAGCAACATTGATGTTGCCTGACACTCAGCTATCGCAGGCAAGCCAGCTCCCACAGTTGGATTCGGTTGTCATCCAAGATTAGTGGCCGTGGCTTCTGCCCACGTGGGAAGGCTCGGCCTCACTGGCCGCCACACTGCCGCTGACCTCCAGTCGCTGCAAAATCCCGCACTGCTCCCCGCCGCCACAACGCTGGCGCAAGTCCAGCAACTGTTCCTGCAACACCAACAACCCATCGATCCGCGCCTTGACGTGCTGGATATGCTCGTCGATCAACGCATTCACGCTTTCACACTGGTCCTGAGGACTGTCGCGCAATCCCAGCAAGCTGCGGATTTCTTCCAGGGTCATGTCCAGGCTGCGGCAGTTGCGGATAAAGACCAGCCGCTCGGTGTGCGCCTGGGTGTACACGCGGTAATTGGCGTCGGTACGTGCCGGAGGTGGCAGCAGGCCTTCCTTCTCGTAATAACGGATGGTTTCCACCGGGCAGTCGGTCAGTTTCGCCAGTTCGCCGATCTTCATCGCAGCAATCTCCAAATGGGTGCTTGACCCTATAGTGGCTACAGGGTCTTTACTTGGCAACAGGCACCTCTACGGACGCGACAGAATGAGCGATTCCATCCACACCCCGCATAAACACGACCACGACCATGATCACGGCGAGAAAAAACTCACGCCTGTGCATAACCACGCTGGCTCCTGCTGTTCCGGCAGCGCGGCCCCGGCAAAGGTGACGCTCAACGAAGCGCCCACCGCCGGCTCCCGCCTGAGCACGTTCCGCATCGAAGCCATGGACTGCCCCACCGAGCAGACGCTGATCCAGAACAAACTGGGCAAGCTCGCCGGCGTGCAGCAGCTGGAATTCAACCTGATCAACCGCATCCTTGGCGTCACCCACGACCTGCCGAGCACCGCGCCGATCATCGACGCGATCAAAGCTATCGGCATGCAGGCCGATCCCATCGAAGAAGGCACCCCGGCTGCCGCGCCGCCCGCGAAGAAACACTGGTGGCCGCTGGCGTTGTCCGGCATCGGCGCGTTGGGCGCCGAAGTGCTGCACTTCACAGGCGCCGCACCGACCTGGGTGATTGCACTGGTGGCGCTGGTGTCGATCCTCAGCGGCGGCCTCACCACCTATAAAAAGGGCTGGATTGCCCTGAAGAACCTCAACCTCAATATCAACGCGCTGATGAGCATCGCGGTCACCGGCGCGGTGTTGATTGGCCAGTGGCCGGAAGCGGCGATGGTGATGTTCCTGTTCACCGTCGCCGAGTTGATCGAAGCCAAGTCCCTGGACCGTGCGCGCAACGCCATCAGCGGCTTGATGCAGATGACCCCGGAACAGGCCACGGTGCAGCAGGCGGACGGTTCGTGGGCTGAACAGGAAGTCAAAAGCATTGAAATGGGCGCCATCGTGCGGGTAAAGCCCGGCGAGCGCATCGGCCTGGACGGTGAGGTAACCGCTGGCCAGTCCACCATCGACCAGGCGCCGATCACCGGTGAAAGCCTGCCGATTGAAAAGACCGTCGGCGATAAAGTCTTCGCCGGCACTATCAACCAGGCGGGCTCGCTGGAGTACAAGGTCACCGCAGCGGCCAACAATTCCACCCTGGCGCGGATCATCCACGCCGTGGAGCAGGCCCAGGGCGCCCGCGCGCCGACCCAGCGCTTTGTCGACAGCTTCTCGAAGATCTACACCCCGGCGGTGTTCCTGTTTGCCCTCGGTGTGGCCCTGATTCCGCCGCTGTTCATGGCCGGCGCGTGGTTCGACTGGATCTACCGCGCCCTCGTCCTGCTGGTGGTCGCGTGCCCGTGTGCGTTGGTGATCTCCACCCCGGTGACCATCGTCAGCGGCCTCGCGGCAGCGGCGCGCAAAGGCATCCTGATCAAGGGCGGCGTGTACCTGGAGGGCGGTTACAAGCTCGACTACCTGGCCCTCGACAAGACCGGCACCATCACCCACGGCAAGCCGGTGCAAACCGATTACCTGGCGTTGTTCCCCAACGTCGAAGACAGCGCACCGGCCCTGGCCGCCAGTTTGGCCGGGCGCTCCGACCACCCGGTGTCCCTGGCCATCGCCAACGCGGCTGTGGATAAAAACCTGCCGAGCCACGTTGTGGATAACTTCGCGGCCCTGGCCGGTCGCGGTGTGCGCGGTGATATCAACGGCGAAACCTACCACCTGGGCAACCACCGCCTGGTGGAAGACCTCGGCCTGTGCTCGCCGGAGCTGGAAGAAAAGCTCTTCGCCCTGGAAAAACAAGGCAAGTCCGTGGTGCTGCTGCTCGACAAGTCCGGCCCGCTGGCGCTGTTCGCCGTGGCCGACACGGTCAAGGACAGCAGCCGCGAAGCCATCCAGCAGCTGCATGAGCTGGGGATCAAGACCCTGATGCTCACCGGCGACAACACCCACACCGCCCAGGCGATTGGTGCCCAGGTCGGCATCGACCAGGCCCGTGGCGACCTGCTGCCCACCGACAAACTGCAAGCCATCGAAACCCTCTACGGCCAAGGCCATCGCGTCGGCATGGTCGGCGACGGTATCAACGACGCCCCGGCCCTGGCCCGCGCCGAGATCGGTTTTGCCATGGCCGCCGCGGGTACCGACACGGCTATCGAGACCGCCGACGTGGCGCTGATGGACGATGATTTGCGCAAGATCCCGGCATTCATTCGGCTCTCCAGGCAAACGTCGAGTATCCTCAAGCAGAACATCGCCCTGGCGCTGGTGATCAAGGCGATCTTCCTTGCCGTGACCTTCCTGGGCATGGCCACCATGTGGATGGCGGTGTTCGCCGACATGGGCGTGAGCCTGCTGGTGGTGTTCAATGGCCTGCGCCTGCTGCGCAAATAGATGATGTGAGGGTGGTGTGCTGAGTGCTGAGCTAAAGGCGTTTTTCATGGTCGCGCGACTGGGCAGCATTACCCAGGCGGCGAAAAAACTCGGCCTCAGCCAGCCCACCGTCACTACGCAGATCCGCAACCTGGAAAGCCAGTACGGCGTTGAGCTGTTCTACCGTGGCGGGCGCCGCCTCACCGTCAGCGACGAGGGCGCGCGGCTGCTGCCGATGGTCAAGGCACTGTTGCAGCAGGAAGCGGACATCGAGTTTTTCCTGCGCAACAACGGCCAGGTCCAGGGCGCATTGCGGATTGCCGCGACGGCGCCGTACTACATCCTCGACCTGGTCAAAGCCTTTCGCGAACGCCTGCCGCAAGTGGAAGTGTCGGTGGAAATCGGCAACTCCCAGCAGGTGCTGGAAGCGCTAGACGATTACCGCGTCGATGTCGCCGCATCCTCGCAACTGCTGGAAGACCCGCGCCTGATCCGCCGCGTGCTCGGCACCGACCCGCTGGTGCTGGCGGTGCATCGCAACCATCCCTTGGCCAAGCTCGACCATGTGCCCCTCAGCGCGTTGGCCGGGCACACCTTGTTGATGCGCGAAGCCGGTTCGACCACACGGCGGCTGACGGAGGAGATGTTGCACGGCGCCAACGTGAGCTACGGGCCGCTGCTGGAAATCGGCAGCCGCGAGTCGATCCGCGAGGCGGTGTTGCGCAATATCGGCATCAGCATCATTGCCCGCCAGGAAGTGCCCCATGACCCGCAGTTGCGCGTGCTGACCATCGAGAACGCACCGCAGATTCCCGAGTATTTGTACTGCCTCAAGGAACGCAAAGGCGCGCGGTTGCCGGCGGCGTTTTCTGGGGTTGGCGCAGGAAATGTCGCCCCTCTGAAACGGCTTGGTGGCCTTCAGACCGCTATCGCAGGCAAGCCAGCTCCCACATTTTGACCGTGTGAACCCGATCAAGTGTGGGAGCGGGCTTGCCCGCGATGAGGCCCGCCCAGACAACCCATATCCCCAAATCCACCAATACCACTATCACCACCTTTTGCCTTCCTGCCACACCAGCGACGCATTGCCCTCCTAGCATGACCCTCATTCGTTTGATGAGGTGCCTTGCATGAACACTGCCCTGACCCAACCCGGCGCACCCGATGAAGGTGCGCAATGTGCAGAAACGCTTCGGCGCCTTCACTGCGCTGGACAACGTGTCCCTGGATGTCGCCGCCGGTGAGCTGGTGTGCCTGCTGGGTCCGTCCGGCTGTGGCAAGACCACCTTATTGCGCTGCATCGCCGGCCTGGAGCGCCAAGACAGCGGTGAGCTTTACTTGGGCAACCGCGACGTTTCCCTGCTGCCACCCCAGGCGCGGGACTACGGCATCTTGTTCCAGTCTTACGCGCTGTTTCCCAACCTCACCGTCGAAGCGAACATCGGCTACGGCCTCACCGGCAGTGGCCGCGACGAAGTGCGCAAGCGCGTCGGGCAGATGCTGGAACTGGTGGGCCTGCTGGGCAGCGAAAAGAAATACCCCGGCCAACTCTCCGGTGGCCAACAACAACGTGTGGCCCTGGCCCGCGCCTTGGCGCCGGCACCTTCGTTGTTGCTGCTGGATGAGCCGATGTCGGCCCTCGACGCCCGGGTGCGTGAGCACTTGTGTACCGAGCTGCGCCAACTGCAACGGCGCCTGGGCATCACCACGCTGATGGTGACCCACAACCAGGACGAAGCCATGTTGATGGCCGATCGTATCGCCGTGATGAACAACGGCAAGGTCGAGCAATACGCCACGCCCCAGGAAATCTACGACCGCCCGGCCACGCCGTTTGTGGCGGAGTTTGTCGGCCAGGGCAATTGGCTGCCCTTCAGCCGCAACAGCGCCAGCCATGCCCAGGTCGGAGGGATGAACATGCGCCTGGCCGATGATGCCGGCGTGGCCAAGTCCGGGCGCCTGTTCTGCCGCCCGGAAGCCATCAGCGTCAACCCGCCGGTGCATGAAGAAAACCTGTTCCCGGCCAAGGTCCGCGAGATCACGTTTCTCGGCAACCGCTGCCGCATGAGCTTCGAACTGGAGCAACTTCCCGGCCACGCATTACTCGCCGAACTGGCCCCGGAAGCCATGCCACGCCTGGGCGCCCAGGACATCTGGGTGGCCTTGCCGCCGCGCAGCCTGCAGGTGTTTGCCTGAGATGGGCGCTGTCATGACCTTGCCGGCCGCGCGCCAGGCGTCCCGTGCCGAACTCGGCGACCGCCTGTTTGTGGTCGGCGGCAAACTGCTTTGGCTGTGCTTGCTGGGCGTCGCCGTCTTGCTGCCGTTGCTGGCGATCTTCTGGCGCGGTTTCAGCAGCGAAGCCGGGCAGGGCGGTGGTCTGGTTGCTGCCCGAGAATTGATCACCAGCGCCAACTTCCACTGGCTGCTCGGCAATAGCCTGAAAGTTTCCCTCAGCGTCGCGGCCATTGTCGTACCGCTGGCCTACCTGTTTGCCTACGCGCTGCAACGCACGCTGATTCCCGGCAAGGCGCTCTGGCGCGGCCTGTCCCTGTTGCCGTTGATGGCACCGTCGATGCTGCCGGGGATTGCACTGGTCTATCTGTTCGGCAACCAGGGCATGCTGCGTGGGTTGCTCTCGGACAATATCTACGGCTTCTGGGGCATTGTTCTGGGTGAAGTGATCTACACCTTCCCACACGCCCTGATGATCCTGCTGTCGGCGCTGTCCCTGGCGGATGCGCGTCTGTTCGACGCCGCTTCCAGCATGGGCGCCAGCCCGGCCCGGGCGTTTCGCAGCATCACCTGGCCGGCCACGCGTCAGGCGGTGTTCGCGGCGTTCTGCCTGGTGTTCACGTTGACCATCACCGACTTCGGCGTGCCCGTGGTGGTGGGTGGCGATTATCAAGTGCTGGCACTGGAAGCCTACAAGGCAGTGGTCGGCCAGCAGCAGTTCGGTCGCGGCGCGTTGATCGGCATGGTGTTGCTGCTGCCGGCGCTGTTCAGCTTTGGTGTGGATGCGTGGCTGCGCCGCCGTCACGGCGATGCCATGAGCGGCCGCGCGCAAGTATTCCAGCCAGTACCATCACGCGTCAGAGACGCCTGCTACCTGGCCATCGTCCTGCTGATCTGCGCCGTCTTGCTGCTGGTGTTCGGCATGGCGGTGTACTCCTCGCTGGTGAAGTTCTGGCCGTACAACCTGTCGCTGTCGCTGAACCACTACCAGTTCGAAGACACCGCCGGCGGCGGTTGGCTGGCCTACCGCAACAGCCTGACCATGGCCTTGTGCACCGCGTTGATTGGCAGTGTGCTGATCTTCACCGGCGCCTACCTGATGGAAAAGACCAAGGGCCAGAAGGGCCTCAACCTCGCGCTGCGCATGCTCAGCTTCGTGCCGATGGCCGTGCCGGGGTTGGTGCTGGGCCTGGGCTACGTGTTCTTTTTCAACCTCAACGGCAACCCGCTGCATGTGTTCTACGGGACCATGACCCTGCTGGTGGTGTGCACCATTGCGCACTACCTGACCACCGCACAGATGACCGCCACCACCGCGTTGCGCCAACTGGACGCCGAGTTCGAAGCCGCCGCGCTGTCCCTCAAGGCGCCGCTGTACCGCCATTACCTGAAAGTCACGGTGCCGATCTGCCTGCCGGCGTTGCTGGACATCGTGCGCTACCTGTTTGTGTCGGCGATGACCACCGTGTCCGCCGCGATCTTCCTCTACAGCCCCGACACCATCCTCGCCGCCGTCGCCGTGTTGAACATGGACGACGCCGGCAACGTGGGCGGTGCGGCGGCCATGTCGACCCTGATCCTGTTCACCTCGGCCGGCGTCTCGCTGCTGCTGGCGTGGGCGTCACGTGGCGCACTGCGTCGCTCCCAAGCCTGGCGCCAGACCGCGCCCGGCCAATAATCCCGATAGGAGGTGTTCCATGTTCAAGCCCCTGGCGCTGGTCGCTGCCGTACTGTCTGCATTCAGCCTGAATGCCTTCGCCAAGACCGACCTCACCGTGTACACGGCCCTCGAAGCCGAGCAGTTGAAGACCTACAAGCAGGCCTTCGAAAAGGCCAACCCGGACATCGAGATCAAGTGGGTGCGTGACTCCACTGGCATCATCACCGCCAAGCTCTTGGCCGAGAAAGACCGCCCGCAGGCCGACGCGGTCTGGGGCCTGGCGGCGTCCAGCCTGGCGATCCTCGACCAGCAAGGCATGCTGGACAACTACGCACCCAAGGACCTGGACAAGATCGGCAAGAACTACCGCGACCCCGCCAACCCACCGGCCTGGGTGGGCATGGACGTCTGGGCTGCGACCATCTGCTTCAACACCGTCGAAGCCGAGAAGCAGGGCCTGAGCAAACCCGTGAGCTGGCAGGACCTGACCAAGCCCGAGTACAAGGGCAAGATCGTCATGCCCAACCCGGCCTCGTCCGGCACCGGCTTCCTGGACGTGAGCGCGTGGTTGCAGACCTACGGCGAGAAACAAGGCTGGCAGTACATGGACGACCTGCACCAGAACATCGGCCAATACGTTCACTCCGGCTCCAAGCCGTGCAAGTTGGCGGCGTCGGGTGAGTTCCCGATCGGCATTTCCTTTGAATACCCGGCCGTGCAGCTGAAACGCCAGGGCGCGCCGCTGGACATCATCCTGCCGAAAGAAGGCCTGGGTTGGGACATTGAAGCCACGGCGATCATGAAGGGCACGGCCCATGCCGACGCGGCTAAAAAGCTCGCTGACTTCTCTGCCAGCGCCGCTGCCATGGATTTGTACAAGGACAACTTCGCCGTCCTCGCCCAGCCGGGGATTGCCAAGCCGCAGACCGAATTGCCGGCTGACTATGAGCAGCGCTTGATCAAGAACGACTTTGCCTGGGCGTCGAAGAATCGCGACAGCATCCTGACCGAGTGGCGCAAGCGCTATGACGGCAAGTCGGAGAAGGTTGCCGGTCAGTAAGGTTTTCGTTAGGGCTACTGGCCTCATCGCAGGCAAGCCAGCTCCCACATTTTGACTTGTGAATACCTTCAAATGTGGGAGCTGGCTTGCCTGCGATAGCGGTCTCAAGTACAGGAACAGCACAACATGACACACCCCACCGACCTGCTAATAGTCGGCGCCGGCATCCTCGGCCTGTCCCATGCCTATGCCGCCGCCAAGCGCGGCCTCAAGGTCAAGGTTTTCGAACGCAGCGCGACACCGTTGGGCGCCTCGGTGCGCAACTTCGGCCAGGCCCTGGTCACCGGCCAGCCACCGGGCCCGATGCTCGACCTGGCGCGGGAAAGCCGCGATATCTGGGGCCACTGGGCCCAGGTCGCCGGCTTGCAACTCAAGCGCAACGGTTCGTACCTGTTTGCCCGCTCCGAGGCCGAAGAGCATCTGCTGGAAGCCTTCTGCGCCGGTCGCGCCAAGGAGCACGGCTACCACGTCGAACTGCTGCAAGGCGCCGCGCTGAATGACCTGTACGGCGGCCAGTTCCGCCATCACCGCGCCGCGCTGCATGGCCGCGACGATCAGCAGCTGTATTCGCGCGAAGCGATCCCGGCGTTGATCCACTACCTGCGCAACGAATTGCAGGTGGAGTTTCACTTTTCCACCCTGGTGCGCGACGTCGAACCCGGCCAGGTCCACACCACGGCGGGCAGCTTTCGTGGCGAGCAGATCATCGTCTGCTCCGGGCATGACTACCAAACCCTGCTGGCCGACGCGATGGCCACGCTCAACCCGAGCATCTGCCGCCTGCAAATGCTGCGCGCACGGCCAGCGGCGAACCTGAACCTGCAACACGCCTTGCTCACCGGCTTGAGTTGCGTGCACTACGGCGCCTTTGCCGACCTGCCCGAGGCGGCAACGGTGCAGGCGCAAATCCTGCGGGAAGCGCCGCACCTGCATGAACACGGCATCCACTTGCTGATCAGCCCCACGCCTCACGGTGAACTGATCATCGGCGACTCCCACGACTACGGCAGCGATGCCTCGCCGTTCAATGCCGAGCAGGTGGATGACTGGATGATCGAACTCGCGGAGCAGACCTTGGGGTGCAAGATCCAGGTGGTCGAGCGCTGGCAGGGTGTGTACGGCTCACGTGGGCCGGGGCCGTTTTCGTTCCTGCGGGCGGCCTCTGGGGTGAGCGCGGCACTGATGCACACCGGCGTGGGCATGAGCGTCGGGCCGGCGTTGGCCGAGCGCAATATCAGCCTGTTGTGGGGCGCAGCGTGATGAGCCCGGAACAGGCGATTGCCGAAGTGTTCGGCTTGTATGAACAGCACGGCGCGGCGGATTACATCGGCGAGCCGGTGTCGCAGATCGAGCACATGTCCCAGGCCGCACAACGGGCGATGGCCGAAGGTTTCGACGATGAAGGTGTTGGCGGCGTTTTTCCATGACATCGGCCATCTGTGCGGCCAGGGCGGCGCGAACATGGGCGGTTACGGCGTGGTCAGCCATGAACCGGCTGGGGGCGGATTACTTGCGCCGCGCAGGGTTCAGTGAGCGCATGGCCAGGCTGGTTGAGTATCACGTGCAGGCCAAGCGCTACCTGACGTTCAGCCAACCGGATTACTACGCGCGCCTGAGTGAAGCCAGTCGCCGCACCTTGGGCTACCAAGGCGGCGTGATGAGCGCCGAAGAGGCCCGTGCGTTCGAACAGGACCCGCTCTGTGCCGTGAGTTTGCGCATGCGTCATTGGGATGAGCAGGCCAAGGCCATGCACGTGCCGGTGCTCGACCTTGAACTGCTCAAGGCCAAGGCGCGGCAGGTGCTGGCGGCTTAGGTTTCGTCGAGGCGCTGGGCCAGGGCTTCGATCTGTTCCTGGCGCTCGGCCTGGCTGAGCTTGGCGTGGGGGTTGAGGGACGACCACTGCGGATGGGCGCGCGCCTTGTGCAGCGCGTCCGGCAACTTGCCTTCGCGCCAGCTTTTGTCCTGGGGCGTATCGACCTTGATGCTGTGCATCGCCGCATGCCCGCGCTGGTTCAGGGCCTTGAGCAACTGGCGCTGGCGCAGGGCGAGCAGGCGCAGCACGCCGTCGTCCACGGTCAGTTCGCGCTGGCCCTTGATCTTGCCCAGCAGGCGGCCGCCGTAGCTGCGCGCGGTTTGCAGCGCACCACCGGCAATCGCCCCGGCCAAGGCCGCGGCGCCGAGGGTCAGGCCGCCGACCAGCAGATCCACACCGGCCCCGGCCGCCGCGCCTGCGGCGATCCCGCCGCCGACGCGCACGCCGAGTTGCTTGAGGGTTTCCGGGTTGAACAGGTCATCGCCCCAGCGACCGTCCAGCAGCGGCAAGTCGCTGGCGGCGGCGTCTTGCGGGCGGAAGCCGAACAGTTTGAGCAGGGCTTCCACACACTTCTGTTCACGCTGGCGCACGGCTTTGCGCAGCTCGTTGACGGCTTGCGGTTCGTCCTCGGGCACCACGCTGCGCCGGCATGCGGCGCAGTCGATCAGCAGCTCGGCGATCAAGCGTGCAGCGCTTTGCTGACGGGCTTGGCGTTGGGCTTCTTGATCAAGAATCAGCCGCTCCAATTGTGGCCGCGCGCTTTCCAGCAGCAGGGCGAGGCTTTCATACAGGCGCCGCTCGCCGTCTTCCGGTGGCGCGACGCTGTCGAAACGCACCAGCGCATGCAGGCCCAGGCGGGCCAGGGCTTCGCGCCAGTCCGGCTCGCGGTGGTCGCTGCTGCTGACGAAGTTGAGCACCGGCAACAACGGCTTGCCGCAGCTGGCCAGCACTTGCAGCTCGTCGCGGTACTTGGCCAGCACCGGCTCGCGGGCGTCGATCACATACAGGCCGGCGTCCGAGGCCAGCAGTTGGCGCAGTACCTTGGCTTCCTGTTCGAAACGCTGGCGCGCTTCGCTGCCTTCCAGGAACCGCGCCAGGCGCGCCGGGCCGTCGAGGCGCTCGCCCGGGCGGTCCAGGCGTTCCAGGTAGTCGAGCAGGGCGATGGCATCTTCCAGGCCGGGGGTGTCGTACAGCTCCAGCAAGGCTTCGCCGTCCACCGACAGGCGCGCCCCTTCGACATGCCGCGTGGTGCTGGGGCGATGGGACACTTCGCCAAAGCCCACGTCGCGGGTCAGCGTGCGCAGCAGCGAAGTCTTGCCGACATTGGTGTGGCCGACCACGGCGAGTTTCAGTGGTTTAGTCATGCCCGGTCTCCAGCCAGTTCAGCGGCGCGCAGTCGGCGAAGGGCAGTTCCAGCTGTCGCAGTGCGGTGTGCCAGTCGCCCAGGCGCTCGGCGTCCAGCGCCTGGCCGTGGGGGGCTTGCAGCAGCCACACGCGGGTTGCGCTGGCGCTGCGCGCAAGTTCGGCGATCAACGCCAGGCTGCCGCGATCCGGTGAGCGCCGTGGGTCGCAGGCGATGGCCAGGCGCGCGGGCGGGAAGCGCGTGAGTTGCTCCAGCAGCTTGTGGCGCGATTCGCGGCTGTCGAGGATGCCCGCATCTTTGACGTTGGCCGGCAGCTGGGGCGGCCATGGGTGCTGATCGTCCAGTTCAATGGCCACCAGCAGGGCGCCGGCGCTTTCCAGTTCGCTGACGCCGCTGCTGACCTGATGCAGTTGGTCCGGTGCGGCGTCGTTGACGCCGAGGCGTTCGCTGCTGGGCATCAGGCGTTCGCGCAGTTGGCTGTAGCCGGGCAGGTTGAGGTCCAGGTGCAGGGCGGCGCGCCCGCGTTGCCAGCGCCACAGGCAGAGCAGGGCGAGGATCAGGCGCGGCAGCAGGCCGTAGACCAGCAGCACGCCGACCAGCCACGCGGCCCAGGACTGGCGGGCGCTTTCGATATTCAAGGCGGAGTCGCCGCTGGCGCGGATCATTTCGACCGTCGGCACATTGAAGCCGAGCAGGGTGGGCAGGCTGCCCAGGGCCTGGGTCGCGGCAACGAAGGTGTCGGCGCTGAGGATGGTGGTTTCCCACACGAAGCCGTAGCGGCGCGTGGCGAGCAGCATCAGCAGAATCACCAGCGCACTGAGCAATGCCAACAGCCACAGGCCGTTGACCAGCACACCGACGGCCCAGCGATTGAGTTTTTGCCGTTGCAGCAACAGCAAAAGCGCCGGTGCCAATTGTGCGGCCTTGGCGTCGCGGGCGAGCTTTTCGCTGAGCCACAACCACAAACGCCCGAGGCTGGCGCCGTGTTCGCCGGCAAACAGCAGGCCCAGGGCCCAGCTTATGAGCAGGATCAGGTTCAGGCCGAGCAGGCTGCCCAATGCCCAGAACACATTCACCGGGGCCAGGCCGTTGCCCATTGCGGCGAAGGCCAGGCCCGCGCCGCTGAGTACGGCGACGACCGCCAGCAACACCAGCGCCAGGCGTGCGCCTTGCAGCCAGCGGGTCAGGGCGGAGGTCAAACCATCGCGCTCGGCCAGGTGCAGGGCGCGCCGCTGGATGCGCGTCGGCAGGTCGCCCCCGGCCGCGCGGGCCAGGCGGTTGGCTTCCTGGTCTTCCAGGTTGCCGGCGTGTTCTTCGCGCAGGCGTACTGTTTCCGTCAGCCAGAGTGTGTGCAGGGGAGTCACGCGCCGTCCTGTTGTGTGAGTGAGCCTGGAGCATAACCCCTGGCTCGTGGCTCTGGTATTCTCGTCGCCATGAAAAAAACTCTCCCTTTAAGCCTGATCGCAGCCCTCGGTGAAAACCGCGTGATCGGCGTCGACAACAGCATGCCCTGGCATTTGCCGGGGGATTTCAAATATTTCAAGGCCACCACGCTTGGCAAGCCGATCATCATGGGGCGCAAGACCTGGGACTCCCTCGGTCGACCGTTGCCGGGGCGCTTGAACATTGTGGTCAGCCGTCAGACCGATCTGGCGCTTGAAGGTGCGGAAGTTTTTCCGTCGCTGGAGGCTGCGGTGGAGCGCGCCGAAGAATGGGCACTGGCCCAGGGCGTGGATGAGCTGATGCTGATCGGCGGCGCGCAGTTGTATGCGCAGGGGCTGGAGCAGGCGGATCGCCTGTATTTGACGCGGGTGGCGTTGAGCCCGGAAGGGGATGCTTGGTTTCCAGCGTTTGATTTGAACCAGTGGAAGCTGGTGTCGAATGTTGAGAACCCGGCGGAAGGTGACAAGCCTGCTTACAACTTTGAGGTTTGGGAAAAGGCCTAAGAGTATCGCAGGCAAGCCAGCTCCCACATTGGACCGAGTATTTCTAAACAACTCGGTCAACTGTGGGAGCTGGCTTGCCTGCGATAGCGGTCTATCAGGCCTGCGCTAACTCAGCATGCTCATCCGCATCCAACAGCGCCTTATCCGTCTGCCCCATGATCTGGCTGGTAATCGCCCCCGCCGTCATCGAACCGTTCACGTTCAGCGCCGTGCGGCCCATGTCGATCAGCGGCTCCACGGAAATCAGCAACGCCACCAGTGACACCGGCAAGCCCATCGCCGGCAGCACGATCAGCGCGGCAAATGTCGCACCGCCACCCACGCCGGCCACACCGGCCGAGCTCAAGGTCACAATCGCCACCAGGGTCGCGATCCACAGCGGGTCCAGCGGGTTGATGCCGACGGTCGGCGCCACCATCACCGCCAACATGGCCGGGTAAAGACCCGCGCAACCGTTCTGGCCGATGGTCGCGCCAAACGAGGCGGCGAAGCCGGCGATGGACTGCGGGATACCCAGGCGACGGGTCTGCGCCTCGATGCTCAACGGGATCGCCGCTGCGCTGGAGCGGCTGGTGAAGGCAAAGGTCAGCACCGGCCACACTTTACGGAAGAAGCGCAGCGGGTTGACCCCGGCCAGGGACAGCAGCAGGCCGTGCACCACAAACATCAGGCCCAGGGCCAGGTACGACACCACGACGAAACTGCCAAGCTTGATGATGTCTTGCAGGTTGGAACCGGCGACCACCTTGGTCATCAGCGCCAGCACACCGTAGGGCGTCAGCTTCATCACCAGGCGCACCAGGCGCATCACCCAGGCTTGCAGGGTGTCGATGGCGTTGAGGACTTTCTGGCCTTTTTCCACGTCATCCTTGAGCAGTTGCAGCGCGGCAACCCCCAGGAATGCAGCGAAAATCACCACGCTGATGATCGACGTCGGCTTGGCCCGCGCCAGGTCGGCGAACGGGTTGGACGGCACGAACGACAGCAGCAACTGCGGGATATTCAAGTCGGCGACCTTGCCCGCGTAATCGCTCTGGATCACTTGCAGGCGCGCCATTTCCTGGGTGCCGGCCACCAGGCCTTCGGCGGTGAGGCCGAACAGGTTGGTCAGGCCGATGCCGATCAACGCCGCAATCGCGGTGGTGAACAGCAGGGTGCCGATGGTCAGGAAGCTGATCTTGCCCAGGGACGCGGCGTTGTGCAGGCGCGCCACAGCGCTGAGGATCGAGGCAAATACCAGCGGGATCACGATCATTTGCAGCAATTGCACGTAGCCATTGCCGACCAGGTCGAACCAGCCGATGGACGCCTTGAGCACCGGGTTGCCGGCGCCGTAAAGGGTATGGAGCGCCACACCAAACGCCACGCCCAAGGCCAGGGCGAACAGCACCTTCTTGGCGAGGCTCCAGTTTGTGCGGCGGGTTTGTGCCAGGCCCAGTAACAGGGCCACGAACACCAGTAAGTTGAGAATCAGGGGCAGATTCATTAGAGCTCCGTCAGAGGCTGCCAATCGCGTGAGCCTGCGATTGCGAACCGGAAAGCCTAACAGCTTGAAATATATTGATTTAATACCGATATGGAATGGAGACTGTCGTTTTTGGAATAAGCATTTGACGCTCAGGCATATGCGGTTGGCGGGATCAGGACGCAAGCGGTCGCGCTCGGGCGGTAACTGTCACAGGGATTTGTTAGCGTCGAGGTTTTTCACTCAGGGAGAAAACGCATATGAAGCTCGCTTCGAGACTGTTTGCCGCCGCACTGTGCCTGGGCCTTGCCGGCCACGCCATGGCCGCCACCGAGTTGAAACACTGGCCTGCCCCGGCGGCCAAGCAACTGAACGAGATGATCGCCGCCAACGCCAACAAGGGTAACTTCGCGGTGTTCGACATGGACAACACCACTTACCGCTACGACCTCGAAGAATCCCTGCTGCCCTACATGGAAAACAAGGGCCTGATCACCCGCGACAGCCTCGACCCGTCGCTCAAGCTGATGCCGTTCAAAGACACCGCCGAGCACAAGGAAAGCCTGTTCAGTTACTACTATCGCCTCTGCGAAGTGGACGACATGGTCTGCTACCCGTGGGTTGCCCAGGTGTTTTCCGGCTTCACCCTCAAGGAGCTCAAGGTCCAGGTCGACGAGCTGATGGCCTCCGGCAAGCCGGTGCCGGTCAGCTATTTCGAAGGCGACGTGGTGAAAAAATCCGAAGTGCAGCCGCCGAAGATCTTCACCGGCCAGCAGGAGCTGTACAACAAGCTGATGGAAAACGGCATCGACGTGTACGTGATGACCGCCGCCTCGGAAGAGCTGGTGCGCATGGTCGCGGCCGATCCGAAGTACGGCTACAACGTCAAACCCGAGAACGTCATCGGCGTGACGACCCTGCTCAAGGACCGCAAGACCGGCGAGCTGACCACTGCACGCAAACAGATCAGCGCGGGTAAATACGACGAGAAAGCCAACCTCGGCCTGGAACTCACGCCGTACCTGTGGACCCCGGCAACCTGGATGGCCGGCAAGCACGCGGCGATCCTCACCTACATCGACGAATGGAAAAAACCGGTGCTGGTGGGCGGCGACACGCCAACGAGTGATGGCTACATGCTGTTTCACGATGTGGACGTGGCCAAGGGTGGCGTGCACTTGTGGATCAACCGCAAGGACAAATACATGACCCAACTGAATGGCATGATCGCCAAGCATGCGGCGGCGCAGGCCAAGGAAGGGTTGGCGGTGACGGCGGACAAGAATTGGGTGATTGTGAAGCCTGACGACATCCAGTAACACCGAGTTGCCCTTATCGCAGGCAAGCCAGCTCCCACATTTTGACCGTGTGAACCCGATCAAGTGTGGGAGCTGGCTTGCCTGCGATAGCGCCCTAAAGAACACCCCCAAACCCACAGCAAAAAATAGATATCAATTGCGAACCAATCTCATTCTTTGCTAGCGTGCACACCTCCTGAACCCCCCGTTCCTCTCAAGGTAGTGCCGTGCTCTCCTGGAATTCGCAGATCGCGCGCCTGTTCGCGGAGCAGAAGAAAGCCCTCGAAGCCTTCGTCACCCGCCGCACCGGCAGCGCCCAAGTGGCCGCCGACCTGACCCAGGAATCGTTCCTGCGCCTGGCGCGCCTGGATTCCGGCGAGAAGATCGACAACCTCCCCGCCTTTCTCTTCACCATCGCCAGCAACCTGGTGCGCGATCACCAGCGCCAGGCCATCCGCCGTGAGCGCCTGGACGCCGGCGAGCCCAGCGAAGAGCTGCCGTGCACCAACCCAGGTGCCGACGAACAATTGGCCGCCTACCAACAGGAACAACTGATGCAGGACGCGATCCTGGCGTTGCCCGAAGCGACTCGGCAGATCTTCCTGCTCTATCATGTCGACGAACTTTCCTACCGCGAGATTGGCGAACGCCTGTCGATCACCCCGCGTAGTGTGGAATACCAATTGCGTCGCGCCTTGATTGAATGCCGCGCGTACATCAAGACGCGGCTTGCCTGCGATGCACAAGGACGTCGGCCATGACCGCCACACCCACTGCCGACGAGCTGTTTGAACAAGCGTCCGGCTGGTATTTCCGCTTGCAGGCCGAGGACGTGACGCCGGCTGAAATGGACGCCTTCGCCGCCTGGCTCGGCCAAGGCCAAGCCCAGGATGACGCCTGGCAGGAAGTGCAGGCGCTGCTGGGCGGCCTGCGTGAGCCGGCCCGGGTGATCCGCCGCGCCGAACAGGCCGCCTGGCGCAAACCGCTGCGGCGTTGGGCGTGTGCCGCCGCGGTGTTGTTGGCGGTTGGCCTGACCGTGCAAAACACCCCCTGGCTCGACCGCCTGCGCGCGGATTACGCCACCGGCACCGGTGAGTCGCGCACCGTCGAGTTGGCCGACGGTTCCCAGCTGCAACTCAATACCGACAGCGCGATTCAAGTGCGCATGAGCGCGGGTGAGCGTCAGATTCGTCTGCTGAGGGGCGAAGGCTTTTTCAGCGTGACCAAGGACCCGGCGCGGCCCTTCGTGGTGCAGTCCGGTGAGGGCTGGGTCAAGGTGGTCGGCACCCAGTTCAGCGTGGCGCGGCGTGATGCGCAGACGCGGGTGCAGGTGGCCCAAGGCAAGGTGCAGGTCAGTGCGGGCAGCGGTGACACGGTGTACCTGGAGCCGGGGCGGGCGGTGGAGTATCAGGGCCAGCACCTCGCCGAGGTCCACGGCTTCGATCCGGCCAGCGGCTTTGCGTGGCGCCAGCGGCAGTTGGTATTCCGCCAGCAGCCGTTGTCGGAAGTGGTCAGCGAACTGAACCGCTACTGGCCGGGCAAGACCCTGGTGCTCGGCGACGCGCTGCGCAATCGCGTGGTCTCCGGCGTGTTTGAAATCGACAAACCGGATGCGGTGATCAAGGCGCTGGAATACACCCTCAACCTGCGCGCCGAGCATTACACCCCGTATTTGCTGGTGTTGCGCGAAGGCAAAGCGTCCTGACGGCAACTTTTTTCAAAATAGTTTCAGGGTTTCTCCGTGAGCCATCGTCCTTGATCACTGAGGCGCAAATAGTAAGCACTCTCAAGTAGTGCGGCGCCGATCACCGACTTTTTTTGCACCGGGGAGCACCATCCATGGCACACCGATACGCCGCACGGCCCTTGCTGGCACTGGCCATTTCCATGGCCAGCGGCATTGCGCCGCTGTACTTGCAGGCCGCTGAGAGCACGCAGGCCCAGACTTACCGCTTCGATATTCCTGGGCAAAGCCTGGACGGCGCGTTGGCGGCGTTTTCGGCGGTGACGCGGATTCAGGTGCTGGTGTCCGGTGAGTTGACCCAGGGCGTGACATCCCCAGGTGTGCGCGGCAGCTTGGGCCAGCGCGAGGCCCTTGGCTTGTTGCTGGGTGGCACGGGGCTGAACGCGGCGTTTATCAATGCCGACACCGTGACCCTGGAAAAACCCGTGGCCAGCGGTTCTGCCCTTGAAGTCGGTGCAACAACCATCAGCGCCGAACGCCTGGGTGCTACTACCGAAGGTACAGGTTCCTACACCACCGGCGCGGTGACCATCGGCAAGGGCGAGCAGAAACTCAAGGACATCCCGCAGTCGGTCAGTGTCATGACCCGCAAGCAGATGGATGACCAGAACACCACCAAACTGTCCGAAGTGGTCAAGCGCACCCCCGGCCTGACCGCGACCAAATCCCCCGGCCCCGGCATGTTCATCTTCTCCCGGGGTTTCGAGATCGGCACCCTGCAATACGATGGCGTAGGCATCCCGCGTAACACCTACACCCTGGGCAGCTACCTCACCGAAAACATGGCGATCTACGACCGCGTCGAAACCCTGCGTGGCCCGGCCGCGTTGCTGCAAGGCGCCAACAGCCCCGGCGGCACCATGAACCTGGTGCGCAAGCGCGGCCAGCAGGCGCCCACGGTGACCATCACCGCCAAGGCCGGCTCCTGGGACCACTATGGCACTCAAGTCGACGTCGGCGGCCCGATGAATGCCCAAGGCACCTTGCGCGGCCGTTTCGTGGCGGATTACGACACGACCAACTCTTTTGTCGACTACGCCGGCGGCTGGAATCAGACGGTCTACGCGGCGGTGGACTACGACTTCACGGCAGACACCACCGTCGGGGTCGGCATCAGCAACCAGAAAGGCCATTCGCGGCCCAACTTCATGTCGCTGCCCCGTTACGCCGACGGCAGCGATATCGGCTTGCCGCGCTCGACCTTTGTCGGCGCCAGCTGGAACCGCAACGTCAACAACCAGACCCAGGTGTTCGCCGACCTGGAGCATCGCTTCAACGATGACTGGAAGGTGAAGGCCGCGTTGGTGGCGATGGACGAGCACAACGACGCAACCTACCAGGCGACGTGGGATACCATCCCCAACGGCGGCGGCACCGTGCGTTATATCGACTGGGTCACCGACTTCAACACCAAGAGTCGCGGCGCGGATGTGTACGTCGATGGCAAGTTCGACGGCCTGGGTTTCCAGCAGGAAATGATCCTGGGCGCCAACTATTCCAAGCTCACCACCGACGACCTGTGGGCGCGGGCGGCCACGCCGGGCGCGGATATCTTCAACATCGACCACAACCGCCCGCAGCGCGACAAATACCAACTGTTCAAGGACGGTTGGGGCTCCAAGAGCTGGTATGACGTTCGCCAGAAAGGCATCTATGGCACCTGGCGCGTGAAGCTGCTGGACCCGCTGACCCTGATCGTCGGCGCGCGCACCAGTTGGTATGAGTTCTCCTACATCGGCCAGAGCGGTATCAAGGGGACTTATGGCGCGCCTGAAGCCAGCACCACCCAAACCAACGGCAAGGTCACGCCGTACACCGGTCTGGTCTATGAACTGAACGACCAATGGTCGGCCTACGCCAGCTACGCCGACGCGTTTGAACCACAGACCAACCAAACCACGTCCCACGCGATCCTCAAGCCCATCGAAGGCAAGAACTACGAGCTGGGGATAAAGGGCGAATTGGCCGATGGTCGCCTCAACACCTCGTTTGCGATCTTCCGCTATGACCAGGAAAACCGCGCGGCCCAAGACCTGCAAGGGCCGCAGAACTGCAACGGTTGGTACTGCTCGGTGGCTTCGGGCAAAGTCCGCAGCCAGGGCTTTGAAGCCACGTTGAGCGGCGAAGTGCTGCCGGGGTTGCAGCTCAATTCCAGCTACACCTACAACACCACCAAATTCCTCAAGGACGACGACTACGAAGGCAAGATCTTCAGCACCTGGACGCCCAAGCATTTACTCAAGGTCTGGGGTGATTACCAGCTGCCGGGTGACTGGCAGAAATTCAGCGTCGGCGCCGGCGTGACCGCGCAAAGCAGCACCGAGGCCTACGACCGCACGTTCAGCGTGCCGGGCAATGCGCTGTGGGATTCGCGGGTGGCGTACAAGATCAACCAGGAATTCACCGTGGCGGCGAACCTGAACAATATGTTCGACAAGAAGTACTACATCCCGGCGTATAACGCGAATTGGGGCAGTAACTACTATGGCGATCCGCGTAATGTGATGTTCACCATGACCTACACCCCGCAGTTCTAAAGCCTTACACCAACCCCCTGTGGGAGCTGGCTTGTGTGGGAGCGGGCTTGCCCGCGATGGCGGAGTGTCAGGCGATACATGTGTTGGCTGACACTCCGCCATCGCAGGCAAGCCAGCTCCCACAGTTCGATCTCCAGTGTTCTGGAGGATTTGTACCAGGCAAAAAAATGCCCCGCACTTGGCGGGGCATTTTTTATGGGCGGGGCTTACAGGCCGTCAAGCATCGCCTTGTTGCGCACAGCACCCTTGTCGGCACTGGTGGCCAGCAGGGCGTAGGCCTTCAGCGCGGTGGTGACTTTGCGCGGACGCTTCTCCACCGGCTTCCAACCCTTCTTGTCCTGCTCGACCCGGCGTGCGGCCAGTTCTTCGTCGCTGATCAACAGGTTGATCGAACGGTTCGGAATGTCGATCAGCACCTTGTCGCCATCCTGCACCAGGCCAATCGCGCCGCCGGCAGCGGCTTCTGGCGAAGCGTGGCCGATGGACAGGCCCGAGGTGCCGCCGGAGAAACGGCCGTCGGTGAGCAAGGCGCAGGCTTTGCCCAGGCCTTTGGACTTCAGGTACGACGTCGGGTAGAGCATCTCCTGCATACCCGGGCCGCCTTTCGGGCCTTCGTAGCGGATGATCACGATGTCGCCTTCCTTCACTTCGTCGGCGAGGATGCCGCGCACCGAGCTGTCCTGGCTTTCGTAGATCTTGGCACGGCCTTCGAAGACATGGATGGACTCATCCACACCGGCGGTTTTCACCACGCAGCCGTCGAGGGCGATGTTGCCGTACAGCACGGCCAGGCCGCCTTCCTGGGAGTAAGCGTGCTCGACGCTGCGGATGCAGCCGTTTTCACGGTCGTCGTCGAGGGTGTCCCAACGGGTCGACTGGCTGAACGCGGTTTGCGTCGGGATGCCGGCCGGGCCGGCCTTGAAGAAGTGGTGCACGGCTTCGTCGTCAGTCTGGGTGATGTCCCACTTGGCGATGCCTTCGGCGAGGGTCTTGCTGTGCACGGTCGGCAGGTCGGTGTGCAGCAGGCCGCCACGGGCCAGCGAGCCGAGGATCGAGAAGATCCCGCCGGCGCGGTGCACGTCTTCCATGTGGTACTTCTGGATGTTCGGCGCGACTTTGCACAGTTGCGGCACGTTGCGGGACAGGCGGTCGATGTCGCGCAGGTCGAAATCGATCTCGGCTTCCTGGGCGGCGGCCAGCAAGTGCAGGATGGTGTTGGTGGAACCGCCCATGGCGATGTCCAGGGTCATGGCGTTTTCGAACGCCTTGAAGTTGGCGATGTTGCGCGGCAGCACCGACTCATCGTTGTCGTGGTAGTAGCGCTTGCACAGCTCGACGATGGTGCGGCCGGCCTGCAGGAACAGCTGCTCGCGGTCGCTGTGGGTGGCCAGGGTGGAACCGTTGCCCGGCAAGGCCAGGCCCAGGGCTTCCACCAGGCAGTTCATCGAGTTGGCGGTGAACATGCCGGAGCACGAACCGCAGGTTGGGCACGCGCTGCGCTCGTATTCCGCGACCTTCTCGTCAGAAGCGCTGGAATCGGCGGCGATGACCATGGCGTCCACCAGGTCGAGGCCGTGGGAGGCCAGTTTGGTCTTGCCGGCTTCCATCGGACCGCCGGAGACGAAGATCACCGGGATGTTCAGGCGCAGGGAGGCCATCAGCATGCCGGGGGTGATCTTGTCGCAGTTCGAGATGCACACGATGGCGTCGGCGCAGTGGGCGTTGACCATGTACTCCACGGAGTCGGCGATGATCTCGCGGCTCGGCAGGGAATACAGCATGCCGTCATGGCCCATGGCGATGCCGTCGTCCACGGCGATGGTGTTGAATTCCTTCGCTACGCCGCCAGCGCGTTCGATCTCGCGGGCGACCAGTTGGCCGAGGTCCTTGAGGTGGACGTGGCCCGGTACGAATTGGGTGAACGAGTTGGCAATCGCGATGATCGGCTTCTTGAAGTCGTCATCTTTCATCCCCGTGGCACGCCACAGTGCGCGGGCGCCGGCCATGTTGCGGCCGTGGGTGGATGTTTTCGAGCGGTAATCTGGCATGGAGCACTCCGGGCGGCTAATCACTTACTAATCAGGTGCGGAAAAGGGAGTGAGCTTCTATTGACGTCAGGAACACCCGAAAAATGGCCGTGTGTCCGGAAGTTGCCACTCGCGTCGCGGGATCGCCGCTTGCTTGGGCCTCGAGCTCATAAACCCGCCGGGGGATGACTGGCGATGAATAGGGCCGATTCTACACCGCTGGCGGCTGGAGGGAACGGGGCATTACAGGGCCTGCGGCTTTGTTTAGACTGGCGGCCTTTTGCCCTCCCCCCACTCCAAAGGAACTGGAATGCCCGGTATCAATCGTTTTCTTGGGTTCTACCTGCTGATCGGCCTGGTCCAGGGAATCGCCTTCTATTACTCCGACCAGCTTTATCGCGTAAACGAAGCGCTGTTTTTTGTCACCTACACCCTGGTCCTGGTAGGCGGCACCACGTTGCAGTTGCTCGGGGAAAAAGTCCGACACTGGCGTTCGTTGTTGCCGACGCTGGTGTTCACCCTGCTGATGGGCGGCATGACGCTGTGGGTGTGTTACGGCGTCGAGCATATCGGCGACAACCGTTGGGCGATCAACTCGTGGTTTATCAGCGTGGTGGTGCTGAGCTACGTCTGCGCCAGCTTCCTGTTCGCCTGGCCTAGCGCCAAAGGCCAGCGCTGGCGCTATGAAGACCTGTTCCAGCAAGCCTGGAACAGCGTGTTTATCGTGCTCTACGCGCTGATCCTGGTGGGGCTGTTCATGGCCTTGCTCAAGCTGTGGAGCCGATTGTTCCTGATGCTGGGCATCGAGTTTTTCGAGCGGCACTTCTGGAGTGAGTTGTTCCTGTGTTTCGCCCTGCCACTGGTGTTCGCGCTGGGCATGTACCTGGCGGCGCGCAGCGAGAAGGTCATCGGCCAGATGCGCAGCATGCTGCTCAGCGCCTGTGGGTTGCTGCTGCCGCTGATCGCGCTGATCAGCGTGCTGTTTACCCTGGCCCTGCCGTTTACCGGGCTCGAGCGGATCTGGGCCACGGGCTACTCCACGCCGATTCTGCTGGTGTTGGCCGGTGCGCAGTTGTTCCTGCTCAATGGCGTGTTCCAGGATGGCCGGCAGCCTCGGCCCTATCCCCGGTGGTTGACGCGGTTTATCGAGTTGAGCCTGTTGTGCCTGCCGGTCCTCGCGGCGCTGGCGTTTTATTCGAGTTGGCTGCGGGTCGAGCAATATGCCTTGTCGCCGCAGCGCTTCATCGCGTTGGCGGCGGCGTTGTTGTGCGGTTTGTATGGCCTGGCGGCGGTGTGGGCGGTGGTGTTGCGTAAGCCTGTGTGGCTGGGCAACTTGCGCGTGACCAACCCGGCATTGGCGTTGCTGTTTTGTGCGCTGGTGGTGTTGATCAACACGCCGCTGCTCAACCCGATACAGATCAGTGTGAATGATCAGGTGCAACGCTTGCTCGACGGGCGCACCAAGGCCGCGGCCTTTGACGCGCACTACCTGCGTTTCGGCCTGGAAAAGGCGGGTGAAGAGGCTTACGCCAAGCTGCAGGAGGATCTGGATAAAGAGCGCATTCTCGACGCGGACTCGCGCCGTATTTTGCGCGAGCGGATGGACGACACGGCGCTGAGTTTCAGCGAGCAATACGCCAAGGAGCGCGCCCAGCGGCCCAAGGCCGAACTGGAATGGATCGGCCCCAAGCCCAAGGGCAGCGAGCAGTTTGCCGAACTGAGCCTTGAAACCGACTCACCGTGCGAGTCCAACTGTGTGTTGTGGGCGGTGGACCTCGACCTGGATGGCCAGCCCGAAGTGCTGGCGATTCCGAACACCGGCTACCGCCACGATGCCAAGCCACCGCGCATCTTTGCCCTGGATGAGAAGGGCAAGTGGGACGATCGTGGCCCACTGGTCTGGACGCAACTGCCGGACGGCTACGTGGACACCGAAATGCTGATCCACGACATCCGCATCGGCCGGATCGAGCTGGTCAAGCCGCGTTACCGGCAGTTGCAGACCAGTGACATGCTGCTCACGCCGGTAATGCGCGAGCCGTAGTCTGCCGATTGGTCACCAGCCCCCAGAAGCTGAGCACGATGAAACTGAGGGCAATGGTCAGCAGCAGATGCTCGCCGGCCTGAGCCAACGCCGCGCTGCTGACGGCGGCGGTGAGAAACATGATGCTGTTGCCCGCCGACGCGGCCGTGCCGGCGCTGCTGGAAAACAGCAGCATCGCTGCGGAAATCGCGGCGGGTCGTACCAGCGTCACGGCGAGGGCGCTGATCAGCATCGGGATCAGCAAGGTCACCGTGGTGATGGCGTGCAGACTGACCATCAAGGTCAGCAGTAATCCGGCGACGCTGAGCAAACCGAGGCCAATATTGATCTGCCGCGACAGCGTGATGCGCTTCTGCAAATACGACGCCGCGACGCCACCGAGCAGGTAGGCCACGCCGTACACCATCAGCACCAGCGCGTATTGGTATTCGGAGAGCTGCAGCGTGTCCATGAAGATCAGTGGCGTCACGCTGATCAGCGCGAAGTAGCAGGTGAACACCAGCGCGGCGATCCACCAGTAGCGTAGGAAATCGCGATTTTTGCCGACGGCTTTCAGCGTGCCGATGATGGAAACGGCGGCGCGGTGCGGGCTGGCGGCCTTCGACGGCAGGATGCAGGCCGCGTGGATCAACATGCCCAACGCCATCAGGGCAAAGCCGTAGAAGCTGCCTTGCCAGTCGAAGGTGGTTTGCAGCCAGGAGCCGATCAGCGGTGACAGCGCGACAAACGAGCCGCTCAAGGTCATGTAATACAGGCGCACGCGGGCGCGGTCTTGTTCGTCGAACAGGTCTTCCACCAGCGCGTGGCCCAGGACGAAAAATCCACAACCCATGGCCTGCACGCTGCGAAACAGCAGGAAGCTCAGGTAGTCCGGCGCCAGTGCGCAACCGATGGCGCCAAGGATCGACAGGCTGATGCAGCCGACCAGCACTTCCTTGCGCCCCCATTTATCCGACAGCGGCCCGGCGACCAGTTGCGAGACCGCAAAGACCAGGGTGAACAGGCTGATGGACAGCGCGACGTCGGCGGTGGGCGTATCGAAGTGGGCGGACAGGGCGGGGAAGGAGGGCAGCAGGATATTGATCGGGAAGAAGCTGATCAGGGAGATGCAGGTGATGAGGATGAAGCGCGAGAGGGTGGGCCCAGACATTGTTTTTGTTTTCCCGGAGTAAAACCAGAAAACCGATACTAGTCTGCGGAAAATGGAATTCAATCAAATTCCAGACACACCACAAAAAAGTGTGGGAGCGGGCTTGCCTGCGATAGCGGTGTATCTGATACACCGCTATCGCAGGCAAGCCAGCTCCCACATTGACCTAGCCAACCTTTTGAGCTGTGCGCGACTTAGCTGTTAGGCAGCAGGCGGCACGTGATGCTCTTGATGTAACGCGTCTCGGCAATCGCCGGGTGCACCGGATGGTCCGGGCCCTGGCCGCCACGTTCCAGCATCTGGATATTGCGGTCCAGGTGGCGGGCGCTGGTCAGCAGGATGTTTTGCAGGTCGTCTTCCGGCAAGTGCATGGAGCACGACGCGCTGACGAGGATGCCGTCCTTGCTGAGCAGGCGCATGGCTTGCTCGTTCAGGCGGCGGTAGGCGCCTTCGCCGTTCTTCATGTCTTTTTTGCGCTTGATGAAGGCCGGAGGGTCGGCGACGATCACGTCGAAGCGTTCTTCGCTGGCTTTCAGTTCTTTCAACGCTTCAAACACGTCGCCTTCGATGCAGGTCATCTTCTCGGCAACGCCGTTCAGCGCCGCGTTGCGCTCGACGCCGTCGAGGGCGAAGGCGGAGGCGTCGACGCAGAACACTTCACTGGCGCCGAAGGCTGCGGCTTGCACGCCCCAACCGCCGATGTAGCTGTACAGGTCGAGCACGCGTTTGCCTTTGGCATACGGGGCCAGGCGCGCACGGTTCATGCGGTGGTCGTAGAACCAGCCGGTCTTCTGGCCCTGGATCACCGGGGCTTCGAATTTCACGCCGTTTTCTTCCAGCGCGACCCACTCCGGCACCAGGCCGAACACGGTTTCGACGTAGCGGTTGAGGCCTTCGGCGTCGCGTGCGGCGGAGTCGTTCTTGAACAGGATGCCGCTTGGCTTGAGCACTTGGGTCAGTGCGGCGATCACGTCTTCCTTATGGGCTTCCATGGTCGCCGAAGCGATCTGCACCACCAGGATGTCGCCGAAACGGTCGACCACCAGGCCTGGCAGCAGGTCGGAGTCGCCGTAGACCAGGCGGTAGAACGGCTTGTCGAACAGACGGTCACGCAGGGACAGGGCGACGTTGATGCGGTGCACCAGCAGCGACTTGTCCAGCGGCAACTTGATGTCGCGCGACAGCAGGCGCGCGCAGATCAGGTTGTTCGGGCTCATGGCCACGATGCCCAGGGTCTTGCCGCCGGCCGCTTCCAGGATAGCCTGGTCGCCCGCCTGGAAGCCGTGGAGTGGGGTGGCGGCCACGTCGATTTCGTTGCTGTAGACCCACAGGTGGCCGTTGCGCAAACGACGATCGGCGTTGGCTTTGAGACGCAGGCTTGGCAGGGACATGACGTCGCTCCGGAAAAAAGAGCGGGAGTATACCTGTTGCACGCTGTTTCATGTGGGAGCTGGCTTGCCTGCGATGCAGGCGGTGCGGTGTATCTGACGTACGGTGGTGAGGCTATCGCAGGCAAGCCAGCTCCCACATTGGATCGGGTTTCAGTTCAGGTTATTGAGGTGTCGGTCAGGTTTGCTTAGAGGTTAGAATCCCCGCCTAGTCCAGAGTAAGTACTTATGTCCCAAGAGCTATCCGCCGAACAGATCCAACAGGCCCTGCAAGGCATCAGTGTGCCGCCTCAGCCGCAGATCATGGTGGATCTGCAGATGGAGCAGTACATGCCCGACCCGGACCTGGAAGTGATCGCCCGGCTGATTGCCCAGGACCCAGGCCTGTCCGGCGCATTGCTGAAGATCGTCAACTCGTCGTATTTCGGCCTGAGCAACAAGATCGCCTCGATCCAGCGCGCCGTGAACCTGCTGGGCAGCCGCTCGATCATCAACCTGATCAACGCACTGTCGATAAAGGGCGAGATGAGCGATGACACCATCGTCACCCTCAACCGTTTCTGGGACACCGCCCAGGACGTGGCCATGACCTGCCTGACCCTGGCCAAGCGCACCGGCGCCCAGGCGGTGGACGAAGCCTACGCCCTCGGCCTGTTCCACGATTGCGGCGTGCCGCTGATGCTCAAGCGCTTCCCCAATTACATGGCGGTGCTCGAAGAGGCCTACGCCAACGCCGGCCCGGACTGCCGCGTGGTGGATACCGAGAACAACGCGTTCAACACCAACCATGCGGTGGTCGGCTACTACACCGCGAAATCCTGGCGCCTGCCGCAGCATGTGACCGACGCCATCGCCAACCACCACAATGCCCTGGCGATTTTCAGCGATGAATCGTCGCGCAATCCGCAGCTGAAAAACCTGCTGGCGATCCTGAAAATGGCCGAGCACATCTGCTCGTCCTACCGTGTGCTGGGCAACCAGTCGGTGGACCATGAGTGGAATGCCATCAGCCACCTGGTGCTGGACTACGTGGGCCTGTCGGACTACGACTTCGAAAGCATGAAGTTGTCGATCCGCGAACTGGGCGCACACTGACCCTTCCGTTTACGAGGTACCTATGCCCGAGTTGCCCGAAGTCGAAACCACCCGGCGTGGGATTGCGCCGCACCTGGAAGGCCAGCGCGTCAGCCGCGTGATCGTGCGCGAGCGGCGCCTGCGCTGGCCGATCCCGGAAGATTTGGATGTGCGCCTGTCCGGGCAACGCATCGTCTTGGTGGAGCGGCGGGCCAAGTACCTGTTGATCAACGCCGAAGTGGGCACGCTGATCAGCCATTTGGGCATGTCGGGCAACTTGCGGTTGGTGGAAGTCGGGCTGCCGGCGCTCAAGCATGAACATGTGGACATCGAGCTGGAGTCGGGCCTGGCCCTGCGCTACACCGACCCACGGCGTTTTGGCGCGATGCTCTGGAGCCAGGACCCGCACAACCACGAACTGCTGCTCCGCCTGGGACCGGAGCCGTTGACCGACCTGTTTGACGGTGAGCGCTTGTTCAAACTGTCCCGTGGCCGTTCGATGGCGGTGAAGCCGTTCATCATGGACAACGCGGTGGTGGTGGGCGTGGGCAATATCTATGCGACCGAAGCACTGTTTGCGGCGGGGATCGATCCGCGTCGCGAGGCGGGCGGTATCTCGCGAGCGCGTTATTTGAAGCTGGCGATCGAGATCAAGCGCATCCTGGCCGCTGCGATCGAGCGGGGCGGTACGACATTGCGCGACTTTATCGGTGGGGATGGGCAGCCGGGGTATTTCCAGCAGGAGCTGTTCGTTTATGGCCGGGGGAACGAGGCGTGCAAGGTGTGCGGGACGGAGTTGCGCAATGTGATGCTGGGGCAGCGGGCGAGTGTGTTTTGCCCTAGGTGCCAGAGCTGATTGCTGTGTGAGGGCTGATATCGCTATCGCAGGCAAGCCAGCTCCCACATTTTGACCGTGTGAACCCGATCAAGTGTGGGAGCTGGCTTGCCTGCGATGAGGCCCTTAAGCCTTGCCAGTAATCTTGCGGTACTTGTCCATCAACTGCTCTTCCGTCTCCGGATGCGCTTCATCCAGTGGAATGCAATCCACCGGGCAGACCTGCTGGCACTGCGGTTCGTCATAGTGGCCGACACACTGGGTGCACAGGTTCGGGTCGATCACGTAGATCTCTTCACCCTGGGAAATGGCAGCGTTCGGGCACTCGGGTTCGCAGACGTCGCAATTGATGCAATCGTCGGTGATGATCAGGGACATGGAAACTCCTGCCAGGGCTGTCAGCCAGGGCATCTGAAAACTAATGCGCGCAATTGTGCCGCATTGGCGCCCGCAGTGCGAGCGGGCGCCGATCAGGCGGTCTTACTTCTTGAAGCGCAACGTCAGCGCATCGGCCACGGCTGGGTGGACGAACTTGGTGATATCTCCGCCCAAAGCGGCGATTTCACGGACCAACGTCGAGGAAATGAACGAATAACGTTCCGACGGCGTGAGGAACAGGCTTTCCACGTCCGGCGCCAGTTGGCGGTTCATGTTGGCCAGCTGGAATTCGTATTCGAAGTCCGACACCGCGCGAAGACCGCGCAGGAACACATTGGCGTTCTGCTCTTTGGCGAAGTGCGCAAGCAGCGTGGAAAAGCCCACCACTTCCACGTTGGGCAGGTGCTTGGTGACCTCACGCGCCAGTTCCACGCGCTGTTCCAGGGGAAACAGCGGGTTTTTCTTGGGGCTGGCTGCGACCGCGATGATCACATGGTCGAACAAGCGTGAGGCGCGTTCGACCAGATCGCCATGGCCTTTGGTAATCGGGTCGAAGGTACCTGGGTACAACACTCGGTTCATCGCGTCGTCCTGGCGGAGTCCGTTGGGGAACCGGATGGTATCGCAGCCATCCCGGTCGGCCAAGTCGACTTATGTAGATAGACGCCGCGTATCCGACGTTTTTTCACGCTGTTTTCAGACGTTCGGCCAACGCGGTCGCCAGTTGCGCGGTCAATCCATACACCGACAATTGCGGGTTGGCCCCAATGCTGGTGGGGAACAGCGAACCGTCGTGGATCGACAGGTTGCGCAATTGATGATGGCGCCCGAGGCTGTCGGCCACCGCATTTTTCGGGTCTTCGCCCATGGCGCAACCGCCCATCACATGGGCGCTGCCCAGGCAGGTGCGGTGCAGTTCCAGGTTGAGGTCGTCGATCATTGCGCGGGCTTCGCCCAGGGTTTTCACGTAGCGCGCATCGTGGTGCAGCGGCTTGACCGACTTGGCACCCGCCGCGAACTGGATCTCGGCCATGCTGTGGAAGGCCCGGCGCAGGCCGTCCCAGGCGTAGTCCGAGACCTGGTAGTCGAGCACCGGCGTGCCGTCACCGCGCAGATCCACGGTGCCGCCGGGGCTGTCGGGGTGAAAGCCGTCCCGCAGCAGCGCGAGCATGGCGTGGGTGTTGGGCAATTGGCTCATGTCCAGGGCGTTCTGTTCGCCATAGCCGCCCAGCAGGGTGCTGGCCAACGCGGGATGTAGGGGCGGTGCTTCCAGCTTGTACGACATTTTGCCGGTGGTGCCGTCCTGCCATTGGAAATGGTCGGAATATATCGATTGCGGCGCGCCGTAGAACGGGTTGATCACCTCGTCGAACAGCCCCGCCGAGAAATTCACCAAATGCAGGAAGGTGCGTTTGCCCACCCGTGAATGCGGGTCGGGAGCGTCCGAGCGCATCAGCAGCGCCGGGCTGTTGATGCCGCCGCCGGCGAGCACGTAGTGCTTGGCTTTCACCGTGATCTTGCGACCGGTGGGCGCCACGCACAGCGCGTCCATGGCCACGCATTCCAGGCTGCTGATGGTGTCGCCGCTGTATTTAAGGCGTTCGGCGCGGGCCAGGTAGAGCAACTCGCCGCCGGCTTCCAAGGTGGATGGGATGGTGGTCACCAGCATCGACTGCTTGGCGTTGACCGGGCAACCCATGCCGCAATACCCCAGGTTGAAGCAGCCACGCACATTGCGCGGGATCACATGCCAGCTGTAGCCAAGCTTCTCGCAGCCTTTGCGGATCACGTCGTTATTGGGGTTGGGCGGCATGGCCCACGGCGCGATGCCCAGGCGTTGCTCCATTTTTTCGAACCATGGCGCCATCTCGGCGCTGCTGTGGCCCTTCACCGCGTATTCGCTGGCCCAGTGGGAAAGGGTGGCGTCCGGCGTGCGAAAGCTCGACGTCCAGTTGATCAAGGTGGTACCGCCCACGGCCCGGCCTTGCAGGATGGTGATCGCGCCGTCCTTGCTCATGCGGCCGATGCCTTCCTGGTACAGGCTGGTGTAGGCCTCGTCCTCAAGCAGCTTGAAATCGCTGCTGGTCTTGAGCGGGCCTTCTTCGATCAGCAGCACCTTGTAGCCGGCGGCGCTGAGGATCTCGGCGGTGGTACCGCCGCCGGCGCCGCTGCCGATGATGGCAACGTCGGCTTCCAGGGTCAGGTCGCTGTCGAGGGCGGCGCCGTTGTGGGTTTTCCAGCCACGGGCGAGGCCTTCACGGAACAGATCGGGTACGGGCATAGGAATGCACTCTTGTTTTTATACGAAGTTGAGTTCGGACAAACACTGCAAACCCCTGTGGGAGCGGGCTTGCCCGCGATGGCGGTGTGTCAGCCACTACAACCTTCACTGATGTACCGCTATCGCAGGCAAGCCAGCTCCCACAGTTTTAATTGGGTTTTCAAGGCTAGATCTTGGGTGGCCCGGGGTAGCCGCAATGGGCCCACGACACCGGCTGGAAGTACCACGCCATGATCACCAGCTTGAGCAACGAACCCTGGCCCATGCGCAGCAGGTTCAGGTAGCTGTTCTCCCAGCGATGCAGGAAGGTGCGGATCTGCTCGCTGCTGGCGTTTTCCCAGCCGCCCCAGATCCCGGTCAGCGGCCCACGGGTGATGCCCATGCCCAGCACGTCAAACAGTTGCTGGGTGAGCTTGAACATCTCCGGCGACAGGCGTTGCAGGCTGAAATCGAGCTTTTTCAGGGTGTCTTCGATCCCGTTGGTGACGGCCTCGGCGCTGGCCACGCCTTCGAGCAGCACCGGAATCACGGCGCGCAGGAACGGCAGGTCGCTGCTGCGCAACATCACAAAACCGCTGGCCGGTGTGCTGCTGGAGCAGCCGCTGAGGCTGGCGCCGAGTCCGGCGGTGGCGAGGAAGGCGCTGGCGCACAGGCCGATTTTCAAGACGCCGCGCCGTGACAGCGCGGGTGTTTCAGTCAGGCTGGGGTTCATTTTTATTGTTATCCCGAGAGTGGTGTTATCAGCGGATAAACAGCTTCTGGATCAACTTCTGGATCGCCTTGCCATAAGGCGGGTAGATCAACTTCGCCGCGTTCAGGCGTTGCTTCACCAGCACGCCTTTGGCTTTGCTGAACGTGAGGAAACCTTCGTGGCCGTGGTAGTGGCCCATGCCCGAGGGGCCGATGCCGCCGAACGGCATGTCGTCCTGGGCCACGTGCAGCAGGGTGTCGTTCAGGCATACGCCGCCGGAATGGGTCTCGTGGAGTACGCGGTTCTGTTCGCCCTTGTTGTAGCCGAAGTAATACAGGGCCAGTGGGCGAGGGCGCTGGTTGATGTAGGCAAAGGCCTGGTCGAGGCCGCGATACGGCACGATCGGCAGCAGCGGGCCGAAGATTTCGTCCTGCATCACCGTCATGTCATCGCTGACATTCAGCAACAGGCTGTGGGCCATGCGCCGGGCCTGGCCCTGATCAAACAGCGGAATCAGCGTGGCGCCCTTGTCGGTGGCGTCCTTGGCGTAGGCATTGAGCCGCGCCAATTGCCGTTCGTTGATGATGGCGGTGTAGTCCGGGTTGTCGGCCAGGGTCGGATAAAATCCGCGAATCGCTTGGGTGTAGGCCTCTATGAAACCCTCCACGCGATCTTCCGGCACCAACACGTAGTCCGGCGCCACGCAGGTTTGCCCGGCGTTCAAGGCCTTGCCGAAAGCGATGCGTTCGGCGGCGTCCTTGAGCGGCACATCGGCAGACACGATGGCCGGCGACTTGCCGCCCAGTTCCAGGGTGACCGGCGTGAGGTGTTCGGCTGCCGCGCGCATCACATGCTTGCCGATGCTGGTGGCGCCGGTGAACAGCAGGTGGTCGAAGCGCAGCCGGGAAAACGCGATGCCCATATCGGCCTCGCCGAGCACCACGCACACCAGGTCTTCGGGGAAGATCTTCGCCAGCAGCTTTTTCAGCAGCTCGCCGGTGGCCGGGGTGGATTCGCTGAGCTTGAGCATCACCCGGTTGCCCGCCGCCAACGCCCCGACCAGCGGGCCAATGGCCAGGTACAGCGGGTAGTTCCACGGCACAATCACGCCGACCACGCCCAGCGGCTGGTAGATGACCTTGGCGGACGCGGGCTGGAAGGCAATGCCTACAGCGCGGCGTGAAGGTTTCATCCAGTCTTTGAGGTGTTTGCTGGCGTAATGGATGCCGTGCAGGCTGGGCATCAGTTCGGCGAACAGGGTTTCGTCGGCGCTGCGGTGGCTGAAATCCTGGCTGATGGCGTTGATCAACGCCTGGCGTTCGTTGCTGAGCAAATCGCGCAAGGCCTTGAGCCATTGCTGGCGTTGGCCGGCCGGCGGCATCGGGTTGGCCGCGTAGGCGCGTTGTTGGGCGTCGAACAGGTCCTGGAGGTGTTCCAGCGCCTGGGAATCTTGCAGGTAGGCAACGTTGGCAGACATGGCGCAGTTCCCGGTTGTTATAGGTCTGCCTGGATTTTTAGAGTCATTGCTCTAAATTGTCAAATAACATTGCAGCAACATGCAGTTTTATCCAGGCCGGGATAGGCCGTAAGATGCCCCATCACGTGTATAGAAGCTGATTCCCCTATGGCACCACGAGTAAAGACCAGCGAGCGCATTGTGCAAACCAGCCTGGAGCTTTTTAACCAGCAGGGCGAGCGCAGTATCAGCACCAACCATATTGCTGCCCATATGGAAATTTCCCCGGGCAACCTGTACTACCACTTCCCCAACAAGCAGGCGATCATCGCCGTGCTGTTTCGCGAATACGAAGCCCTGGTGGACAGTTTCCTGCGTCCGCCCGAGGGGCGCGCCGCCACCGTCCAGGACAAACGTTTTTACTTGCAGGCCTTGCTCGCCGGCATGTGGCGCTATCGTTTCCTGCACCGCGACCTTGAACACCTGCTGGAGAGCGACCCGGGAACTGGCCACCGGCTATCGGCGTTTTTCCCAGCGCTGCCTGATCCAGGGCAATGCGATCTACCGGGGGTTCGTCGATGCCGGCATCCTCAATATGGACCCGATCCAGACCGAAGCCCTGACCCTCAACGCGTGGATCATTCTTACGTCGTGGGTGCGCTTCCTGTGTACCACCAATGAAAATTCCGCCCACCTGAGCGCCGAGGCGATCAAGCGCGGGGTGTACCAGGGTGCTGGTGCTGGAGGCCGGGTTTGTCACGCCCGAGGCCAAGGACGCGGTCGACGCGTTGTTCAAAGAGTTTTACGTGCCGTTGAATCAGGCACTGGAAGAAGTGAAGTAGGACCTTTCCCGAATCTGTCCACAGGAGTCCGTCATGCCGCTTGCCCAACTGATCAGCCCCCAGCAATTGGCCGAGCGCCAGCAGTCGCCTGGGCTGGTGATCCTTGATTGCCGCTTTGCCCTTGAAGACCCGGATTACGGGCGTTGCAGCTACGCCGAAGGGCATATCGAGGGCGCGCAATATGCTGATTTGGAGCGCCACCTCAGTGGGCCGGTGACCAAGGGCGTGACCGGTCGTCACCCGTTGCCAGCCGCGGAGACGCTGGTGCAGCAACTGCGGGCGTGGGGCATCAATGCCGATACCGACGTGGTGCTGTATGACGACGGCCCCGGCGCATTTGCCGCCCGGGCGTGGTGGTTGCTGGCGTGGTTGGGCAAGCGTGATGGCGTGTTTATCCTCGATGGCGGCCTCAAGGCCTGGCATGCGGCGGGTTTGCCGTTGAGCCTGGATGCGCCAGTCATCGAGCCCGGGACCTTTGCCGGCACGCCGGACAACCATTTGTTGCTGGACGCTGAACACCTGCAAAAGCGCCTGGGCCAGCCGGGCCTGACCTTGCTCGATGCCCGTGCCCAGCCGCGCTTTCGCGGTGAGGTGGAGCCGATCGACCCGGTCGCCGGGCATATTCCGGGGGCGCAGTGTGCGGCGTTCAGTGAAAACCTGGGCAGCGATGGACGGTTTTTGCCGGTTGAGCAGCTCAAGCAACGGTTTGCGGATCAGTTGCAAGGTCGTTCACCGGATGAGCTGGTGGCCTATTGCGGTTCGGGGGTGACGGCGTGTCATAACCTGTTTGCCCTGAGCCTGGCGGGGTATCCGTTGGGTAAGTTGTATGCGGGGTCGTGGAGTGAGTGGATTACTGATCCGGCGCGGGAAATCGCTACAGGCGACTAAAGCACAGGGTGAAAACCCAATCAAAATGTGGGAGCTGGCTTGCCTGCGATAGCGGTGGGTCAGCTACACATGTATCAACTGACACACCGCCATCGCAGGCAAGCCAGCTCCCACAGGTTTAACCGTGTTGTGTCAGTAGCCATCGGGGGATGCGGTGTTCGAGGTAGTAGCTTGGGCGCTTGAGTGATCCGCCGACAAATCCCACGTGACCGCCTTTTGCCAGTAATTCAAATTCGGTGCAATCCGACAACTCACCAGCCTCCGGCAAGCTGTGGGCAAACACAAACGGATCATCCGCCGCATGAATGATCAGCGTCGGCGTACGAATCTCACCCAGGTAATAGCGACTCGACGCGCGGCGATAGTAGTCCTCGGCACTGAGGAACCCGTGCAACGGCGCCGTCACGCGCCCATCGAAATCCCAGAACGTGCGCATCTTCTCCAGCGAACCCAAGGCTTCCAGGGTCTTCAGCCCGTCCGCGCGGCCGTCCTGCAGGAACCGACGCTGCTTGACGCGGATATACGTCAGCATTTCCCGCATGAAGTGCTTCTGATAAACCCGCGAAAAGCCCAGGCCGATACGGTCCGCGCATTGATCCAGGCGAAACGGCACCGACACCGCTGCCGCGCCCTGCAACCCCGCTGCCGCGCCGGTCTCACCCAGGTGCTTGAGCAACACATTGCCCCCCAGCGAGTAACCCACCGCATACAGCGGCGCCAACGGTCGCTTGGCACGCAGATGAGCAATCGCGGCGGCCAGGTCTTCGCTGGCGCCGGAGTGATAGCTGCGCGCTAACAGGTTCGGCTCCCCCGAACACCCACGCCAGTTCAGCGCTGCGCTGGCCCAGCCTTGGCGGGCGAGGGCTTTTTGCAGGCCGGCGACGTAGGGCGAGTTGGATGAGCCGGTCAGCCCGTGCAGCACCAGCACCAACGGCGCCTGGGCGTCGTGGGGGCCGTGCCAGTCGAGGTCGAGGAAGTCGCCGTCGTCCAGCCACAGGCGCTCGCGTTGGCGTTCGATGTGGGTCGTGGGGCGCCACAGCGGCCCCCACAGCGTTTGCAGGTGGGGGTTGCCGAGGCCGAAGGCGGGTTTGAATGTTTCAGCGCAAGGCTTCATGAAGCTCTCTACGGTCACTCGACCAAACGGTGCCACAACGCGTAATACACCCGACCGGACTTCTGCTCCCGGTGCAGGCGCCACGCACCCGGCAGGCCCAGGGTGGAAGGCGCGGTCTCGCTTTCAGTGTAGATCCACGCATCCGGCGCCAGCCATTGGCGTTCTTCAAGCAGCGCACACACGGTCGGCAGCAGGTTCTGGTTGAACGGCGGGTCGAGGAACACCACGTCGTACTCGCTGGCCGGCTGGGTTTCCAGGTAGCGCAGGGCGTCGGCGGTTTGCACCTGGCCGTTGGTGCAGCGCAGGGTGCCCAAGTGTTCCTTGAGGCTGGAGACCGCGACATTGCTGGCATCCAGCGCCTGGGCCTGGGCGGCGCCACGGGACAGCGCCTCCAGGAACAACGCGCCGCTGCCGGCGAACGGGTCCAGCACCTTGGCGCCGCCGATGTACGGTGCGAGCCAGTTGAACAGGGTTTCACGCACGCGGTCTGGCGTTGGGCGCAGGCCCACGACGTCGGGGAAGCTCAGCTTGCGGCTGCCCCATTCACCGCCAATGATGCGCAGTTGGCCCACGCCGTTGTGGACGTTGTGGACGGGTTTTTTCGGGCGAGATGTACTGGCCATTAATGCTCCGGGACCCCGAGCGGCTGCTCGGCGGGTTTATCAGTAGGGGGCGGTAGTGGCTTTTGCGCAGTGGTCGGGCCGGCGGTCACGATGACCATCTTGTCGGCGCTCAAGTGTTTGTTCATGGCAGCCTTGACCTGGTCTACGGTCAGGGCCTGGGATTGTTTCATGAAATCTTCCAGATAGGTCAGCGGCAGGTTGTAGAAACCCATCGCGCCCAGCTGCCCGACGATATCGGCGTTGCTCGCGGTCGACAGCGGGAAGCTGCCGGCCAGCTCGCGCTTGGCGTCATCCAGTTCTTTTTGGGTCGGGCCGGTCTTCAGGTAGTCCGCCACCACATCCTCAACCAGGCGCAGGGTACCGCCGCTCATTTCGGCGCGGGTCTGCAGGTTGATCATGAACGGGCCGCGTACCTGCATCGGTGAGAAACCGGAGTACACGCCGTAGGTCAGGCCGCGTTTCTCGCGCACTTCGCTCATCAGACGCGTACCGAAGCCACCGCCGCCGAGGATCTGGTTGCCCAGGGACAAGGCTGCGTAGTCCGGGTCGGCGCGGTCGATGCCGAGTTGGGCGAACAGCAAATGCGTCTGCTTGGACGGAAACTCGATATGGCTCAGGCCGGCTTTAGGCTCGGTGGGCTGGGCGATCTTCGCCAGCGCCGGGCCCTTGGGCAGCGATGCCGACACCTTGGCCGTCATGGCTTCGGCTTCGGCGCGGGTCAGGTCGCCGACCACCGCAATCACCGCATTGCCAGCGGCATAGGCCTTGGCGTGGAAGCCCTGCAACTGCGCGAGGCTGATCTTCGGCACGCTCTCTGGCGTGCCTTCGCTTGGGTGCGCGTAAGGGTGGTCGCCGTACAGGCGCTTGAACAGCTCCAGGCTGGCCAGCTTGGCCGGGTTCTGCTTCTGGTATTCGAAGCCGGCGAGGATCTGGTTCTTGATGCGCGCCAGGGAGTCGGCCGGGAAGGTCGGCTTGCCGATCACCTCGTCAAACAGCGACAGGGCGGCGTCGCGCTTGTCGCCGGCGCTCAGGCTGCGCAGGGACACCAGCGCCATGTCGCGGTAGGCACCATTGCCGAAGTCGGCGCCCAGGCCTTCGAAGTCGCGGGCGATCTGGCTGACATCCTTGCCTGGCACGCCTTCGTTGAGCATGGCGTTGGTCATCAGCGCCAGGCCTGGCACGGCGCCGTCCTGGCTGCTGCCGGCGGCGAACAGGATGCGCAGGTCGAACATCGGCAGTTCATGGGCTTCGACGAACAGCACCTTGGCGCCTTCGGCGGTGGTCCAGGTTTGCACGTCGAGCTTGCGGTTGGTTGGCGCCTTGCCATCCAGTTCCGCCAAGGATTGCAGGGTGCTGGCCGATTGGGCCTTTTCCAGCGCCGGGCTGGCGATGGATTCGCTCGGGCGCAGGAAATACACGGCGCCGGCGGCGAGCAGGGTGACGGCGATCAGGCCGGGTAGGATCAGGCGGCTGCTTTTGCGATCACTCATGAGCGGTCTCCTCAGGCAGGACATGGGCGACGCTGAGGCGTTCGCGGGTGAAGTAGGTGCGCGCGGCTTTCTGGATATCTTCCGGGGTCACGCTTTGCAGGTCGGCAAGCTCGGTGTCCATCAGCTTCCAGGACAGGCCGACGGTTTCCAGCGAGCCGATGGCCGTGGCCTGGCTGGTGATGGAGTCACGCTGGTAGACCAGGCCGGCGATGACCTGGGCGCGGATGCGTTCCAGCTCGGCGGCGGTCGGTGGCTTGGCCTTGAGTTCATCTAGCAGGCGCCACAGGCCGGCTTCGGCTTGGGCGATGGTCTTTTTCTTCTGCTGGTTCGGCGTGGCCGAGAGGGTGAACAGGCTGTCGCCACGGGTGTAGGCGTCGTAGTTGGTGGAGGCGGCGGAAACCAGTTCTTCTCCGCGCTCCAACTGCTCGGAGATACGGGCGCTGTAGCCGCCGTCCAGCAGGGCGGAGATCAGGCGCAAGGCCTGGACCGAGCGTTTGTCTTCGGCGGTGACCAGGCCGGGCACGTTGAAACCGAGGATCACGCTGGGCAGTTGGGTCTGCACTTTCATGGTCAGCAGGCGTTCGCCGGGCTCGGCCAGCTCCATCGGGACCTTGGCCGGTGGCACGTCACGCTTGGGGATCGGGCCGAAGTAGCGCTGGGCCAGGGTCTTCACCTCATCCGGGGTGACGTCGCCGACCACCACCAGGGTAGCGTTGTTCGGCACGTACCAGGCTTGGTACCAGTGGCGCAGCTCTTCGACCTTCATGCGCTCCAGGTCAGCCATCCAGCCGATGGTCGGCGTGTGGTAGCCGCTGGCCGGGTAGGCCATGGCCTTGAAGCGCTCGTAGGCCTTGGACATGGGATTGTCGTCGGTGCGCAGGCGGCGTTCTTCTTTGATGACCTCGATTTCGCGGCTGAACTCGTCGGCCGGCAGGCGCAGGCTGGCCATGCGGTCGGCTTCGAGCTCGAAGGCCACGCCCAGGCGATCACGGGCCAGCACCTGGTAGTAGGCTGTGTAGTCGTCGCTGGTGAAGGCGTTTTCTTCGGCGCCGAGGTCGCGCAGGATCAGCGAGGCTTCGCCGGGGCCGACCTTGGCGCTGCCCTTGAACATCATGTGCTCCAGGGCGTGGGACAAACCGGTCTGGCCCGGGGTTTCGTAGCTTGAACCGACCTTGTACCAGACCTGGGAAACCACCACTGGCGCGCGATGGTCTTCGCGTACGACGACCTTGAGGCCGTTATCCAGGGTGAATTCATGGGTGGGTTGTGGATCGGCAGCCAAGGCTGAAAGAGGCAGACAAACTGTGCTGAACAGCAGGCCTGCGGCGCGGCGGGCTAGAGCATTCATTCGTTTTTAAACCTGTTGGGCTGCCCGCTTGGTCTTAGCGTCGGCGGGCGAAGAGGTGCTAGGATACTGGTCGGAATTACGGACGGCCACTGCGGCAGTCCTGTTAAGGCCCGATTTAGGCCTTACAAGATGTTGCGCATGAACGAGCTGGCTAAAAAACAGTCTGTTACGCATCGAATTTTATTTACCGACGTGCCCCTCTGGCGCGTCGCTACCTTGAGATAGCCGTCCTCCATGTTTGGTTCCAACGACGACAAGAAGACCCCAGCTGCGGCTGGCGAGAAGAAAGGCCTGTTCGGATGGCTGCGCAAAAAGCCGCAGGAAACCGTCGTCGAACAGCCACAGGTTCAACCTGAGCCTATTCCTGAGCCCATCGTAGAAGCCGAACCGGTCGCAGAGACCCCGGCACCGGTGGTGTTGCCGCTGGTTGAGCCGGTGTTGCAGCCGGTGGTTGAGGTTGAGCCGGAACCAGAGCCCGAACATAAGCCGTGGCCTGAACTGCCAGTGGCCGAAGAGCCCGTGGCGCTGGTTGAAGACGTCCAGGCTGAACACATCGCACCGCCGATCCCTGCCGTGGTTGAACCGGTAGCCGCAGTGGTTGAAGCCGCACCAGTCGTAGAAACAGCCGTTCCTGCTGTGGTCGAGCCCGAACCCGTCGCCGCCGAAACCGGCAAGACCGGTTTCTTCGCCCGCCTCAAGCAAGGCCTGAGCAAGACCAGCGCCAGCATCGGCGAAGGCATGGCCAGCCTGTTCCTCGGCAAAAAGGTCATTGACGACGAGCTGCTGGAAGACATCGAAACCCGTCTGCTCACCGCCGACGTGGGCGTCGAAGCCACCGCCGTGATCATCCAGAGCCTGACGCAGAAGGTCGCGCGCAAGCAGTTGACCGACGCCGACGCCCTGTACAAATCCCTGCAGGCCGAGCTGGCCGCGATGCTCAAGCCGGTGGAAGCACCGCTGGTGATCACGCCGAACAAGCCGTTCGTGATCCTGGTGGTGGGCGTCAACGGCGCCGGCAAGACCACCACCATCGGCAAGCTGGCGAAGAAGCTGCAATCCGAAGGCAAGAAAGTCATGCTGGCAGCGGGCGACACCTTCCGCGCCGCAGCGGTAGAACAGCTGCAAGTGTGGGGCGAGCGCAACAAGATCCCGGTAATCGCCCAGCACACGGGCGCCGATTCCGCCTCGGTGATCTTCGACGCCGTGCAAGCCGCCAAGGCGCGCAACATTGATGTGCTGATCGCCGATACCGCCGGTCGCCTGCACACCAAAGACAACCTGATGGAAGAACTGAAGAAAGTCCGCCGCGTGATCGGCAAGCTCGACGCAGACGCTCCGCACGAAGTGTTGCTGGTGCTCGACGCCGGCACCGGGCAGAACGCCATCAGCCAGGCCAAACAATTCAACCAGACGGTGCAACTGACCGGCCTGGCATTGACTAAGCTCGACGGCACGGCCAAGGGCGGCGTGATCTTCGCCTTGGCCAAGCAGTTCGGCCTGCCGATTCGTTATATCGGCGTCGGTGAAGGTATCGACGACCTGCGTACCTTTGAAGCCGAACCCTTTGTCCAGGCACTTTTCGCCGAGCGGGAGCGTCCATGATTCGATTCGAACAGGTCGGTAAACGCTATGCCAACGGGCATGTGGGCTTGCATGAGCTGAGCTTTCGAGTGCGTCGCGGCGAATTCTTGTTTGTCACCGGCCATTCCGGCGCCGGTAAAAGCACCTTGTTGCGCCTGCTGCTGGCCATGGAACGCCCGACCACCGGCAAGCTGCTGCTGGCCGGCCAGGACCTGGCCACCATCAGCAATGCGCAGATTCCGTACCTGCGCCGCCAGATCGGCGTAGTGTTCCAGAACCACCAGTTGCTGTTCGATCGCACGGTGTTCAACAACATTGCCCTGCCATTGCAGATCCTCGGGCTGTCCAAGGCCGAGATCGTCAAGCGCGTGGATTCGGCCCTGGAGCGCGTGGCGCTGTCGGACAAGACCGACCTCTACCCCGGCGACCTGTCCACCGGCCAGCAACAGCGCGTCGGCATTGCCCGCGCCATCGTCCACCGCCCGGCCTTGCTGCTGGCGGACGAACCCACCGGTAACCTCGACCCGCGCTTGGCGGCCGAGATCATGGGCGTGTTCGAAGACATCAACCGTCTGGGCACCAGCGTATTGATCGCCAGTCACGACCTGGCGCTGATCGCCCGCATGCGCCACCGCATGCTGACCCTGCAACGCGGCCGCCTGATCGGTGACGGGGAGGCTGGCGTATGAGTGCTACCCGCAGCCCTAAAGTCTCCGAACGCGTGGCGCCGAAACCGGCCGACCCGCAACCGCAGAAAAAGAAAAAACACGACGAAGACGACGGCCCGGATTTCGGCACGCTGCTGCGCGCCTGGATCGAAAGCCACCGCGCCAGCCTGCTGGACAGTCTGCGTCGCCTGGGCAAGCAGCCGATCGGCAGCTTTTTCACCTGCCTGGTGATGGCCGTGGCCCTGAGCCTGCCGATGGGCTTGTCGCTGCTGCTCAATAATGTGGAGCGCCTTGGTGGTTCCTGGCAGCGTGCGGCGCAGATTTCCCTGTACCTCAACATCGATGCCAGCACCAAGGAAGGCGAAGGCCTGCGTGACGACATCAAGAACCTGCCGGGCGTAGCCGATGCCGAGTACATCAGCCGCGACCAGGCCCTTGAGGAGTTCCAGCAACAATCCGGCCTGGGCGAGGCGCTCAAGGAGCTGCCGCAGAACCCGCTGCCGGGCGTGGTGCTGGTGACGCCGAATGAAGTCGACAAGCCCGCACTGGAAGCCCTGCGACAAAAACTCGCAGAGATGCCCAAGGTGCAACAGGCGCAACTTGATCTAGTCTGGGTGGAGCGCCTGGCGGCGATCCTCAAGCTGGGCGACCGCTTCGTGTTCGGCCTGACGGTGCTGTTGGTGTCTGCATTACTTTTGGTGATAGGTAATACCATTCGTCTTCATATTGAAAACCGTCGCACCGAGATAGAAGTGATTAAACTGGTCGGCGGCACGGACAGCTATGTGCGTCGGCCTTTTCTGTACATGGGCGCGCTTTATGGCTTCGGCGCCGGGATTTTGTCCTGGGGCGTGCTGGCGTTTGGCCTGGACTGGCTGAACGACGCGGTTGTCGGGCTGGCTGGCTTGTACGGCAGTGATTTCGCCCTGGCGGGCGTGCCGGTAGCCGATGGTCTGAGTCTCTTGCTTGGCGCGGTGCTGTTGGGGTATATCGGTGCGTGGATTGCGGTCGCTCGTCATTTACGCGAGCTGGCACCGAAGTAGTTAATGTCAGATTAATGTGGTTTCGTTTGTATTGACCGTATCAGCGGTTTAGGGAACTTGTCCTACGGTTCCCGGTCAATTTTCGCAGTGCTGAACTGCACGAGTTATGTAAGTCGGAGGTTTCGTATGACCACTTCTTTGCAACCTGCTTATGCTCTGGTCCCAGGTGCAAACCTGGAGGCGTATGTGCACACGGTCAACAGCATTCCATTGCTGACGCCCGAGCAGGAGCGTGAACTGGCCGAGAGTCTCTACTATGAGCAGGATTTGGGGGCGGCTCGGCAGATGGTGCTCGCCCACCTGCGTTTTGTCGTACATATCGCCCGTAGCTATAGCGGCTACGGCCTGGCGCAGGCTGACCTGATCCAGGAAGGCAACGTTGGCCTGATGAAGGCGGTGAAACGCTTCAACCCTGAAATGGGTGTGCGCCTGGTGTCGTTTGCCGTGCACTGGATCAAGGCGGAAATCCACGAGTTCATCCTGCGCAACTGGCGCATCGTGAAAGTCGCGACCACCAAGGCCCAGCGCAAACTGTTCTTCAACCTGCGCAGCCAGAAAAAACGCTTGGCGTGGCTGAACAACGAGGAAGTCCACCGCGTGGCCGAAAGCCTCGGCGTGGAGCCCCGTGAAGTACGCGAGATGGAAAGCCGCCTGACCGGCCATGACATGGCCTTCGACCCAGCCGCCGAAGCGGATGACGACAGCGCCTTCCAATCGCCGGCCAACTACCTGGAAGACAACCGCTACGACCCGGCGCGTCAACTGGAGGATGCGGACTGGAGCGACAACTCCAACCACAACCTGCACGAAGCGCTGGAAGTGCTGGACGACCGTAGCCGCGACATCCTCTACCAGCGCTGGCTGGCAGAAGACAAAGCCACGCTGCACGACCTGGCGCAGAAGTACAACGTGTCGGCCGAGCGGATTCGTCAGCTTGAGAAGAGCGCGATGAATAAGCTGAAACTGTCGATCGCTGCTTAAAACGCTGCGATAAACCAAAAAAATGCCCCGATCGAAAGATCGGGGCATTTTTGTTTATCTTCACGCAGTTCCTGTGGGAGCTGGCTTGCCTGCGATAGCGGTCTATCAGCCAGCCCATCTGTATCTGACAGACCGCTATCGCAGGCAAGCCAGCTCCCACAGTTGGTTTTGCAGTGTGTCAGTCGGACCAGGGGGCCTTGCGGGTGTTGTTGAGTTCGAGCAGGTAGCCATCGCCGCCCAACTGACTCATCTGCTGACGAATCCACGCCGCCCGCCTGGCCACATACGCCGTCGGATGGCTGGCACTCCACACCCTTGGGTTGGGCAACACCGCCGCCAGATAACTGGCCTGCTGACGGGACAGGGCCTTGGCACTCACGCCAAAGTGATGCCGCGCCGCCGCTTCTGCGCCAAACACGCCTTCATCCCATTCCACGCTGTTGAGGTACACCTCAAGAATCCGCTGCTTGGGCCACAGGATTTCGGTCAGTGCGGTAAACCAGGCCTCCAGGCCTTTGCGCAGGTAACTGCGGCCGGCCCACAGGAACAGGTTTTTCGACACCTGCTGGCTCAAGGTGCTGGCGCCGCGAATCGAACCGCCGCGCTCGTTGTGCAGGATCGCCGCCTGGATCGCGCCGAAGTCAAAGCCCCAGTGCTGGGGGAAGCGCTGGTCTTCACCGGCCATCACCGCCACTTTCAGCTCGTCGGAGATCTCATCCCACGGCACCCAGGTGCGTTGCAGGTCAATGGGCTCGCCGTCGAACCAGGATTCGATCTTGCGCTCCACCATCAATGCCGTGAACGGCGGCGGCACGACACGCAACAGCAGCACCAGCAGGACACTGCCGATGGCAAACCATTTCACGACTTTGAGAAAACGACTGAAGAGGAGACGCAGCATAGAGATGGCTTGGCCGAACCCGTTGAGCGGGCCATTATACAGACCCTGCCCCTTGTGACTGGAGTTCCTCATGCTGCGTGGCTTTCTGATGTTGGCGGCCTTTTTCGGCTTCACCGGTGTTGCCCTTGGCGCCTTCGCCGCCCATGGCCTGAAAAACCGCCTGAGCGCCGAATACCTGGCGATCTTCCACACCGGCGTCACCTACCAACTGGTGCACACCCTGGCCCTGTTCGGCGTGGCGCTGCTGGCGGCGCACCTGCCGGGGCGCCTGGTCACCTGGGCGGGCGTTTCATTTGCCGTCGGTATCCTGCTGTTCTCCGGCAGCCTGTATGTGCTGACCATGACCGGCATCAGCAAGCTCGGCATCATCACCCCGTTTGGCGGCCTGGCGTTCCTGCTCGGCTGGTTCCTGCTGGGCCTGGCGGCGTTCCGCTTGCAAGCCGCCTGACCAAGGGACTTGGGTCAGCCACGGTGATCGGGCTAGAATGCTGGCCCCTAAAAACGATGGCGGCCCGCGGCATGCGCATTCAGTTGAACGGCGAACCCTTTGAACTGCCCGACGGCGAAACCGTTGCGGCCCTGCTGACCCGCCTGGACCTGGCCGGGCGTCGCGTCGCAGTGGAGCTCAACCTGGATATCGTCCCGCGCAGCCAGCACGCCGAGACCGCGCTCAGCGAAGGTGACCAGATCGAAGTGGTCCACGCCATCGGCGGCGGCTAGTCGCGCAGCTTCCTGAATTCTGCAGAACCTCACCCCATTCCGAGGATTTCCCATGAGCATCGTTCGTAGCGACAAGCCCTTCGTCCTGGCCGGTCGTACCTACCAGTCCCGTCTGCTGGTCGGCACCGGCAAGTACCGCGACATGGAAGAAACCCGCCTGGCCATCGAAGCCTCGGGCGCCGAGATTGTCACCTTCGCCGTGCGCCGCACCAACCTGGGCCAGATCGAAGGCGAGCCGAACCTGCTCGAAGTGCTGTCGCCGGATCGCTACACCTTCCTGCCGAACACCGCCGGCTGCTACGACGCCATCGAAGCCGTGCGCACCTGCCGCCTGGCCCGTGAGCTGCTCGACGGCCACAACCTGGTGAAGCTGGAAGTGCTGGCCGACCAGAAAACCCTGTTCCCCAACGTGATCGAAACCCTCAAGGCCGCCGAGACCCTGGTCAAGGAAGGCTTCGACGTGATGGTCTACACCAGCGACGACCCGATCATCGCCCGCCAACTGGCCGAAATCGGCTGCATCGCCGTGATGCCGCTGGCCGGCCTGATCGGTTCCGGCCTGGGGATCTGCAACCCGTACAACCTGCAGATCATCCTGGAAGAAGCCAAGATCCCGGTGCTGGTGGATGCGGGCGTGGGCACTGCCTCCGACGCGACCATCGCCATGGAGCTGGGCTGTGACGCGGTGCTGATGAACTCGGCCATCGCCCATGCCCAGCAACCGATCATGATGGCTGAAGCCATGCAACATGCGATCGTCGCGGGCCGCCTGGCCTACCTCGCTGGCCGCATGCCGAAAAAACTCTACGCCAGCGCCTCTTCGCCGCTGGATGGTCTGATCAAGTAAGAGCCATGATGACTGAATCAAACGAAACGCCGAACACCGTGGAAGAAGGCGACGAGTCCAAGCACCGCCGCATCAAGAGTTTTGTGATGCGCGCCGGTCGCATGACCGAAGGCCAGCAAAAGGGCCTGGAGCAAGGTACGCCGCTGTTCGTGTTGCCGCTGGCGGATGCGCCGGTGGACTACGACCAGGTGTTTGGCCGTTCGGCCCCGCGTTCCCTGGAAATCGGCTTTGGCATGGGCCACTCCCTGCTGGAAATGGCTGCGGCCTCGCCGGAGCAGGATTTCATCGGCGTTGAAGTGCACCGTCCCGGTGTCGGCGCGCTGCTCAATGGCGTGCTGACGCAAGGCCTGACCAACCTGCGGGTCTACGACTGCGACGCGATTGAAGTGCTCAACCGCTGCATCGCCGACAACAGCCTCGACCGCCTGATGCTGTTCTTCCCGGACCCCTGGCACAAATCCCGTCACCACAAGCGCCGCATCGTCCAGGCCTCCTTCGCGGAACTGGTGCGCAGCAAGCTGAAAGTGGGCGGCATCCTGCACATGGCCACCGATTGGGAACCGTATGCGGAATACATGCTGGAAGTGATGGATGTAGCGCCTGGCTATCGCAACCTGGCTGAAGACGGCAAATGCGTGCCACGCCCGGCCGAGCGGCCGATCACCAAGTTCGAACGTCGCGGCGAGCGACTGGGGCATGGTGTGTGGGACTTGAAATTCGAGAAGGTTGACTGACAGCACGCGGTCAAAACTGTGGGAGCTGGCTTGTGTGGGAGCTGGCTTGCCTGCGATAGCATCACCGCGGTCTTACTGATAGACCGAGGTGTCTGCATCGCAGGCAAGCCAGCTCCCACATTTGTTTTGCAGTGTGCTTGAGGTTAGCGGCGGTCTGCTACTACGCCGATCAGTACCAATACAACCACCAACACCGGCGCCAAACTGTAGTTATTGAACTGGCTCAACCCCCGCACAATCCACGGCGTGGCGTAGATCAACGCCGCACCGCTGCCAATCATGCACAGCAACGCCATCAGCGGTACGCGCAACGCACCGGCCACGCTGCCCAGGCGGGCTTCGACCCAGCCCTTGATATCGGCGCCAAACAGCACCAGCAAGCAGCCCACCAATGCCAGGGAGATTTCCGACAGGTTGCTGCGGCTCCAGCGGGATACGGTGGCGAGCAGGTCGAGTACCAAATCCATTCGATTTCCTTAAGAGCGTCAGCTCAAAAACGTCTGCAACAGGTCATTGAGAAAGAGTTGCCCGCGGTCGGTCGCCGCCAGGGCGTGACGGTTCGACCTGCATTAAGCCACTTTGTTCGGCCTCGCGGCGGCCTTCGTCCAGGCTGGCCAGCGCAAGGCCGGTACGCTCCGCGTACAGCTTGGCTTCGACACCTTCGGTCAGGCGCAAGGCGTTCATCAGGAACTCGAACGGCAGCTCCTCATTGGTCAGTTCCTTCGCGCCGGCCTGGAAGTTTTTTGCCGGGTTGAGGTAGTCCTTCGGCGCTCGGGTCTTCCAGGTGCGCACGATGCGCCCGTCCGGGTGGCTGAGCTTGCCGTGGGCGCCGGCGCCGATGCCGATAAAGTCGCCAAAGCTCCAGTAGTTCAGGTTGTGCCGCGCCGGGCGACCCGGCTGGGCATAGGCCGACACTTCGTACTGTGCGTAACCGTGTTCGGCGAGCAGCGCCTGGCCGGCTTCCTGAATATCCCACAACGTGTCGTCTTCGGGCAGCGCAGGCGGCTGGTTCCAGAACACCGTGTTGGGTTCGAGGGTCAGCTGATACCAGGACAAATGGGTCGGCTTCAGCGCGATGGCCTGGCGCAGGTCGCTCAAGGCGTCGTTCAGGGACTGATCGGGCAAGCCGTGCATCAGGTCCAGGTTGAAGTTGTCGAACCCGGCCTGGCGCGCCATGCCCGCCGCGCGGATGGCTTCATCGCCATTGTGGATGCGGCCCAGGGCCTCGAGTTTTTCCTGCTGGAAGCTCTGGATGCCGATGGACAGGCGGTTGATCCCCAGCTTGCGGTAGGCCACGAACTTCTCTTGTTCGAAGGTGCCGGGGTTGGCTTCCAGGGTGATCTCGATATCGCCGGCAAACGGGATGCGTGCTTCCACACCCTTGAGCAAACGGCCCAGGGCCGCCGCACTGAACAGGCTCGGCGTGCCGCCACCAAAGAAGATCGAACTCAGCTCGCGCCCGTAAACGGCGTGCAAGTCTTGATCGAGGTCGGCCAGCAAGGCGTCCACGTACTCCTCTTCCGGCAGCACTTTGCTGGCGGTGTGGGAGTTGAAGTCGCAGTAAGGGCATTTGCGCACGCACCACGGAATGTGGATGTACAGCGCCAGGGGCGGCAGCAGGGGCAGAGCCGCCCGTGGTGTTTGCGCGCCGCCGTGGATCAGCGGCTGCGCAGAGGTGTTTTGGGTCATTTCAGGCTCAGGCGTTGGCGCAGCAAATCCATTGCGCGGGCGCGGTGGCTGATCTGGTTCTTGTCGGCCGGGCTCAGTTCGGCGCTGGAGACATTGCGCTCCGGCACCCAGAACAGCGGGTCGTAGCCAAAGCCATGTTCACCGCTGGCGGCATGCAGGATGCGCCCGTGCCACAGGCCTTCGCAGAGGATCGGCAACGGGTCGTCGGCGTGGCGCACCAGGGCCAGCACGCAGACGAACTGCGCGCCGCGCTCGGCGTCCGGCACGTCCTTGAGGGCGTCCAGCAGCTTGGCGTTGTTGGCCGCGTCGCCCTTGCCATCGGCATAACGCGCCGAATAGATGCCCGGGGCGCCGCCGAGGAAGTCCACCGCCAAACCCGAGTCATCGGCCAGCGCCGGCAGGCCGGAGATGCGTGCGGCATTGCGGGCCTTGAGGATGGCGTTCTCGACGAACGACAGGCCGGTTTCTTCCGGCTCTACCTGGCTGAACTCGCCAATCGAGCGCAAGTGCACCGATTCGCCGAGCATGGCCTGCAGTTCCTTGAGTTTGCCGGCGTTATGGCTGGCCAGTACGAGTTGGGTGAGTTTCATCATTCGGCCGGGAATTGTTCTTGGTTGAATTGGAAGCTATGGGCTTTGCCACCGGTTTCAACGTTGATGGTAAACGTCTTGTATTCACGCTGCGTGACGGAGTAGGGCGCCAGGTAACTGACCCCGCTTTTCTCGGTAATCTGCTTGAAGGTCAGGACCTCGCTCTTGCCGCCCAGGTCCTTGATGGTGCCGGTCACTTGCGCCGCTACCGGGGCAACGCCCTTGATCACGGTCACGTTGATCAAGCCCTTCTCTTTACTGCGCACCACGCCGATCTTCTGGGCGGTTTCCGGAGGCAGGAAGCTGGAGGTGAAGGTGTTGTAGTGGACGGTGATATCACCGAAGTCTTTCTTGCGATTAGCGTCGATAGAGTCCGCTGCGATGGCGCTGGCGCCCAGGCATGCGGTCAATAGAAAAATAGCCAAGCGACTCATGATCATCCCTCTTGAAAATGATTAGACGGCAATCTTGTGGTCGGTCAGGCCAGGGCTGCTGACCCGGTAGATACCAATTTCGCCCAACAGGTTGGGCCATAGTTTACTCGCCCAGCCGTGGCGATGCTGTTGATCGACGGCAAGGCGGTTGATGACCTTGGCTTCACGCTCGCCACACAGGGCTTCGAAGTCTTCAAAGGTGCAGAAGTGGATGTTCGGCGTGTTGTACCACGTGTATGGCAGAAAATCCGAGACTGGCATGCGGCCCTTGGTGGCCAGGTACCAACGGCAACGCCAATGCCCGAAGTTGGGAAAGGTGATGATGCACTGGCGGCCGACGCGCAGCATTTCGTCAAGGATGCGGTCCGGGTAGTGCACCGCTTGCAGGGCCTGGGTCATCACCACGATATCGAAGCTGTTGCTGGCAAAGTTGCCCAGGCCCTTGTCCAGGTCCTGCTCGATCACGTTGATGCCCTTGGCCACGCACTGGGCGATGTTGTCCGGGTCGTTTTCCAGGCCGTAGCCGGTGACTTGCTTGTTGTCCCGCAGCCAGCTCAGCAGTTCGCCATCGCCGCAGCCCAGGTCGAGCACGCGGCTGCCGGCGGGGATCCAGTCTTGGATAATGTCCAGGTCGGCTCTCATGGCTTTCTCACAATACGATTCGGTTCATGTAGTTGCTGAACGCTTGCAGGTAGCGCGGGATCGGGATCAGGAAGGCGTCGTGGCCTTGCGGAGCGTCGATCTCCAGGTAGCAGACGTCTTTGCGCGCGGCCATCAGGGCATCCACCAGTTCGCGCGAGCGCGCCGGCGAGAAGCGCCAGTCGGTGGTGAACGAAATCACGCAGAACTTGGCCGTGGCGTGTTCGAAGGTTTTTGCCAGGTCGTCGTCATGGTTGGCCGCCGGGTCGAAGTAGTCCAGGGCCTTGGTCATCAGCAGGTAGGTGTTGGCGTCGAAACGCCCGGAGAATTCCTCGCCCTGATAACGCAGGTAGCTTTCCACCTGGAACTCGACGCTGTGGAAGTCGTAGTTGAGCTTCTCGCTCTTGAGGCCACGGCCGAATTTCTCGCCCATGGAGTCATCGGACAGGTAGGTGATGTGCCCGACCATCCGCGCCAGCATCAGGCCGCGCTTGGGGATCACCCCGGCTTCCTGGAACGAACCGCCGTGGAACTCGGGGTCGGTGAGGATGGCCTGGCGCGCCACTTCGTTGAAGGCGATGTTCTGCGCCGACAACTTCGGTGCCGAGGCGATGGCCAGGCAATGGCGCACGCGGTCCGGGTAGCTGATGGTCCATTGCAGCGCCTGCATGCCGCCCAAGCTGCCGCCAATCACCGCCGCCCATTGGGCAATCCCGAGCAGGTCGGCCAGACGGGCCTGGCTGTGCACCCAGTCTTCCACGGTCAGCACCGGAAAGTCGGCGCCGAACGGCTTGCCGGTTTCCGGGTTGAGGCTGCTGGGGCCGGTGGAGCCGTTGCAGCCGCCGAGGTTGTTCAGGCTGACCACAAAGAATTTGTGGGTGTCGATGGGCTTGCCGGGGCCGATGCAACTGTCCCACCAACCGGGTTTACGGTCGTCGGCAGAATGGAAACCGGCGGCGTGATGATGGCCGGACAGGGCGTGGCAGATCAGCACGGCGTTGCTGGCCGTGGCGTTCAGTTGGCCGTAGGTCTCGTAGATCAGGTCATAGGCCGGCAGCGAACGACCGCAGGCCAAGGCCAGCGGTTCGCTGAAGTGCGCCACTTGGGGCACGACCAGTCCAACAGAATCGGGGGGGAAGGCAGCTGGCATCGACCCTGCTCTCGTTTAAATGAGGCGTAAGTCTAAAGAGCGGGGCCCCTAGCGGCAAGCAAACCCTTCCCGGCCGATCGTTCCCACGCTCTGCGTGGGAACGCCGCTTGTGACGCTCTGCGTCACGCGATGGGACGCAGAGCGTCCAGGCTGCATTCCCACGCGGAGCGTGGGAACGATCAGCGTGTCAGATCAGCCCGAACAGCATTTTAGGCATTGCTGCAAAGTCAGCCAGGTACGGGATCACCCAACCCTGGATCAACTGGATCGCGATGAACGCGAAGATCGGCGAGATGTCCAGGCCGCCCAGGTTCGGGATCCAGCGACGGAACGGCGCCAGTACCGGCTCGGTGATCTGGTACACCAGCTCGGCGCCAGGGCTGCGGCTGCCCGGTGCGACCCAGGACAGGATCACGCTGATGATCATCGACCAGAAGATGATCTTCAAAAACAGCGAGAAGATGCCGATCAGCGCCCATGGCAACAGCAGCACGGTGTAGGGCAGGAAGCCCTTGAGCAACAGCACCACGGCAAACAACAGGATCTGCAACAGCAGCGCCAGCACCAGCGACGACATGTCCAGGCCGAACATGCTGGGCACGATCCGGCGCAGCGGCTTGAGCAGCGGCTGGGTGGCCTTGACCACGAATTGGCACAGCGGGTTGTAGAAGTTCGCCCGCACCAGTTGCAGGATAAAACGCATCAGCACGATCAGCAGGTACAGGCTGCCCAGGGTCTGGATGATAAAAATAAGCGCGTCATTAAGGCCAAGCATGTTTGATTCCTTGATTGGGACGACTATTTATTTGCCCAGCTGCTCGGCCATTTCCGCCGAACGATGTGCCGCGGCACCCAGTGCTGTTTCCACCAGGGCTTCAAAGCCCCCGGCCTGGAAGGATTCGATGGCGGCTTGCGTGGTGCCGCCCGGCGAGGTCACGCGGCGGCGCAATTCGGCGGCGTCGACGTCGCTGGTCACGGCCATCTTGGCTGCACCCAGTGCGGTTTGTTCCGACAGTTGCTTGGCGATTTCCGCCGGCAGGCCCAGTTTCACGCCAGCGGCAGTCATGGCTTCGATCAGCAGGAAGAAATACGCCGGGCCGCTGCCGGACACGGCGGTGACCGCATCCAGTTGCTGCTCGGTGTCCAGCCACAGGGCGATGCCCACGGCGGACAGCAGTTCCTGGGCTTGATCCCGTTGCGCGGCGCTGACTTCGCCGGTGGCGTACAAGCCGCTCACACCCTGGCGCAGCAGCGACGGGGTGTTGGGCATGCAGCGCACGATCGGCTGGGCGCCGAGCCAGTTGTTCATGCTGGCGCAGGTAATGCCGGCGGCGATGGACACCACCAACTGCTGCGGTTGCAGGCTTGGGCGCAGGCTTTCGCACACGGCTTTCATGGCCTGCGGCTTGACCGCCAGGACGATCACATCGACGCCCTGGATGGCCTCGGCGTTGTCGGCAAAGGTCTCGATACCGTGTTCGGCGCTGACACGGGCGCGGGTGTCGGCGCCGGGGTCGCTGGCGCGGATCTGCGCGGCATCCAGGCCTTTGGCCCGCAGGCCACCGATCAGGCTGGCCGCCATGTTACCGGCGCCGATAAAGGCAATACGCGTGTTGCTCATGACAGGTCCTTATTCAGTGAAAAGTCAGCCATTTCACGGCTGGCCGTAGTCGCGGGCGCCAAACAGTGCAGTACCGATCCGCACCCAGGTGGCGCCTTGGGCGATGGCTGACTCAAGGTCGTGGCTCATGCCCATGGAAAGTGTGTCGAGCGGCAGATTCAAACCGGCTTGCAGCTCGCGCACCGTGGCGAAGGCTGCATCTTGCGCGGCACGATCGTCAGTCGGCTCGGGAATCGCCATCAAGCCCCGCAGCTGCAAGCGCGGCAGCGCGCTGATCGCCTGGGCCAGGGCCGGCAGGTCGGCGGGCGTACAGCCGGACTTGCTGGCTTCGCCACTGACGTTGACCTGGATGCAGATGTTCAGCGGTGGCAGGTCGGCCGGGCGTTGTTCGGACAGGCGTTGTGCGATTTTCAGGCGTTCCACGGAATGCACCCAAGCGAAGTTCTCGGCGATAGCGCGCGTCTTGTTCGATTGAATGGGGCCGATGAAGTGCCAACTCAAGGGCAGGTCGGTTAATTCGGCCTGTTTGCCCAGGGCTTCCTGCAGGTAGTTCTCGCCAAAATCGCGCATCCCGGCGGCGTAGGCTTCACGCACGGCCTGGGCGGGTTTGGTCTTGCTCACGGCCAGTAGATGGATGCTGCTGGCGTCGCGTTGCACGGCGTCGGCGGCGGCGCGGATACGCTGGCTAACCCGCTCGATGTTGTCTGCTATCGTGGACATTCAAGATGCGCCCGTGGACATGGAGTCCGCGGCATTCTACTGGAAATGGAAAGCCCTATGGATATCACTGAACTGCTGACGGCAGGCGTGCGCCGTGGCGCATCCGACCTGCATTTGTCGGCCGGCCTGGCGCCGATGCTGCGTGTGGACGGCGAGGTCTGGCCGCTGGACTGGCCGGTGCTGTCGGCGCCCCAGGTGGCGGATTTGCTCAGCCCTTTGCTCAATCAACACCAGCAAAAGGATTTCGAAACATCTCTTGAAATGGACTTTGCCTTCGAACTGCCGGGCGTGGCGCGGTTCCGGGCGAATGTGTTCCAGCAGGATCGCGGCATGGGCGCGGTGTTTCGCACCATTCCCCATGAGGTCCAGAGCGTGCAAAGCCTTGGCCTGGGGGACGTCTTCCAGCGTATCGCCCAACTGCCCCGTGGCCTGGTGCTGGTCACCGGGCCGACCGGTTCGGGCAAGTCCACCACCCTGGCGGCGATGATCGACTACCTCAATCAGCACCGGCGCCAGCACATCCTCACCCTGGAAGACCCCATCGAATTTATCCACAGGCCAAAAACCGCGCTGATCAACCAGCGCCAGGTGCACCGTGATACCCACAGCTTTGCGGCGGCATTGCGTTCGGCGCTGCGGGAAGACCCGGATGTGATCCTGGTGGGGGAGTTGCGCGACCTGGAAACCATCCGCCTGGCCCTGACGGCCGCTGAGACCGGGCACCTGGTGTTTGGCACCCTGCACACCGCGTCGGCGGCAAAGACCGTGGATCGGCTGGTGGATGTGTTCCCGGCGGGGGAAAAGGCCATGGTCCGCTCGATGCTGGCGGAGTCGTTGCAGGCGGTGGTGTCCCAGGTGCTGGTGAAGAAACTCGGCGGCGGGCGCGTGGCGGCTCACGAGATCATGCTGGGCACACCGGCGGTTCGCAATCTGATTCGTGAGGACAAGGTGGCTCAGTTGGTCTCGGCGATCCAGACAGGTGGAGCGTTGGGCATGAAGACGCTGGATATGAGCTTGAAGGCGCTGGTGGGCGAGGGGCTGGTCAGCCGGGAGGATGCGCGGGAGAAGGCGAGGGTGCCGACCGATATCTAGAAAACACTGATATCAATGTGGGGGCTGGCTTGTGTGGGAGCTGGCTTGCCTGCGATAGCATCTCCTCGGTCTAACTGATACACCGAGGTGCCCGCATCGCAGGCAAGCCAGCTCCCACACAACCAGCGTCACATTTTATTTCAGCGTTGGATCAGCGCTGTACGACCCGCAGGTTGCTGTTCTGCTCTTTCGGCAGCACCCGCTTGGCAATCACATAGTTCTTGTCCCAGAACGGCTTCTTCAGCGTGTCGATGCTTACCGACTTGCCACGACGCGGTGCGTGGATGAAGCGGTCGTTGCCCAGGTAGATGGCAACGTGGTTGACCTGGCGGCTCTTCAGTTTGAAGAACAACAGGTCGCCCGGCTTCAAGTCCTTGCGATCAACCTTCTGCCCGTGGCCGGCGGCCATGGCATTGGACGTGCGCGGCAGGTCCACTGCGGCAACGTCGTTAAACGCATATTTCACCAGGCCACTGCAATCGAACCCTTTACTTGGGCTGCTGCCGCCCCAACGATAAGGGGTACCGAGCACGTTGACGGCGCGGCTGAGGACATTGCTGCTTTGCTTGGTGTTGACGCCGACCAGGCCGCTGGCATGGGCCTTGCTCACTTGAGTCGGGCGGTTGACGGTCAGCTTGACCGCCTTGGTGGTGCCGGGTGTGCTGTGAACTTTAGGGGTGAAACCATTAACGTTCGGAAGTCGTTGCTCACGATTGGTGGCGTGGGCGGCCAGTGGCATTAATAGGCAAATGGTTAGCCATGTCTTGAAAAATGGTCGCATTAGGCGTGGCTCTTTTTGGTTTGCGCGCAACTTTATAACAGCTTTTTGTGTCGTTATAAGGCCGTTTGTCGATTGAACCTTGGGGTCAAAGTCAGCAAAAACGCGACGAATCGCCGCAATTGTCCTACACAAGTCAGGTGGCACAAGGCTTTGCGGGAGGGAAGATACCATCGGCCACACGTCGGGCGCCCGTAAAAAAGTCACAAAGAAAATGAAAATATTTATCTATCGAGGCAAAAGAGGTACGCGATGAACACCTATCGGCAAGATGTTTCCCAGCACGACACGCACAGTAAGGTGATCGGTTACCTGCTCTGGATTTTCGGATTTACCGGCGCGCACCGCTTCTATTACGGCAAGCCCGTGACCGGCACGATCTGGTTTTTCACCTTCGGCCTGCTGGGCATTGGCTGGCTGATCGACCTGTTCCTGATCCCGGCCATGGACCGTGAAGCCGACCTGCGGTTTACCGCCGGGCCGATCGAATACAACGTGGCCTGGATTCTGTTGACGTTCCTGGGGGTGTTCGGTGTGCACCGCATGTACCAGGGCAAATGGATCACCGGTTTGATCTACCTGCTGACCGGTGGTTTGTTCCTGGTGGGGGTGCTGTATGACTTCTGGACGTTGAATACGCAGATTTCGATCCGCAATGCCGAGCGCAATGGCGGCCGCTGAGTTTCTAGAGGTCTAGACAGAACCCACTGTGGGAACAGGCTTGTGTGGGAGCTGGCTTGCCTGCGATGCAGGCACCTCGGTGTGTCAGGCAGACCGAGGTGATGCTATCGCAGGCAAGCCAGCTCCCACATTGAACCGTGCCCACTGTTAGGTATGGGGCTTATCAGGCCTGGTAGGTGATCCGGCCGTCGACCAAGGTGTAACGCACCGCCGCCGGCAGGCTATGGCCCATGAACGGGCAATTCTCACCCTTCGACAGCCAATGCTCGCCCGCCACGGTGGAACTGGCCGGGTCGAACAGCACCACGTCCGCTGCCGCACCCACTGCCAATTTGCCAGCTGGCAGGCGCAAGGCCTCGGCCGGGCCCGCACTCAGGCGTGCCAGCAGTGTCGGCAAGTCCAGCAGGCCTTCTTCCACCAACGTCATCGCCAACGGCAACAACAGCTCGACGCTGCTGATCCCCGGCTCTGTCGCGCCAAACGGCGCCAGCTTGGCATCACGCTCATGGGGTTGGTGGTGGCTGGAAATCGCCGAAACCACACCGGATTTAACCGCCGCCCGCAAACCGTCACGGTCGGCCCGAGTGCGCAGCGGCGGCTGCACGTGGTACAGGCTGGAGAAGTCGATCAGCGCCTCGTCCGTCAGAATCAGCTGATACAACGCCACATCCGCCGTCACCGGCAAGCCACGGGCCTGGGCCTGGGCGATCAGGGCCACGCCCCGTGCGCTGGTCAGCTGGCTGAAGTGCGCGCGCACGCCGCTTTGTTCCACCAGGAGCAGGTCGCGGGCCAGGGCCACGGTCTCGGCGGTCTCGGGGATGCCCGGCAGGCCGAGGAAGCTGGCCACGGCGCCTTCATGGGCCAGGCCGCCTTCGGCCAGGTCGCGGTCCTGGGAGTGGAAGATCACCGTCAGGTCAAAGGTGGCCGCGTATTCCAGGGCACGCAACAACGTACGGGTGCTGCGGAAACTCTCCAGGCCGTTGCCGAAGGCCACGCAACCGGCGTCGCGCAGGGCGATCAGTTCGGCGAGTTGTGCACCTTCCAGGCCTTTGCTCAGGGCGCCGATGGGGAACACTTTGCAGTTGCCGGCTTCACGGGCGCGGTCGAGGATCAGCTCGGTCACTGCCGAGGTGTCGAGGATCGGCTTGGTGTGCGGCGGGCAGCACAGGCTGGTCACGCCACCGGCCGCAGCGGCGCGGGTTTCGCTGATGATGCTGCCTTTGCGGCTGTAGCCCGGTTCGCGCAGGGCGACGTTCAGGTCCACCAGGCCAGGCGCGGCCACCAGGCCTTTGGCGTCGATGGTTTCCACCGGGCTGAAACCGGTAGGTGCAGCGCCGATGGCAATGATCTTGCCGGCTTCCAGGTGCAGATCGGTAACTTGATCCAGGCCACTGGCTGGATCGATGACGCGGGCGCCGAGGATGCTGAGCTTCACTGGGCGTTCTCCTGCTCGAATTGACGTTGCGCGGTTTGCCCGCTCATGGCCATGGACAGCACGGCCATGCGGATGGCGATGCCGTAGGTGACCTGGTTCAGGATCACCGATTGCGGACCGTCGGCCACCGCCGACTCAATCTCCACGCCACGGTTGATCGGGCCCGGGTGCATCACGATGGCATCCGGCTTGGCGCCGGCCAAACGTGCGGTGGTCAGGCCGAACAGGCGGTAGAACTCACCTTCGCTCGGCAGCAGGCCACCGGCCATGCGCTCGCGTTGCAGGCGCAGCATGATCACCACGTCCACATCCTTGAGGCCTTCGGCCATGTCGGTGTAGACCTTCACGCCGTACTGCTCGATACCCACCGGCAGCAGGGTTTTTGGCGCGATCACGCGGATGTCCGGGCAACCCAGGGTTTTCAGGGCCAGCATGTTCGAGCGCGCCACACGTGAGTGCAGGATGTCGCCGACGATGGCCACCGAAAGGTTTTCAAAGCTGCCCTTGTGCCGACGGATGGTGAGCATGTCGAGCATGCCCTGGGTCGGGTGGGCGTGACGGCCATCGCCGCCGTTGATGATCGCGACCTGCGGGCACACGTGCTCGGCGATGAAGTGCGCGGCGCCGGAGTCAGCGTGGCGCACCACGAACATGTCGGCGGCCATGGCTTCGAGGTTGCGCAGGGTGTCGAGCAGGGTTTCGCCCTTGCTCGCCGACGAGGTGGACACGTTCAGCGTGATCACGTCGGCCGACAGCCGTTGGGCCGCCAGTTCAAAGGTGGTGCGGGTGCGGGTGGAGTTCTCGAAGAACACATTGCAGATGGTCTCTTGCCGCGCAGCAGCGGGACCTTCTTCACCGCGCGGCCACCGACTTCGAGGAACGAGTCGGCGGTGTCGAGGATTTCAGTGAGCAGCTCGCGGGGCAAACCGTCGAGGGACAAGAAGTGTTGCAACTGACCCTGAGCATTGAGCTGCAGCGGGCGCTTGGCATCTAGAGGCGTCATCGCGGGGACTCTTTACAAGGGGTTTAAAGGGCGAGGTCTTGCAGTTCGAGTTCGAGCGGCGTGGGACCGGACAATTTTACCCGCTGGTGGGGCGCCAGCGACAGCGTCGCGCCGACCACATCCGGGCTGATCGGCAATTCGCCGGCGTCCAGGTCCAGCAGGCAGACCAGCGTCACGCTGGCCGGGCGGCCGTAGTCGAACAGTTCGTTCATGGCGGCGCGGATGGTACGGCCGCTCATCAGCACGTCGTCGATCAGCACCAGGTGCTGGCCTTCGATCTCGAACGGCAGGGCCGAAGGGCGCACTTGCGGGTGCAGGCCGTTCTGGCTGAAGTCGTCGCGGTAGAAGGACACGTCCAGGGTGCCGAGGGGCGAATCGCTGCCCAGCGCTTCCAGCAATGCCTGGGCGACCCACACACCGCCGGTGCGAATGCCGATGAAGCGCGGCTCGCTGATGTTGCGGTGTTCCAGATGGGCCGTGAGGCGGGTGGCCATCTGGCTGATCAGTTCGGCGGGGTTCGGCAGGCTCATGCAGGCTCCTTCAGGACCTACGCGCAGGCAAGGTCCGGGCTCAAACGTAAAAAGACGCGGCAAGCCGCGTCAGTCAGGATTCAAATAAAGCGGTGTTTTCATCCAGCCAACCCTGCAACAGCAAGGCGGCGGCGATGGCGTCCACGGGGTTGTCGCGGTAGCTGCCCTTCTGGCCGCCACGGTCGCGGCGTTCACCCTTGGCTTCAAAGGTGGTCAGGCGTTCATCGTGGGTATAGAAGGGCAGGTTGTAGCGGCCATTGAGGCGGCGGGCGAATTTTTCGGCGCGCAGGCACATGTCGCTGGGGGTGCCGTCCATGTTCAGGGGCAGGCCGACCACCACGGCGTCGGGCTTCCACCTTGATCAGGGCTTCGACCTGGTTCCAGTCGGGTATGCCGTTCTGGGCTTTCAAGGTGCACAGCTCGCGGGCCTGGCCGGTGATGACCTGGCCGACCGCTACGCCGATCTGTTTGGTGCCGTAGTCAAAGCCGAGGATCAAACGCAAGGCCATCAGGCGTGCCCCGCCTGGCTGGTCAGCAGGTTGAGGTTGACGCGCAGCTTGGCGGCGGCCGCCTCCAGGCGCAGCTCGACGGGGGGTGTTGAACAGGATGTCGGCGTCAAACGGGCAGCTCAGCCAGGCGTTGCTGGCCAGTTCCGCTTCCAGTTGCCCGGCTTCCCAACCGGCGTAGCCGAGGGTGATCACGCTTTGTTCGGGGCCCACGCCGTCGGCGATGGCGAACAGCACGTCCTGGGACGTGGACAGTGACACACCGTCAAGGTCGACCGTGGCCTGGAATTTCGGCCCGGTGGGGTGCAGCACAAAACCGCGATCGGTCTGCACCGGCCCGCCGATGTAGATCGGCACATGCTGGCAGCGGGCCGGCGGGTCGATCTCCGGGCGCAGTTGCTCAAGAATGTCCGCCAGGTTCAGCGCTTGCGGGCGGTTCACCACCAGCCCCATGGCACCATTGGCCGTGTGCTCGACGATATAGGTCAAGGTCTGCGCAAAGTTCGGGTCGGCCATGTGGGGCATGGCGATCAGGAATTGGTGCTTGAGGTAGGTCGGGCTGACGTTTTTCATGTCCGCTAGTGTGGCGTTGGAGGGGCGAACTGACAAGCCTGATCATCGGTGGGCACCCGCCTGTGGCGAGGGAGCAAGCTCCCTCGCCACGGGGTTAGTTGCTGGAGAGGCGGTCGCCCTTGGCGAACTTCCAGGTGCGGATGATTTCCAGGCGGTCGATATCGTTCAAGTCCCCGGTAAACGGCGCAAACGGTGCAGCCAGGCGCACGATGCGTTGGGCGGCCTGGTCCAGCAGCGGTTGGCCGGAGGATTCGAGCACCTGCACCTCATATAACGAACCATCGCGGTTGATCGACACCAACAAGCGCAAATTGCCATATATCTGCTGGCGGCGGGCTTCGTCCGGGTAGTTGAGGTTGCCGATGCGCTCGACCTTCTTGCGCCACTCGTCCTTATACCAGGCGCCCTTGTCGCGCATGGTCGAGGCCGCGTTCAGGCGGTAGATACGCGGGCGCTTGGCATAGAGCTGTTGTTCATTGGCCAGTTCGGCTTCCAGGCTAGAGATCTGGTCGGATAGCTGCGAGCTGTCGAAGGTCGGTGCCGGCTTGGCGGGCTCGGGTTTGGGCTCGGTCTTGGCTTTTTCGGGCTGGGTCGCGGCTTTTTGCGGCTTGGGCGCCACGGTGGTCACGGTGGCCTTGGGCGCTGCCTGCTTGACCTCTGGCTTGGGCGTCGGTGGCGGGGTGACTTTATTGACCTTGTTGTCCTGGAACGGCGCCACTTCGGTGGTCTTGGGCACCGCTTTCTTGTCCAGGGTGCCGCTGCCCTGCTGGTTGTCCTGGGCGAGAAAGTCGGCCTTTTCGGGCGCCTTTTCGCTCTTGAACGTGGCGAGGGTGATTTCCAGGGTGCGGGTGATCTGCTTGGGCTCGACCAGGGTGAAGCCGATGCCGAGGATCAGGGCCAGGTGAATCAGCGCCGCCAGGAACAGGGTGAATCCGAGCCGATCAGCCGGGCGCACGCCGCTGTGGGAGAGTTCGGGAGGCAGATCGGACGGGAGTGTCATGACAAAGGAACCAACATCGCGCGTTTCACAGGTGGCGCATGATAACGCAATGTTGGTTTGTGTCCGGCTGTTCTATGTCACTTGGCTTGCAGCTTGCGCTCGATGGCGGCCATCAGCATCTCACCGATGTTGGTGCCGAACGCGTTGTCGATCTCGCGGATGCAGGTGGGGCTGGTGACGTTGATTTCCGTCAGGTGCTCGCCGATGACGTCCAAGCCTACAAACAGCAGTCCCTTTTCCCGCAGGGTTGGACCCACTTGCGAAGCAATCCAGCGGTCCTTGTCCGACAACGGCCGGGCTTCACCACGGCCACCGGCCGCCAGGTTGCCCCGGGTCTCGCCGGCTGCCGGGATGCGCGCCAGGCAGTAATCCACCGGCTCGCCGTCGATCATCAGGATGCGCTTGTCGCCGTCCTTGATCGCTGGCAGGTAGGCCTGGCCCATGATCTGCTGGGTGCCCAGGGCCGTCAGGGTTTCGAGGATCACCGACAGGTTCGGGTCGCCGGCGCGGTGACGGAAGATCGAGGTGCCGCCCATGCCGTCCAGCGGCTTGAGGATCACATCACCGTGCTTGGCGGCAAACTCACGCAGCACGTCGGCGCGGCGGCTGACCACGGTCGGCGGCGTGCACTGTGGGAACAGGGTGGCAAACAGCTTTTCATTGCAGTCGCGCAGGCTCTGCGGCTTGTTGACGATCAGCACGCCGGCGCGCTCGGCCTGCTCCAGCAGGTAGGTGGAGTAGACGAACTCCATGTCGAACGGCGGGTCCTTGCGCATCAGGATCACGTCGAGGTCGCTCAGCGGGCTGTCGATTTCGTCCTGCAACTCGAACCACTTTTCAGGGTTGGCGAACACCTGCAGCGGGCGCATGCGTGCACGCGCCTCGCCGTCGCCCTGGTACAGGTCGCGCTGTTCCATATAGAACAGGGTCCAGCCGCGGGCCTGGGCGGCCAGGAGCATGGCCAGCGAGCTGTCCTTTTTATAGGAAATGCTGGCGATAGGGTCCATGACAATGCCGACGCGAACGCTCATGGGGGATTTCCTCTAGCAAATTAGGGCGCATAAAAGTGGCGTCAGAGTGGCGCTGCGGCTGTTGTGGGTCAAGGAAAAACCACCTGGCCGGTTGCTCGATAGATTGCGCCCGGAGACTGTGCTAAAAAGACTGCCACGGCGCAGCAGCCCTTGAGTTCCAAGGCTTGCGGCGCCCATCCTGTGCAACATCAGGCAGTACACACCGAAAACCGATTCGCTGTGGCGATGGTAGAGCAGATATGGAACAGCATTCCAACGCCTTGAGAGTGATGGTGATCGACGATTCAAAGACGATCCGCCGCACCGCCGAAACCCTGTTGAAGAACGCAGGGTGCGAAGTCATCACGGCCATCGACGGTTTCGATGCCCTGGCGCGGATTGTTGATCATCACCCGCACATTATCTTTGTCGACATCATGATGCCGCGCCTGGATGGCTATCAGACCTGCGCCCTGGTGAAGAACAACCCGGCGTTCAAGTCGATCCCGGTGATCATGCTGTCCTCCAAGGACGGCCTGTTCGACAAGGCCAAGGGGCGTATCGTCGGTGTCGATCAGTTTTTGACCAAGCCGTTCAGCAAGGAAGAACTGCTGGGTGCGATCAAGGCCTATGTGCCTGCCTTCGCCGCAGTAGAACAAGCACACTGACACCGCCCCACAAGGGCCGGCGTCTACCAAGTTAGTGGGGAAAACCATGGCACGTGTTCTGATCGTCGACGATTCGCCGACCGAAATGTACAAACTGACCGGCATGCTGGAAAAGCATGGCCACGAGGTTCTCAAAGCCGAAAACGGCGCGGACGGCGTGGCCCTGGCCCGCCAGGAAAAACCCGACGCCGTGCTGATGGACATCGTGATGCCGGGCCTCAATGGTTTCCAGGCCACCCGTCAGCTGTCCAAGGAGCCGGAAACCAACGGGATCCCGATCATCATCATCACCACCAAGGATCAGGAAACCGACAAGATCTGGGGCGCGCGCCAGGGCGCCAAGGATTACCTGACCAAGCCGGTGGATGAAGAAACCCTGATCGCCACCCTGAACAAGGTGCTGGCCGGCTGACGGCAGGCGATCATGACCGAGTCGCAAACCGCCTTCGAGCTGTTGCTGGACATCGACCGCCGCTGCCGCTTGCTGGCCGCCGACCTGCCGTCCCAGGAAACCCGCCAGCAGGGTTGGAGCGGGATCGGGTTTCGCGTGGGTGCGCATTGGTTCGTCGCGCCGATGGGCGAAGTGGCCGAAGTCCTGCATGAGCCACGTTGCACTTTAATGCCCGGGGTCAAGGCCTGGGTCAAGGGCGTGGCTAACCTGCGTGGGCGCTTGTTGCCGGTGATGGACCTGGGTGGGTTCCTCGGCCAGGCGCTGTCCAAGGCGCGCAAGCAACGGCGTGTGTTGGTGGTGGAATACAACGACCTGTTTGTCGGGTTGTTGGTGGACGAGGTGGTGGGTATGCAGCATTTCGCACAAGACGCGCTGTTGGCGAACGCCAGCGCCGGCGCGCCATTTATCCAGGGCCAGTTCGACGGCGACCAGCTGTGGCAGGTCTTCAGCCCCTTCGCTCTGGCCCAGGCCCCAGGCTTCATGGATGTCGCCGCATGACCACCGCTACCACGCCCAAACCCCAGGCCGGCTCGCGCAGCCGCTCACAGATCATCGTGCTGTTTATCGCGCTGATCGTGTTCATCATGCTGCTGTTCGCCAACTTCGCCTACCTCAACACCCAGTCCACCTACGACAAGCAGTACATCGGCCACGCCGGTGAATTGCGCGTCTTGTCCCAGCGCATCGCCAAGAACGCCACCGAAGCCGCCGCCGGCAAAGCGGCCGCGTTCAAACTGCTGGGGGATGCGCGCAACGACTTCGCCCAGCGCTGGGGCTACCTGAAAAAAGGCGACCCGGAAACCGGCCTGCCCGCCGCGCCCAGTGCGGTACGCGCCGAGATGCGCGCGGTGCAGACCGACTGGGAAGCGCTGCTGAAAAACACCGACGCGATCCTTGCCAGCGAACAGACCGTGCTGTCCCTGCACCAGGTGGCCGCGACCCTCGCCGAAACCGTGCCGCAATTGCAGATGGAATCGGAAAAGGTCGTCGATATCCTCCTGCAACGCGGCGCTCCGGCCAGTCAGGTGGCGTTGGCCCAGCGCCAATCGTTGCTGGCCGAGCGCATCCTCGGTGCGGTCAACACCGTGCTGGCCGGCGACGAAACTGCCGTGCAGGCCGCCGACGCCTTTGGCCGCGACGCCAACCGCTTCGGCCAGGTGCTCAACGGCATGCTCCAGGGCAACGCCGGGCTGCGCATCACCCAGGTCGAAGACCGCGACGCCCGCGCGCGGCTGGCGGAGATTTCGGAGCTGTTCGAGTTTGTCTCCGGCTCCGTGGATGAAATCCTCGAAACCTCGCCGCAACTGTTTCAGGTGCGCGCCTCGGCGAGCAATATCTTCAACCTCTCGCAAACCCTGCTCGATGAAGCCTCGCACCTGGCCACCGGCTTTGAAAACCTCGCCAGCGGGCGCACCTTCGACACCATCGGCGGCTACGTCCTCGGTTTGCTGGCGCTGGCCTCGATCATCCTGATCGGCCTGGTGATGGTGCGTGAAACCAACCGCCAGCTGCACGAAACCGCCGAGAAGAACGAGCGCAACCAGAACGCGATCATGCGCCTGCTGGATGAAATCGAAGACCTGGCCGACGGCGACCTCACCGTGACCGCCTCGGTAACCGAAGACTTCACCGGCACCATCGCCGATTCGATCAACTATTCCGTGGACCAACTGCGCGACCTGGTCGCCACCATCAACCTCACCGCCGGCCAGGTTGCCGGCGCGGTGCAGGACACCCAGGCCACCGCCATGCACCTGGCCCAGGCCTCGGAGCATCAGGCCCAGCAGATTGCCGAAGCGTCCACGGCGATCAACCAGATGGCCCAGTCCATCGACCAGGTCTCGGCCAACGCCGCCGAATCCTCGGCGGTGGCAGAGCGCTCGGTGGAGATCGCCAACAAGGGCAACGAGGTGGTGCACAACACCATCCACGGCATGGACAACATTCGCGAGCAGATCCAGGACACCGCCAAGCGCATCAAGCGCCTGGGCGAGTCGTCCCAGGAGATTGGCGACATCGTCAGCCTGATCGACGACATCGCCGACCAGACCAACATCCTCGCCCTCAACGCCGCGATCCAGGCCAGCATGGCCGGGGATGCCGGGCGCGGTTTTGCGGTGGTTGCCGATGAAGTGCAGCGCCTGGCCGAACGCTCGTCCGCGGCCACGCGGCAGATCGAAACCCTGGTGCGGGCGATCCAGGCCGACACCAACGAAGCGGTCATCTCCATGGAGCAGACCACCACCGAAGTGGTGCGCGGTGCACGGCTGGCGCAAGACGCCGGCGTGGCCCTGGAAGAGATCGAAGGCGTGTCGAAAACCCTGGCGGCGCTGATCCAGAGCATCTCCAATGCGGCGCAGCAACAGACCTCGTCGGCGGGGCAGATCTCGCTGACGATGAACGTGATCCAGCAGATCACCAGCCAGACGTCGTCAGGCTCGACCGCCACCGCCGAGAGCATCGGCAATCTGGCAAAGATGGCCAGCCAGTTGCGCAGGTCGGTGTCGGGTTTCACCTTGCCACCTGCAAAGCAGGCCGACCATTGAAATGCGGAACCCCTGTGGGAGCTGGCTTGCCTGCGATAGCGGTCTTCCAGTCGACATCTGTTTAGCTGACCCACCGCCATCGCAGGCAAGCCAGCTCCCACAATAGATCTCCATTGTTCCTGGCAATACCTGCAACTCAAAAATTCTCACCGGAGTGAATATGGTTGATCGGCACGACTACGTGGCCCTCGAATGGGTCAAGGGCGACATTGCCGAAACCCTGAAACAGGCCCGTTCGGCGCTGGACGCGTTTGTCGAAACCGGCGACAGCGCCGTCATCGGCCAGTGCCTGGCCGGTATCCACCAGGTGCATGGCGCCCTGCAAATGGTCGAGTTCTACGGCGCGGCGTTGCTGGCCGAAGAGATCGAACACCTGGCCCTGGCGTTCCAGGCCGGGCAGGTCAGCCAGCGCGACGAAAGCATCCGCCTCCTGCAACAGGCCCTCAGCCAACTGCCGCTGTACCTCGACCGCGTCCACAGCGCCCGCCGCGACTTGCCGCTGGTGGTGCTGCCGCTGCTCAACGACCTGCGCAGTGCACGGGGTGAAAGCCTGCTGTCGGAAACCAGCCTGTTCAGCCCGCAACTGCTGTCGATCGCACCGCTCTCCGACGAAGCCCTGGCCCAACGCGCGACGCCCGACCTGCAAGCGCAACTGCGCCAGTGGCACCAACTGCTGCAACAAGCCCTCGCCGGGTTGCTGCGCGAAGACCATGGCCCGAGCAACCTGGAAGACATGGCGCGGGTGTTCGCCCGCCTCGAAGCCCTGTGCCAGGGCGCGCCGTTGTTGCCGCTGTGGCAAGTCACCTCGGCGCTGGTCGAAGGCATGCTCACCGGCGTGGTCGCCAACAGCCCGGCGCTGCGCAGCCTGCTCAAGGCCAGTGACAAACAACTCAAGCGTCTGCTGGCCCAGGGCATCGCGGGGATCAACCAGCCGGCCCCGGATGACTTGCTCAAGAGCCTGTTGTTCTACGTGGCCAAAGTCACCCGGCCGACGCCGCGCATGCAAAGCCTCAAGGAACGTTACGGCCTGGATGAAGCCTTGCCCGACAGCGCGGTGGTGGATGCCGAGCGCGCGCGGCTGGCCGGGCCGGATCGCAATGCCATGGGCTCGGTGCTCGGCGCCTTGTGCGAAGAACTGGTGCGGGTCAAGGAACGCCTCGACCTGTTCGTGCGCAGTGACCGCCAGCACACCAGCGACCTCGATGCACTGCTCGCGCCGCTGCGGCAGATCGCCGACACCCTCGCGGTGCTGGGTTTCGGCCAGCCGCGCAAAGTCATCATCGACCAGCTCGCCGTGGTGCTGAGCCTGGCCCAGGGCCAACGTGAACCCAGCGACGCCGTGCTGATGGACGTCGCCGGCGCATTGCTCTACGTCGAAGCGACGCTGGCGGGCATGGCTGGTACGGTCGAGCCCGATAGCCGCGAAGAAAGCCGCTTGCCCACCACCGACCTGACGCAGATCCACCAGTTGGTGATCCGCGAATCCTGCCAGTGCCTGCGCCAGGCCAAAGAGCTGGTGATCGACTGCCTGGAAGCCGATTGGGACCCTCAGCGCCTGGAATCCCTGCCGGAACTGCTCAGCCAGGTGCGCGGCGCGTTGGCGATGATCCCGCTGCCACGGGCGGCGAGCCTGATGCGCGGGTGCACCGACTACGTCGATGAAGAACTGATGCTCAATGACACGGCGCCGTCCGCGGACGACCTGGCGCATTTCGCCGACGTGATCAGCAGCCTGGAGTACTACCTCGAACGCATGCTCCAAGACCCCGACGCCGACGGCGAACGGGTCTTGGAAACCGCCACCCAGGCCTTGGCGGCGCTGGGTTACCTGCCGGCGGAAAAACCCTGGCGCCAAGCGCTGGTGGCGCCGGACGGTGCGTTGTCCACCGAGGCGGCGCCGAGCCAGTCGCAGTTCGACGCGCTGGCCAACCCGACGTCGCGCCTCAACCCGCCCGCGCTGCAACGCCCGGGCAGCCTGCTGCCGCCACCGGCCGACGAAGAACCCATCGACGACGAACTGCGTGAAGTCTTCCTCGAAGAGACGGATGAAGTCCTTGAAGTGCTGCACCGCCACCTGGCGAGCGCGGCCGATAAAGCCGCCCTGGGCGAAATGCGCCGGGCCTTCCACACCTTGAAAGGCAGCGGCCGCATGGTGCGTGCCCTGGTCTTGGCGGAGCTGGCCTGGGCCGTGGAAAACCTGCTCAACCGTGTGCTGGAACGCAGCGTGGCCCTGGGCCCCGAGGTCCAGCAGGTACTGGATGAAGCGGTGGCCCTGCTGCCGGAACTGATCGCCGACTTTGCTACCGACGACCAACACCAGCGCGACGAAGTCGACGCCCTGGCCGCCCGCGCCCACGCGTTGGCCAGTGGCACCGCCGTGCCGGCTGCCGAACCCCATGACCCGATGCTGCTGGAGATCTTCCGCAACGAAGCCCAGAGCCATCTGGACAGCCTCAACCACTTCCTGCAACAAGCCACCGAACACATGCCGCTGCAAGTCAGCGATGAACTGCAACGCGCCCTGCACACCCTCAAGGGCAGTGCGTACATGGCCGGCGTGCTGCCCATCGCCGAACTGGCGCGGCCGCTGGATCACCTGACCCGCGAATACAAGGCGCACCGCCTGCCGCTGGACCTGGATGAAGTGGAGCTGTTGCTGGAGGCCGAAGGCCTGTTCCAGCGCGGCCTGCGCCACTTGGATCGCGACCCGCTGGCGCCGATCAAAGGCGCGCCGGACCTGATCGAGCGCATCCAGGCCCTGCTCGACCGGCAACTGGCCGCCTTGCTCGACGCGCCCAACACCGGCCTGCGGATCAAGCGCGACCCGCAACTGATCGCCAACTTCCTGGCCCAGGGCATGGACATCCTGCTCGACGCCGAAACCCTGCTGCGCCGTTGGCAGCAGCACCCCGGCGAGCGCCAGGAACTCACCGCGCTGCTGGACGAGCTGACCACGCTGGGGGAGGGCGCGCACATCGCCGACCTGCACGCCATCGACGAACTGTGCGAAGCCTTGCTCGACCTGTATGGCGCCGTGGAAGAGAGCAGCCTGGCGGTCAGCGAGCGCTTCTTCCATGAGGCCGAACTGGCCCATGAAGCGCTGATCAACATGCTTGACCAACTCGCTGCCGGCCAGGAGATCAGCCCGGTGCCGGCGCGCCTGCAAGCCCTGCGCGAGCTGCTGGACGAAGCCCTCGACCCGTCCGCCACCGGCCTGGTCAAAAGCGACGGCAGCCGCGCGCTGAGCATCGCCGAACTGGGCGCCGCCACGGCGCAGCTGGAGCAGGACACGGCGGTGGACGATGAGATCGTCGAGATCTTCCTCGAAGAAGCCGTGGACATCCTCGACAGCGCCGGGCAGTCCCTCAAGCGCTGGCTGCTGGAGCCCGACGGCGTCGCGCCGCTGTCCTCGCTGCAACGGGACATGCACACCCTCAAGGGCGGCGCGCGCATGGCCGAAATCGCCCCGGTGGCCGAGCTGGCCCATGAGCTGGAAAACCTTTACGAAGGCTTGGTGGACCGTCGCTACAGCTACTCTGCCGAGTTGTCCCAGGTGCTGATGGCCTGCCACGAACGGCTGGCCCTGCAACTGGACCAACTGCAACAGCAGCAGCCCCTGAGCGACAGCGCGGAGCTGGTGGCCAAGGTGCGGGCATTGCGCCAGAGCACGCCACCGGCCGCTGCGGCCCAGGCCGTGGAAAGCCCCGGCGCCGACCCCGAGCTGCTGGATATTTTCCTCGAAGAAGCCGCCGATATTCTCGACAGCTCCGGCAGCGCCCTGTTGCGCTGGCAGGCCGAACCGGGCAACCGCCAGGAAGTCGAAACCCTGCTGCGTGACCTGCACACCCTCAAGGGCGGCGCGCGCATGGTCGAGATCGGGCCGATTGGCGATCTGGCCCACGAGCTGGAATTTCTCTACGAAGGCTTGTCGGCCGGCTTGCTGGCGCCGTCGGCGGAATTGTTTGCCCTGCTGCAAGGCTGCCACGACCGTTTGGCGCAGATGATCGACGCGGTGGCGGACGGCTTGCCGGTGGGTTCGGTGGACAAACTCATCGAGCGCATCAAAAGCCTGGTGCACCCGAGCGCTGAGCCGGTGGTGCCGGTGGCGTTGCCGGCGAACAAGGCTGAGGCGGTGGTGGAGCCTGCGGCCGACATGGTGAAGATCTCCGCCGAGTTGCTGGATGACCTGGTCAACCTGGCGGGCGAAACCTCGATCTTCCGTGGCCGCATCGAGCAGCAGGTCAACGATGCACGCATTGCGCTGAGCGAGGTGGAAACCACCATCGAGCGCATGCGCGACCAACTGCGCCGCCTCGACACCGAAACCCAGGGCCGCATCCTCAGCCGCCAGCAGGCCGAGGCCGAACGCCTGGGTTATGAAGAATTCGATCCGCTGGAAATGGACCGCCATTCCCAGTTGCAGCAACTGTCGCGGGCGTTGTCCGAATCGGCCTCTGACTTGCTCGACCTCAAGGACACCCTCGACCGGCGCAACAGCGATGCCCACGACCTGTTGCAGCAACAGGCGCGCATCAACACCGAGTTGCAGGAAGGCCTGATGCGCACGCGCATGGTGCCGTTCGAACGCATGCTGCCGCGCCTCAAGCGCATCGTGCGCCAGGTGGCGGGCGAGCTGGGCAAGGACGTGGAATTCATCGTCGGCAACGCCGAAGGCGAGATGGACCGCAACGTGCTGGAACGCATGGCGGCGCCGCTGGAACATATGCTGCGCAACGCCGTGGACCATGGCCTGGAATCCCGCGATGCGCGCCTGCTGGCGGGTAAGCCGGAGAAGGGCCGTATCACCCTGGACCTGACCCACGAAGGCGGCGACATCGTCTTCGACATGCGCGACGACGGCGCCGGTGTGCCGCTGGAAGCGGTGCGGCGCAAGGCGATCAAGCGTGGTTTGCTTGCGCCGGACCAGGAGATCAGCGACCGCGATGTGTTGCAGTTCATCCTGCAGCCGGGGTTTTCCACGGCGGAAAAGATCACGCAGATTTCCGGGCGCGGCGTGGGCATGGACGTGGTGCATGAAGAAGTGCGCCAACTGGGTGGCTCGATGTTTATCGAGTCGACGCCGGGGGTGGGCGTGCACTTTCGCATTCGCTTGCCGTTCACCGTGTCGGTCAACCGCGCATTGATGGTGCAGTGCGCGGACGATCAATACGCGATCCCGCTCAACACCATCGAAGGCCTGGTGCGGGTCATGCCCCATGAACTGGCCGGGCACTATCAGCAAGACCCGCCGCGTTACGAGTACGCCGGCCAGCGCTACGAATTGTTCTACCTGGGCGACCTGCTGCACACCGTCGGCCGCCCGAAACTGCTCGGCCAATACCAGCCGGTGCCGGTGTTGTTGGTGCAGTGCAACGAGCGGCGCGTGGCGATCCATGTGGATGCCATGGCGGGCACGCGGGAGATCGTGGTCAAGGGCCTGGGCCCGCAGTTTGCCGGGGTGCAGGGCTTGTCCGGCGCGACCATCCTCGGCGATGGCCGCGTGGTGCTGATCATCGACTTGCTTGCACACATCCGCGCGCGCCAACCGGCCTTGCCGGCGCAGGCGGTGGATGCGCCGCTGGTGCTCAACGACCCGCTGAAAAAACGCCCGCTGCTGGTGCTGGTGGTGGACGACTCGGTCACCGTGCGCAAAGTCACCAGCCGCCTGCTGGAACGCAACGGCATGAACGTACTCACCGCCAAGGACGGCATCGACGCCATCGCCGTGCTCGAAGAACACACCCCGGACCTGATGCTGCTCGACATCGAAATGCCGCGCATGGACGGCTTCGAAGTGGCCATCCAGGTGCGCAACGACCCGCGCCTGATGCGCCTGCCGATCATCATGATCACCTCGCGCACCGGCCAGAAACACCGCGACCGCGCCATGGCCATCGGCGTCAACGACTACCTCGGCAAGCCGTACCAAGAGTCGGTGCTGCTGGAAAGCATCGCCTACTGGAGCAAGTCCCATGCTTGACCACCGCACCAGCCAACTCACCGGCCTGCTGCTGCCATTGGCCGACCGTCATCTGGTGCTGCCCAACGTGGCCATCGCCGAACTGATCGACTACCAGCGCGGCGAACCCGCCAGTGACGCGCCACCGTGGTACCTGCGGCAAGTGACCTGGCGTGACCGGCAATTGCCGTTGATCAGCTTTGAAGCGGTGTGCGGTGAAGCGGTGGTGACGGGGGAGCGTTCGCGGATCGTGGTGCTGAACACCTTGGGTGGGCGGCCGACGTTGAAGTTTATTGCGTTGGTGATCCAGGGGATTCCGCGTTCGTACAAACTGGATAGCCAGTTGAGTTATGTGGATGTGCCGTTGTGTGCGCTGGAGCTGGCGGCGGTGCAGGTGGGGGAACATGTGGCGAAGGTGCCGGATTTGTTGGGATTGGAAGCGCTGTTGGTGGAGTCCGGCCTGGCCTGATCGCAAGCCCTGTGAAGATCGAATGTGGGAGCTGGCTTGCCTGCGATAGCGGCATGTCAGTCAGTGCATCAACATCTGATACACCGCTATCGCAGGCAAGCCAGCTCCCACAGTGGATCTTCACAAGGCTTGAGTGCTGTGCGACGGTGGGCGATGCCTCGGATTTTTCCTGCAAGATTTTGGGCCAGGCATGAACTTGTCGCGTGCAGTCGGCGCGCCTAGTCTTCGTCCCGTCATCGCGAAAAACGGTGACACGGACGTGCAAGTCCGAAAAATCTGTTTAGGCGTACACGACGCCTACGTCTAAAGGCGTTCCTGACTGATCCATTAAGGAACCGCGCATCATGTCGAAGCCACTCTCATCCAATATCTTCACCATCAATCCCAATCAAGAAACCGAAGCCCTGCTGGTCAACGCCAGCGAAACCCTGTCGTCCCTCAACGCCATGACCTGCAACCTGGCCTTCGACCTGGACACCTCCCAGCGCGCAATCATGCTCGGGATCCAGCAAATGGCCGAGCTTGGGCAGTTGTTGGTGGATCGAGCGCTGGAACAGATTTCCCCCTCATCTGCGGCTTAAAGCTTGATCGTTCCCAAAAAGGGACCTATCGTTCCCTTTTTGGGACTGATTGGCCTCTGCCATGCACACCTTGTCGCTCAGCGCTGCACTTTTCACCGTTACCCAGCAAAAGGTGCTGGGCCTGCTTTTCGGCAAGCCCGATCAAAGCTTCTTCACCAATGAAATCGCCCGCTGGGCCCTGGTGGGCAAGGGCAGCCTTACTCGCGAACTGGAGCGCTTGCAGTTGGCGGGCATCCTGAGCATGACGCGCCAGGGCAACCAGACCCACTACCAAGCCAACCCCCAATGTCCGATCTACTCGGAGTTGCTGGCCATCGTGCGTAAAACGCTGAGCCTGGACGCGCCATTGCGCACTGCACTGGCACCCTTCGCCGAGCAACTGACGTGGGCCTTCATCTATGGCTCTATCGCCAAGGGCGAGGCGCACTCATCCAGTGACATAGATCTGATGCTGATTGGCGAAAGCCTCAACTACAGTGAGGTCATGGAGCAGCTCATGCCGCTGGAAGAGCGACTGGGCCGCACCATCAACCCAACGCTTTACACCCCTGAAGACTGGATCGGCAAATGGAATGCCGGGAACAGTTTTGTGCAGCGGGTCGTGCAGCAGGACAAGATCAATCTGATGGGGGGCAACCCCCTGGAGTCCACGGATGGACAGCAAGGCAAACCTGGAGAATCTGCAACGTAGTGGCGGCCTGAAAGCTGAACCGCCAGACCGTAAGGAATGCGATGGGTTGATGCGCTCAGCCCGGGATCGTCTGAAAGACGCGAGCACGCCACAGTTATCGTTTGCCAGTCGTTTTGACCTGGCTTACAACGCCGCCCACGCCATCGCCCTGACGGCCTTGCGCCTGCAAGGTTATCGTTCTGACAAACGTTATCTGGTCTTTCAGTGCCTGATCCACACCCTCGGTGCGAGCAAGGTGCAGGTGCGGTTATTGGCGCTGTGCCATGAGCGTCGGAACCTCGCGGAATATGAAGGTTACATGGACGAAGATGAAGCGCTGCTGGGCCAACTCATGGACGGCGCGACGGCGATGTCAAGTCGTGTGGATGACTTGCTTGCGGGTCATGAATGGACGTGAGCCGCTCACAACCCCTTGCACTCTCCCCCACAACGCTGGACCCTTGCCTCCTCAATCGCTAACGAGCATCGGAGGTCAATGGCGCATGTATCACGGTGAACGATTCAACGCCTGGAGCCACTTGCTCGGCGCGGTGGCAGCCTTTGCGGGGGCGGTGTGGATGTTGGTGGTGGCGAGCCTGGATGGCAGCCCGTGGAAGATTGTCAGCGTGGCGATCTATGGCGTCACGCTGCTGGTGCTGTACAGCGCGTCCACCGTGTACCACAGCGTGCGTGGGCGGCGGAAAGAGATCATGCAGAAGGTCGATCACTTTTCGATCTACCTGTTGATCGCCGGCAGTTACACGCCGTTTTGCCTGGTGACTTTGAGAGGCCCGTGGGGCTGGACGCTGTTCGGGATTGTGTGGGGGCTGGCGGTGATTGGCATCTTGCAGGAGATCAAGCCGCGTTCCGAGGCGCGCATCCTGTCGATCGTGATCTATGCGGTGATGGGCTGGATTGTGCTGGTGGCGGTCAAGCCGTTGATCGCCGCGCTGGGAGTGGCGGGGTTTACCTGGCTGGCGGCGGGTGGGGTGCTGTATACCGTCGGCATCATCTTTTTTGCGCTTGAGGATCGGCTGCGGCATTCCCATGGGATCTGGCACTTGTTTGTGATTGGCGGGAGTTTGCTGCACTTCGTGGCGATCATGCGGTATGTGCTCTGACGGCTGACAAAAATCCAAATGTGGGAGCTGGCTTGCCTGCGATAGCGGCCTGTCAGTTGATACATGTTCAGCTGACCCACCGCCATCGCAGGCAAGCCAGCTCCCACACTGGATCTTTGGTGTACTTATAAACGCTGCAGGAGTTCTTGGGCTCGCTGGCCAAATATTCCCAACAACTTCGCCAACATATGCGGCGGCGGCTCATCCGCGCGGGTCAGCGCATACAGCGTGATCGGCAGCGGCGGTGTCAGCGTGCGGATACAGGTAGTGGCGGTCGAGGCGCCGAGGGCGGTGAACGGGTCGATCACCGTGAGGCCGGCGCCGGATTCCACCATGGCGCGGGCCAGGGAATAGGTTTGCACCGAGATCGTGACCCGTGGCGGTGGATCGACGTTTTCCAGGTAGCTGTCGAGTTTGGCTGCCAGCGGATCGGCGCTGGACAGGCCGATCAATGCCGTACCTGCCAGGTCCGCCAAGGGCAGCGGCGCGCTCAGTTCGGCGTCGGTCCAATAGCCTTTGGACGCCAGCGCCACCAGCACGCCATTGGCCAGCACTTGCGTGGTCAACCCCGGATGCCCGGAGAAGTTGAGGGTCAGCGCCAGGTCGATCTCACGCATCAGCAGCTTCTGCACCAGCTCGCGGCTATGGTCGCTGGACAGCTCGCAGGCCATGTCCGGGTAATCACGTTTCCACTCCAGGATCGCCGGCGGCAGCAGTGACAGCGCCAGCGCGGGGATGGCGCCGATGCGCACGCTCTGGCCCGGTGCGCGGCGCAGGCTTTTGGCCAGGCGTCGCACGCCTTGCAGGCTCTCGGTGACTTTCTCGACTTCGCGCTCCAGCGCCAGCGCTTCCGGGGTGGGCTGCAATTTGCCGCGCACCCGCAGGAACAGCGGGAAACCCAGCTGCAACTCGGCGTGTTGCAACACCTTGGTCACCGCCGGTTGCGACACGTGCAGCAACTGCGCGGCGGCGCTGACGGAGCCGGTCTGGCGGATGGCCTGGAAGATTTCGATATGACGCAGGCGCATGGCAAGTCCATAACCTTTGTTTATAGGTGGCCCATCTTTATTCATTGTCGGTGGCCTGTCACCTGCCCCTAGTCTTGAGCCCTCTTAATTCAACGATGGGTGGCGGGGATGGGCAGGCAGGTTTGCATCATCGGCGGCGGGGTTATCGGCTTGGCGAGCGCCTATGCGCTGGTGCGCGCCGGCCATGAAGTGACGGTGATCGACGCCCGCGAGAGCCTGGGCAGCGAGACCAGCTTCGCCAACGGCGGGCAATTGTCCTACCGCTATGTCGCGCCGCTGGCCGATGCCGGCGTGCCGCTGCAAGCCATTGGTTGGTTGCTGCGCGGTGACTCGCCGCTGAAGCTGCGCCCGCGTCTCGACCCGCAGCAATGGCGCTGGATGGCTGCGTTTCTCGGCGCCTGCCGCGGCTCGGTCAACCAGCGCAATGCCGCGCACCTGCTGCGCCTGGCGTCGCTGAGCCAGACCACGTTGCAGCAATGGCGCGAGGATGATCGCCTGGACGGTTTCGACTGGCGGCGCAATGGCAAGCTGGTGACCTTTCGTAACGCCAATTCCTTTGAACATGCCCGCAGCAAGGTCGCCGATATCCTGCAACAACAAGTGCTGTCGGCCGCCGATTGTGAACGCCTGGAGCCGGCGTTGGCAGGTGGCGGTTTTGTTGGCGGGATCTACACGCCGAACGAAGAGGTGGCCGATTGTCATGCCTTCTGCCAGCGCTTGGCGGCGCGGCTGGAAGCGTCCGGGCGTTGCCGGTTTTTGCTGGGGCGCAAGGTCAGCGGGCTGCGTCACGCGGACGGCGTGGTGCAGGCCATCGAGTTGGGTGATGAGGTGATGCCGGTCGAGCAACTGGTGCTGGCCGCCGGTTATCGCAGCGCCGCGTTGGGCGTGTCGCTGCCGTTGTATCCGTTGAAGGGCTACAGCCTCAGCGTGCCGATTGGTGCGCAGCACCGGGCGCCGAAAGTGAGCATCACCGACTATGACCGCAAGATCGTCTACGCGCGCATCGGCGAGCAATTGCGGGTGGCGGCCATGGTGGATATCGTCGGTTTTGATGCCAGCCTCGAACCCAAGCGCCTGGCACTGATGAAACGCCAGGCCGTTGAGACTTTCCCTCTGGCCGGCGACTACGCCCATGCCGTGGAGTGGGCCGGCATGCGCCCGGCCACCCCCACCGGCGTGCCGCTGATTGGCGCCAGCCAGTACCGCAACCTGTGGCTGAACCTCGGCCACGGTGCGCTGGGTTTTACCCTGGCCTGCGGCAGTGGGCAACTGCTCGCCGAACTGATCGGCCAACACGTCCCTTCCATCGATATGCAGGGCCTGGCGCCCCGCGCCGCTTAAGGATGCAGCCATGACCATCAACCGAATCAGCAGCAACGAGCGACTGTCCGGCGCCGTCACCTTCAAGGACCTGGTATTCCTCTCGGGCCAGGTTCCGGGTGACGGCCTGGACGTGGCCACGCAAACCCGCGAAGTGTTGGCCAAGATCGACGCGCTGTTGGCCCAGGCGGGCAGCGACAAGGACCATCTGCTGAATGCGACGATTTACTTGAAAGACATCGGCAGTGGTTTTGCGCCGATGAACGAGGTGTGGAGCGCATGGTTGTCGCCCGGCATGGCGCCGACGCGCACCAACCTGCAAGCCGAACTGGCGCGCCCGAGCGTGCTGGTGGAAATCAGCGTGATCGCTGTACGTCACTAACTCAAAGACCAACGGAGAATAACAATGAAAAAGATCCTGTTGACCGGCTGCACCCTGGGGCTGTTGTTGGGCGCACAGGCCCAGGCGAATCAGGCACCGCTGGACGGCGCGCTGGCCAAGATCGCCAGCGCCCAGTCCATCACCCTGGGTTATCGTGATGCGTCGGTGCCGTTTTCCTACGTGGGCGATCACAGCGGTAAACCCATGGGGTATTCCGTGGAGTTGGCGAACAAGATTGTCGAGCGTGTCCAGCAGAAAACCGGGGTGGCCGACCTGAAGGTGAAGTACAACCTGGTGACCTCGCAAACCCGCATCCCGCTGGTGCAAAACGGCACGGTGGACCTGGAGTGCGGCTCCACCGGGGTGACCGCCGAGCGGCAGAAGCAGGTGGCGTTTTCCTACGGGTTTATTTATGTGAAGGGCCAGTTGCTGACCGGCAAGGACAGCGGCATCAAGGGTTTCGCCGACCTGGCGGGCAAGAACGTGGTCACCACGGCCGGCACCACCAACGAGCGGTTTCTCAAGAGCTACAACGCCGAGCACAAAGCCAATATGTTCGTGATCAGCGCCAAGGACCACGGCGAGGCGTTCAAGATGCTGGAAACGGGCCGCGCGGCCGCGTTCTACATGGATGACGCGTTGCTCTATGGCGAGCGCGCCAAGGCCAAGGACCCGCACAATTGGGTGGTGGTGGGCGAGGAGCAATCCCGGGAAATCTACAGCTGCATGGTGCGCAAGGATGACCCGCAGTTTCTCGCGGTGGTCAACGAGACGCTGGGGGATTTGTATCGGAGCGGGGAGATCAATGGGATTTACCAGCGCTGGTTTGAACAGCCGATTCCGCCCAAGGGCTTGAACCTGGAGTTCCCGATGACCAGTGAGTTGAAGGCGATTATTGCCAAGCCAGTGAGTGATCCGGTGGAGTAGTCGCCTGGCAATCCAATCAAAATGTGGGAGCTGGCTTGCCTGCGATAGCGGTGGTTCAGTCAGCACATCTTTTACTGACACACCGCTATCGCAGGCAAGCCAGCTCCCACAGTTTTAATTGGGTTTGCACAGGGGCGTTAGAAATCGCCCCAAAGTTGTTGAGCTACTGCCAGTGCAACGACGGGCGCAGTTTCAGTACGCAACACCCGCGGCCCAAGGCGCGCGGCGTGGTAACCGGCAGCTTGGGCAACCTCGACTTCGCCATCGGTCAACCCACCCTCGGGCCCGATCAAAAACGCCAGGCTTGCAGGCTTGGCATGGCTGACCATCGGCTCGGCCACCGGGTGCAGCACCAGCTTCAAATCCGCCTCGGTCTGCTTCAACCAATCCGCCAGCAGCAGCGGCGGGTGAATCACCGGCACCGTCGAACGCCCGCATTGCTCGCAGGCGCTGATCGCCACTTGGCGCCAGTGCAGCAGGCGTTTGTCGGCGCGTTCGTCCTTGAGGCGTACTTCACAGCGCTCGCTGAAAATCGGCGTGATCGCGTTGACGCCCAACTCGGTGGCTTTCTGAATCGCCCAATCCATCCGCTCGCCACGGGACAGGCCCTGGCCGAGGTGGATGTGCAGCGGGGATTCGGTCTGGCCGTCGAAGCGCTCGGTGAGTTGCACGGTGACGCGCTTTTTGCCGACTTCCAGCAGGCTGCCGAGGAACTCCTGGCCGGAGCCGTCGAACAGTTGCACGGCGTCGCCTTCGACCATGCGCAACACGCGGCTGATGTAGTGCGCCTGGGCTTCGGGCAACTCAACGTCACCGAGGAGGCTCAGCGGGGTGTCGGTGAAAAAACGGGACAGTCTCATTTCTGTTCTCTGAAGTGTGCAGGGCGGACGCGGAGCGTCCAAGGCTGCATTCCCACGCGGAGCGTGGGAACGATCAAGGGTGGGGAATCAGCCCGGGTCGCGGAAATCTGGGTGGAAGTCCTTCGGCACCGCAACACTCACGCTGCTGTTGGTGGCGATATCGATCCCTTCACTGGCCACCTCGGCGAGGAAGTCGATCTGCTCCGGCGTAATCACATACGGCGGCAGGAAGTACACCACGCTGCCCAGCGGCCGCAGCAGCGCGCCGCGTTCCAGGGCGTGTTCGAACACCTTCAGGCCACGGCGTTCCTGCCACGGGTAGGCGGTCTTGGTGGCTTTGTCCTGGACCATCTCGATGGCCAGCACCATGCCGGTCTGGCGCACTTCCGAGACGTGGGGGTGGTCCACCAGGTGCGCGGTGGCGCTGGCCATGCGCTGGGCCAGGGCCTTGTTGTTTTCGATGACGTTGTCTTCTTCGAAGATATCCAGCGTCGCCAACGCCGCCGCGCATGCCAGCGGGTTGCCGGTATAGCTGTGGGAATGCAGGAAGGCGCGCAGGGTCGGGTAGTCGTCGTAGAAGGCGTCGTACACGTCATCGGTGGTGACCACGGCCGCCAGCGGCAGGTAGCCGCCGGTCAGGGCCTTGGACAGGCACAGGAAGTCCGGGCGGATGCCGGCCTGTTCACAGGCGAACATGCTGCCGGTGCGGCCGAAGCCCACGGCGATTTCGTCGTGGATCAGGTGCACGCCGTAGCGGTCGCAGGCTTCGCGCAGCAGCTTGAGGTACACCGGGTGGTACATGCGCATGCCGCCCGCGCCCTGGATCAGCGGCTCGATGATCACCGCGGCGACGGTGGCGTGGTGCTCGGCCAGGGTCTGTTCCATCACCTGGGCCATCGTGCGCGAGTGGTCTTCCCAGCTCACGCCCTCGGGGCGCAGGTAGCAATCCGGGCTGGGCACCTTGATGGTGTCGAGCAGCAGCGCCTTGTAGGTTTCGGTAAACAGCGGCACGTCGCCCACCGACATCGCGGCGATGGTTTCGCCGTGGTAGCTGTTGGTCAGGGTGACGAAGCGCTTTTTGTTCGGCTGGCCACGGTTGAGCCAGTAGTGAAAGCTCATTTTCAGCGCGACTTCGATGCAGGACGAACCGTTATCGGCGTAGAAGCACCGGGTCAGGCCCTCGGGCGTCATCTTGACCAGGCGCTCGGACAGCTCGATCACTGGCTGGTGGCTGAAGCCGGCAAGGATCACATGCTCAAGCTGATCGACCTGATCCTTGATGCGCTGGTTGATGCGCGGGTTGGCATGGCCGAATACGTTGACCCACCAGGAACTGACGGCGTCGAGGTAGCGCTTGCCTTCGAAGTCTTCCAGCCACACGCCTTCGCCCCGTTTGATCGGGATCAGCGGCAGTTGCTGGTGGTCTTTCATCTGGGTGCAGGGATGCCACAGCACCGCGAGGTCGCGTTGCATCCACTGGTTGTTCAAGCCCATCGTTCATCTCCTCGAAGCCACAATCGCGCAAGCCTATGCAATGGGCGGCTGTGTCACAACCCATTACGGATGAATTGGCAGTAAACGCAGGACGGTCTGTCACGTTTCTTCGGGATAGTCCTTAATCCGAGGTTAATTTAGGCTTCATACCCTCAAGATCGCATTTCTCGATATTTCAAAGCGAAATTTTCCGCTTTAATTCGATAGGTAACGCGCTAGTCTTGGGCGCAGCTCTTACGGGATTAAGTACATGCAGTTACGCAATTCACCGGCCCGCTACGGCTGGGTCAGCATGGTTTTGCACTGGGGCGTCGCCCTGGTGGTGTTTGGCTTGTTCGCATTGGGTTTGTGGATGGTCGGCCTCGACTACTACAGCGCCTGGCGCAAAGACGCGCCGGACCTGCACAAGAGCATCGGTATCACACTGTTCGCCATCATGCTGGTGCGCATCGTCTGGCGCCTGGTCAGTCCGCCGCCGCCACCGCTGGCCAGCTACAGCCGCATGACCCGCCTGGGTGCCGCGTTTGGCCACGGGTTCCTGTATCTCGGGCTGTTTGCCGTGATGATCGCCGGTTACCTGATTTCCACCGCAGACGGTGTCGGTATCCCGGTGTTTGGCCTGTTTGAGATTCCTGCCTTGGTTTCCGGGCTACCGGACCAGGCAGATACCGCGGGCGTGGTGCACTTGTACCTCGCCTGGGTATTGGTGGTCTTCGCCGGGTTGCACGGCGCGGCTGCCCTGAAACACCACTTCATTGATCGTGATGTGACCCTGACGCGAATGCTGGGGCGCAAAGCCTGATGTTCAACCTCGACTCACAAGGAATAGAAAGCATGTTGAAAAAGACTCTCGCCGCTCTGGCACTTGGTTCTGCGCTGTTGTCCGCAGGTTCGGCGATGGCCGCTGACTACAAGATCGACAAGGAAGGCCAACACGCCTTCATCGATTGGAAAATCAGCCACCTGGGCTACAGCTTCATCCACGGTACTTTCAAGGACTGGGATGGTACGTTCAGCTGGGATGCCACCAAGCCTGAAGCCAGCAAGATCGCCGTCGATGTGAAAACCGCCAGCCTGTGGTCCAACCACGCTGAGCGTGACAAGCACATCGCCAGCAAAGACTTCCTGGACGTTGCCAAGTTCGCCGACGCCAAGTTCGTGTCTACCGCGGTTAAATCCACCGGCGACAAGACGGCCGACGTGACTGGCGACCTGACTTTCCACGGCGTGACCAAGCCTGTGACCTTCAAGGCTACCTTCAACGGTGAAGGCAAGGATCCATGGGGCGGCGAACGTGCTGGCTTCAACGCCAAGACCACCGTCAACCTGAACGACTTCGGCATCAAGGGCCCAGGTCCTTCTTCGCAGACCGTTGACCTGGACATCTCGCTGGAAGGTGTGAAGCAGAAGTAATTTCTGTTTTTACACGGAAAAACCGGATCCTGAGGATCCGGTTTTTTTATGCCTGGAATGCAATCAATGTGGAAGCTGGCTTGTGTGGGAGCTGGCTTGCCTGCGATAGCATCACCCAGGTGTTACTGACACACCGAGGTGCCCGCATCGCAGGCAAGCCAGCTCCCACAGAAGAGCCTATTCGTTTTTGTTGAGGCAAAAAAAATGCCCCGCCTTGTGAGAGGCGGGGCATTTTTATGAGGCGTTGAAACTCAGCGGTTGCGAGTCAGCAGCGCTGGTTTCTCACCACGAGGGCGGCCTGGCAGTTGATCCAACTGCTCAGGTGTCGGGAAGCGATCAGCCTTCGACTCCTTGTGGATGATCTTTGGTGCCGGGCCACCGCGCGGGTTCTGCACCGCTGGTTCGGACGAACGCGGCTGGTCGTCACGGGCCGGGCGGCGGTTGTTGCTGCGCGAATCTTCGCGACGGGCCTGGCCATCACGTGGTGCACCGCTGCGTGGGCCGCTGCGCTTGGCCGGTGGCGTACCGGTGGTGCCGCCGCTGCTGTTGCGCGGTGCGTTCTGGCGACCGCCCTGCGGTTGGCCGCTACGTGGCGCACCGGCGCCCGCGCCCTGTGCCGGAGCACCTGGACGACGGCCACGGCCCTGGGCCGGTTTGGCCTGGGGCACGTAGTCCACGCGGTTGCCGAAGTTGTCCACGTCGTCGTCGAGGAACTCGTCCGGGGCGCGGTCAGCGGCGGCGCGTGGTGGCTGTTGGCTCGGCTGGCGCTGTTCGCGGGCCGGGGTGCCTTCACGGGGCTTCTGTTCGCGGGCTGGGCGTTCGCCACGGCCATTGGTGGGCGCTTTGTCCTTGCCGCCCTTGTCCTTGCCCTTGTCGCGACGGCCACCGCCACCACCGCCGCCGTTCGGGCCATCGCCCTTCGGACCGCGTGGGTTGCGTGGGTTACGCACGTCCGGACGCTCGCGCACTTCTGGCTTTTCGGCCTCTACGGCGCTGGCATCGAAGCCCATCAGGTCGCCGTCGGCGATTTTCTGCTTGGTCATGCGTTCGATGCTTTTCAGCAGTTTTTCTTCGTCCGGCGCAACCAGCGAGATGGCCTCGCCCGAACGACCGGCACGGCCGGTACGGCCGATACGGTGCACGTAGTCTTCATCGACGTTTGGCAGCTCGAAGTTGACCACGTGTGGCAGTTGGTCGATATCCAGGCCGCGGGCGGCGATATCGGTGGCCACCAGGATGCGCACGCTGCCGGCCTTGAAGTCGGCCAGGGCTTTGGTGCGCGCGTTCTGGCTCTTGTTGCCGTGGATGGCGACGGCGGTGAGGCCGTGCTTGTCCAGGTACTCGGCCAGGCGGTTGGCGCCGTGCTTGGTACGGGTGAAGACCAGCACCTGTTCCCACGCGCCGGCGGTGATCAGGTGGGCCAGCAGCGCACGCTTGTGGCTGGCAGGCAGGCGGAACACGCGTTGCTCGATCCGCTCGACCGTGGTGTTCGGCGGCGTGACTTCGATGCGTTCCGGGTTGTGCAGCAGCTTGCCGGCCAGGGCGGTGATGTCGTTGGAGAACGTGGCCGAGAACAGCAGGTTCTGGCGTTTGGCCGGCAGGCGGGCGAGGACCTTTTTCACGTCATGGACAAAGCCCATGTCGAGCATGCGGTCGGCTTCGTCCAGCACGAGGATTTCCACGTGGGACAGGTCGACGCTGCCTTGGCCGCACAGGTCGAGCAAACGACCCGGGCAGGCAACCAGTACGTCTACGCCACGGGACATGGCCTGAACCTGTGGGTTCATGCCGACGCCGCCGAAGATGCAGGCACTGACGAACTTCAAGTCGCGGGCATACAGCTTGAAGCTGTCGTGCACCTGGGCGGCGAGTTCGCGGGTGGGGGTCAGGACCAGTACGCGCGGTTGGCGCGGGCCGTGACGCTGGGATTTGTCCGGGTGACCATTGGGAAACAACCGCTCCAGAATCGGGAGGGCGAAGCCGCCGGTTTTACCAGTACCTGTCTGAGCCGCAACCATCAGGTCGCGACCTTGCAACACGGCGGGAATGGCCCGCTGTTGCACCGGAGTAGGCTCGGTATAGCCCGCTGCCTCGATGGCGCGGACTAAAGCCTCGGAGAGACCGAGGGAAGCAAAGGACATGAGTAATCCTGTTTTAGTTAGGGCTTGGCCCAAAGGGATAATCTTGCCGGGCGTGAATGACGCTTAGGGGAGCGTTATCCCGTCCGGTCCTGCTGCGTCTGGCGGGCACTCCACCGGCTCGCGCGGGCTGAAAGCTGCGCTGTAGCGGGGTTGGGTGCCTTTTTCAAGACCTCAGCGGCCGGGCGTAAGCCTGGCGGAAAGGCCGGAGTATAACAGAGCAATCACGGCGCGCTGCTTTCCTGCTGCTCAACGGCGTGTTCAGAGGCCGTAATGGCTTGGAATCCACCGTATTTGGCGCTCAGGGCGATGTATGCGGGCTCCTGCTTGAAACGCTTGAGTTCGGCGGCGAAGCGCTGCACCAGCAGGTCCATGCCGGCGCCACGGCGCACCGCGAGGAATTGCTGCTGGCGGCTGACCACCACCGGCGCCTGGCTGACCTTGCCCTCCAGGCCCAACGCCTTGATCACATGCTGGCCGACGCGCCGATCGGTAATCACCAGATCGATGCGCCCCAGCAGCAATTTGCCGAAGTTGGCTTCATGGCTGGGGGCCGGCTCGCGGTTGAACAAGCTGGACTCGCTGAATGCACCGCCATACAGGTAGCCCGGCGAAGTGCCGACGGTGAGGCCGCGCAGGTCGTCGAGGCTGTTGGCGGGATGAGGATGTTCGTTGGCGTAGAACAGCACGAACTCGACTTCCGACAGCGGTTCGCTGGGGTAGAGCAACTGCGTGTCGCGCTCGTGGCTGTGGAAAATATCCAGCGCGCCGTCGGCGTGGCCTTGGTCGAGCATCGCCAGGCAGCGCTTCCAGGGCAGGAACTGCCAGTCGACATCGACCCCCAGGCGTTGGAACACGATCACCGTGGTTTCGTAGTCCAGCCCGCGCATGCTGCCCTGGTCATCGTAGACATAGGGCGCCCAGGGCTCGGTGACAATGCGCAGTTTCTCGCCATAAGCCGCGAGGCTCAGGCAAGTGAAAAGGGCAGCGGTCGCAAGCTTCAGGATCACGGGCATGCCCTGAGGTTACGACGCTGGGGCCCTAAAGAAAAGCTCTGGCACGAGCATCTGCGGCCCGCGCTATTTTGTCGGCGAGGTCATCAGGTGTTCGTAGATCGCCGCGCGGCGCTCGCCCAGAATCAGGCGCACCAAGGGGTTGGCGAACCAGTGCTCCAGTTGATGGGCATCCACCGGGCACTTCTGCCGCTCGGCCTGGTTTTGCTTGGCCTTGTCCCACCAAACCGGGCCGCACGCCTGGTCGAACTCGTTTTCGTGCTCGTAGCAGCCGTAGAGGATTTCGCGGATGAACTGCTGCTTGCGCTTGGGCAGGGCCAGGGTGATCAGCTTGTACATCAGGCGTTGCAGGCGCGGTGGACGCGGCAGGTGCGCGGAGACCTTGCGCGTGTCGGCCAGGGCGTGGGCGCAGGTCGGGGCGGCGCCATGCTTGGCGATCCACGCCTTGACCTTGGCGCGAAACAGCTGCTTGCGGCTCCAGTAGTGGTGGATCAGGTCCGGGCACTGGCGCACGTTGACGGTGCGGTAGGCCACCACCGACAGGCAGAACTCTTCCAGGGTGTAGGCGCCCTGAGCCAGGGGGAACAGTTCGTCCATCAGTTCGATGGAGCGGTCCAGCAAATGCGCGTCCTGCTGCGCCAGGCCCATCACGCCGGAGTTGAGCAGCGGCATGTCGTCATCGGCCAGGCCCTTGTCGGCCAGAATTTTGGCCAGGGCGCTGTACAGCACGCTTTCGCGGTTATCGCCGTACTTGGCGTGGAAGGCGTTGCACAGCACCGTGCCGGGCGCGACGCGTTCGAACAGGGCCATGGGCGAGTCGTGGAAAAACGTGTCGGTGTCGATCAGCAGCGCACGTTCCGAAGTTTCGAGGACCTGGCGCAACAGCACATGCTTGGTGCGGAAATGGTAGCCGTGGGGCTCGCTCCAGCGTTGGCGGGTGGCGTCGTCCAGGGTGTGGACGTGCACCGGCAGGTCGCGATAGGGCGCGGGGTTGTCGCTGAACACCTGGATGTCCAGTGGCATGTCCTGGGGGCCGCCCAGGTGGGACAGGGCACTGGCGATGCTGAATACCGCTTCCTGATGGTAGGTCTCGGCGCCGAATACCAGGTAAACCAGCTGCGGGCGGGGAGTCGGGGATGCTGTATTCATGTACTGCTGGCTTCCATTCCGGGAGTATTAAAACGACAAAGGCCCTCGCGTTGACGAGGGCCCGGGTGCAACTGCGAACAGACCTTAGCGGGGCAGCTTGAGGTTGTTCCAGATTGCCAGGCTAGGATCGGCCTGGTTGAGGGTATAGAAGTGCAGGCCGGGCGCGCCACCTTGCAACAAACGTTCACACATTTCGCTGATGACCTGCTCGCCGAACGCCTGGATGCTTTTGACGTCGTCGCCGTAGGCTTCCAGTTGTTTGCGCACCCAGCGTGGGATCTCGGCGCCGCAGGCGTCGGAGAAGCGCGCGAGCTTGCTGTAGTTGGTGATCGGCATGATGCCCGGCACGATCGGGATGTTCACACCCATGGCCCGTACACGCTCGACGAAGTAGAAGTAGCTGTCGGCGTTGAAGAAGTACTGGGTGATCGCGCTGTCGGCGCCGGCGTTGGCCTTGCGCACGAAGTTCTGCAAATCGTCTTCGAAGTTGCGTGCCTGGGGGTGCATCTCCGGGTAGGCCGCCACTTCGATATGGAAGTGGTCGCCGCTTTCTTCGCGGATGAAGCTCACCAGGTCATTGGCGTAGCGCAGCTCGCCGCTGGCGATGCCCATGCCGGACGGCAGGTCACCGCGCAGGGCGACGATGCGCTTGATGCCGGCAGCCTTGTATTGGGTCAGCAGGCCGCGCAGGTCGGCCTTGCTGTCGCCCACGCACGACAAGTGCGGAGCGGCGGGAACTTTGACTTCGCTTTCCAGCTGCAACACGGTGTTGATCGTGCGGTCACGGGTCGAGCCGCCGGCGCCGTAGGTGCAGGAAAAGAAGTCGGGGTTGTAGCTGGCCAACTGCTTGGCAGTCGCCATCAGTTTTTCATGCCCAGCATCGGTCTTGGTCGGGAAGAACTCGAAGCTGTAGCGACGGTCTTGGGACATGGTCGTATCCTTGGAAACTCAAAAAACCGGAAGGTGTTCACCGTCAATGTGGGAGCGGGCTTGCCCGCGATTGCAGTGGATCAGTCGAGACATTCTTCAACTGACCCACCGCCATCGCGGGCAAGCCCGCTCCCACACAAGCCCGCTCCGACAAGGAGAGAGCGGGTTACTTAGTAGCGGTAAGCGTGCGGCTTGAACGGACCTTCAACGGTCACGCCGATGTAGTCGGCCTGGGTCTTGGTCAGTTGAGTCACCACGCCGCCGAAGCCGCGGACCATTTCCAGGGCCACTTCTTCGTCGAGTTTCTTCGGCAGTACTTCCACGGTCAGGCGCTCGGCTTTCTGGGCCGGCGACAGGTCGGCGTATTTCTGGCCGAACAGGAAGATCTGCGCCAGTACCTGGTTGGCGAACGAGCCGTCCATGATGCGGCTAGGGTGGCCAGTGGCGTTGCCCAGGTTAACCAGGCGGCCTTCGGCCAGCAGGATCAGGTAGTCGTCGTTCTGTGGGTCGAAATCGCCCGCACCGGTACGGTGAACCTTGTGTACCTGTGGCTTCACTTCTTCCCATGCCCAGTTCTTGCGCATGAAAGCGGTGTCGATCTCGTTGTCGAAGTGGCCGATGTTGCAGACAACAGCGCGCTTCTTCAGGGCTTTGAGCATGTTTGCGTCGCAAACATTGACGTTGCCGGTGGTGGTCACGATCAGGTCGATCTTGCCCAGCAGGGCCTTGTCGATGCTCGCTTCGGTGCCGTCGTTCTGGCCGTCGATGAACGGCGAAACCACTTCGAAACCGTCCATGCAGGCTTGCATGGCGCAGATCGGGTCAACTTCGGAGACTTTAACGATCATGCCTTCCTGACGCAGGGACTGGGACGAACCCTTGCCCACGTCACCGTAGCCGATCACCAGGGCTTGCTTGCCCGACAGCAGGTGGTCGGTGCCGCGCTTGATGGCGTCGTTCAGGCTGTGACGGCAGCCGTACTTGTTGTCGTTCTTGCTCTTGGTCACCGAGTCGTTGACGTTGATGGCCGGGATTTTCAGCTCGCCCTTGGCCAGCATGTCCAGCAGGCGGTGTACGCCGGTGGTGGTTTCTTCGGTCACGCCGTGGACGCGGTCGAGGATCGCCGGGTATTTCTTGTGCAGCAGCTCGGTCAGGTCGCCGCCGTCGTCGAGGATCATGTTGGCATTCCAAGGCGCGCCATCCTTGAGGATGGTTTGCTCCAGGCACCACTCGTACTCTTCTTCGGTCTCGCCTTTCCAGGCGTAAACCGCGATACCGGCAGCGGCGATGGCAGCAGCGGCCTGGTCTTGGGTCGAGAAGATGTTGCAGGACGACCAACGCACTTCGGCACCCAGGGCAACCAGGGTTTCGATCAGCACGGCAGTCTGGATGGTCATGTGGATGCAGCCGAGGATCTTCGCGCCCTTGAGCGGTTGCTCGCCGGCATATTTGCGACGCAGACCCATCAGGGCTGGCATTTCGGATTCGGCGATAAAGGTTTCGCGACGGCCCCAGGCAGCGAGGGACATGTCGGCGACTTTGTAGTCGGTGAAATCTGCAGGCGTGTTGACAGCGCTCATAGAGAGCCTCCATTCGTAGTGTGCGAATGGGCGCCGTTGTGCGTTTAGTATCTGGCCAGGTGATAACAGCCGGACAACGCCCCATCCGAGCCTGACAGGTTGAACCTGCTGCAGCGCCCCTCGGACAGGTGGCGGGAAAACGGTAACAATTTGATATGACCGTTTTGAAACGGCGCCGATTATAGCCGTGTGCGCCAGACTTCCCAAGCCTTTCTGTCGGACACATGAAGATCCCTCATGGGCGTGATAGGCAATGCCTCATAGAGCTCTGGCGCGGCCTCTGCCATGATGTCGCCCATCATTCGGCAAGACGCTTTGGAGTGACCATGAACTTCCACACCCGCAAATGGGTAAAACCCGAAGACCTCAACCCCAACGGCACCCTGTTCGGCGGCAGCCTGCTGCGCTGGATCGACGAAGAAGCGGCGATCTACGCGATCGTCCAACTGGGCAACCAGCGCGTGGTGACCAAGTACATCTCCGAAATCAACTTCGTCAGCGCCTCGCGCCAGGGCGACATCATCGAACTGGGCATCACCGCCACCGAGTTCGGCCGCACCTCCATCACCCTGACCTGCGAAGTGCGCAACAAGATCACACGCAAAAGCATCCTCACCGTGGAAAAAATGGTCTTCGTCAACCTCGGCGAAGACGGCTTGCCGGCGCCCCACGGGCGTACCGAGATCAAGTACGTGAAGGACCAGTTCCAGGACGACAGCGTCTCCGAGTAACCCCATCGCGGTTTGATTTGCGTTGCCAAATCATTCCGCGTGGATCTTTCCCAGGCTCTCTCATCACTCAGGACTACATCCTGTAGCGAGAGCCTGTGTATGAAAGTGTCCAATTCTCCTGTTCAAGCCCAAGCCCCGGCGCCACACACCCTCGACCAGAGCGTGAAGACGCCTCTGCTCGAGAACGTGGGTCCACGCAAGTTGAGCCTCCATCGCCATAACGATGGGCGAGTGGATGTCGATGTGTCACCGCCACCGCCCAGCCACCTGGTGCTCAGCGGCGGCGGCGCCAAGGGCATCGCCTTCCCGGGAATGGTGCAGGCACTGGAAGATGGCAAGAAGCTGCAAGGCGTGAAGGTGATTTCCGGCTCGTCTGCCGGGGCGATTTCCTCCACATTGCTTGCCAGTGGCATGAACGCTAAAACGTTCGGCGAGCTGTCGAACAGCCTCGACCTGCCCAGCCTGCTCAACAGCAAAGACCCGGTGACCGCCTGGCTGCAAAACATCAGCTCCGAACTCGGCAAGCTCGCCGGGCGTTTGCCGGGGGCGGCCGGCAATATCACCCAACTGTTGCTGACCATGCTGCCGCGCTTGCAAACCGAGGCTTCACCCCTGGAAGAGATGATGCGCAACGAGTCGCGCAAGTCGATCCTCGCCCACATCGCCGACATGCCCAGGGAAACCCGGCCCGGCGAAGTCATGAAGATTGCCGACAGGCTGAGCGCCGGTGGCGGGCCAACCTTTCGCGACCTTGAAGTGTTGAGCCACCATATTCCGGCGATCAAGCAACTCAACATCACCGGCACCGGCATGTTTGACGATCGCCCGCAATTGGTGGTGTTCAATGCCAGCCTGGCCCCGGACATGGATATCGCCCGCGCCGCCCGTATTTCGGGCTCGCTGCCGGGGTTGTTCAAGAGCCCGCAAGAGCAAGGCCATGGGTTTCAGCAAGTGGCCGAAGTCACGGCGTTCCAGGACGGTGGATTGCTCGCCAATACGCCCGCGCCCGGCGTGGTCGGGTCATCGCAGCCGCAAGACCCGTTGAACCAGCCTGAGTCGCTGGTCGTCAAGTTTGAGTCCGACGAGGCGAAACCGAAAAAAAGCGGCGGGTTCTTCAGCAACATCGTCGATCGATTGACCGGCACGCCACACAGCGCTGCCGGGGCTTATCAAGCCGAGCGACTCAAGGCGTATGCCGAGCAGACGGTGACCTTGCCGCTGAACACGGAACAAGGCGACTTTCGCGGCATGTTCAACGGCACCGTCAACTTCACCATGACGCCCGAGCAGAAAAAACATCTGCAGGCAAAGGCCCATCAGGCGGTGACGGCTCATCTGGGGACACGGGAAAAGGCGCGCGAGCAGCATTCGTACGCGTCAATGGAGAGCGCGGTACTGGCGATGGATGACACCTTGCTGGCTAGCGTCCAGGACCAGCTGAAAAAAGACCCGGCCGCTGCGGATGCGCTGACGTTTCGAAAGACCGCGCAGCAAGCCTTGCAAGCCTTGAACAGTGCCGTGAGCGACGCCAATCGGACCAGCAATATCCTGACGATCACCCCGAAGATCGCGGCAGCGCTGCGCAATCTGGATACGCTGGCCCGTCGACCTGAGCACGTCGAGTGGCTGGGGCGGCACCTGAATGCGGCAGGGCAGCCCAACTTCCAACAACTGTTGCAGGTGGCCGCCAAGCAGGGCACGGGTTCACCCTTGTCCAAGGTGATGACCCATGCTGTCGCCGAAATGAAAAGACGCGACATCGCGGTGAAAGCCGAGAACTTCACCCCGGGAGGTCATCTACCCGTCGCTTTTCCGCCCGGGCCAGCCGGCGTCCAACGTTGAACTGTTGCACCGGGTCGCCCTCAAGCTGGCCAATGCCACCCACGCCAGGTGAGTTCAACGCCGCGCTTGAAGACATTGTTCAAAACTATAAGGCGCGTAATAAACCGTGGAGCAAACCGATCAGTTCCACCACCGTGGAAATGGCCAAGGCCTGGCGTATTCCGCTTTAAATGAACAGCTACCGTCACGGCGTGTCGTAGCTACAGGCACCCCTTGGACGCACGCGATCATGGCCACTCAAACAGACGGCAAGACCCCCAACCTGTCGCAGGAAGAACAGGCCGATGTGGACAAGAACCAGCCGCCTCGCGCGGCGGTTCTACATGAAATCATCCGGACCCAGGGCGACCAGGAGCTGGAGCGCAATGTGGCCGCGTTGTGGTGGTCTGCGCTCGCCGCCGGCCTGACCATGGGCCTGTCGCTGATGGGCATGGGCCTGCTCAACTCGCGCCTGCCGGACGGCGAGGAATTCAAGGTGATCGCCAGCTTCGGCTACTGCGCAGGTTTCCTCGCGGTGATTCTTGCGCGCCAGCAACTGTTCACCGAAAACACCCTGACCGCCGTGCTGCCGGTGATGAGCAAACCCACCCTGGCCAATGCCGGGCGCCTGTTGCGGCTGTGGTCGGTGGTGCTGGTGGGCAACCTGTGCGGCACCTTGCTGGTGGCCTACGTGATGCTGCACTTGCCGATCTTCGACACCAAGACCGACCTGGCCTTCCTTGAGATCGGGCGCAAGGTCATGGAGAACGATCCCGGGCAGATGTTTGCCAAGGGCATCGTCTCCGGCTGGATGATCGCGACCATGGTGTGGATGATCCCGTCGATGGAAAGCGCCAAGCTGTGGATCATCATCCTGATCACCTACCTCATGGCCTTGGGTGACTTCACCCACATCGTCGTCGGCTCTGCCGAAGTGTCCTACCTGGTGTTTGCCGGCGAATTGCCATGGAAAGACTTCTGGCTGGTGTTCGCCGGGCCGACGTTGGCGGGCAATATCATCGGTGGCAGTTTTATCTTTGCGCTTATCAGTCATGCGCAGATTCGTAGTGAAAGCAGCCTGCCGAACAAGAAGACTGCGGACCCGAGGCATCCGCAGCCGACTCGCAAGGATCAGTGAGGCTCGGCGCTGGCCTGGGGGTCATCGCGGGTCACGCGCTTGACCAGCTTGCCGATGCTCAAGCCCTGCAACAGGATCGACGACAGCACCACGATGTAGGTGATGCTCAGCAGCAGGTCCCGCTCAGGACCCAGCGGCAGGGCCAGGGCCAACGCTACCGATACCCCGCCGCGCAGACCGCCCCACGTGAGGATGCGGATGGTACCGCGCGGCACCGTTCGCCAGCGGCGCAGCAGCAAGATCGCCGGAGCCACTGTCAGCAGGCGCGAAAGCAGGATGGCCACCGCGAGCAAGCTGGCGGCGAATACATGCAGCCAGTTGAAGGGCAACAGCAGCAACTCCATGCCGATCAAGGCGAACAGCAGGGCGTTGAGCATGTCATCGAGCAATTCCCAGAAACCGTCGAGGTAGCGGCGCGTCATGTCGTTCATCGCCAGCTTGCGGCCCAGGTTGCCAATGATCAGGCCCGCGACCACCATCGCAATCGGCGCGGAGACGTGCAGTTCGGTGGCCATTGCCGAACCGCCGATCACCAGGGCGAGGGTCAGCATCACCTCGATCTGGTGCTGCTCGATGCTCTTGATCATCAGGTACACGAGGTAGCCGATCAGGCCGCCGAACACCACGCCGCCCAGCGCTTCATGGGCGAATAGCATGGCTGTGGCGCCCACGGTTGGCGTCTCGCCCAACTGCGCGATGCCCAGTAACACGGTAAACACCACTACCGCCGTGCCGTCGTTGAACAGCGACTCGCCGACGATGGTGGTTTTCAAAGGTTTCGAGGCGTTGGCGGTACGCAGCACACCCAGCACCGCAATCGGGTCGGTGGGCGAGATCAGTGCGCCGAACAGCAGGCAGTAGAGGAAGCTCACGTGCCAGCCAAACAGGGCGAAGATGTAATACGCCAGGCTGCCGATCACCACGGTGGCGATCAACACGCCGAAGGTCGCCAGCAGGCCGATGGGCCAGCGGTAGCTGCGCAGGTCGCTCAGGTTGACGTGCAAGGCGCCGGCGAACAACAGGAACGAGAGCATCCAGTTCATCAGCAGGTCGCCGAAGTCGATCTGGCCGATCAGTTGCTGGATGCGTTCTTCCAGGCCTGGGTAGCCGATAAAGCTCAGGCCTTGCAGAATCAGGGAAAACACCAGGGCCGTGACCATCACGCCGATGGTGGGGGGCAGGCCGATAAAACGGAAGTTCACATAGGTGAGCAGGGTGGTGAGGCAGATGAAGGCGGCGACAAGTTCAAGCATCCGGGGTCCTTGGAGGTTGGGTGTGGGTGCATCAGTGGGGGATGGACCGCAGCAGCGGCGTGATGTTGCAAGGCAAGCGTGAAATGGCGGATAGAACCTTTGGTGGTGTAGCGGTTCATAGCGGGGAGTGCGGCTTGCGATATTTAGTGCTAAAACTCTAATTTCTGTTTGAAAACAAAAAAGGAATCAGTGATGACGGTGGCCTTCTGGTGTGTGTTGATCGCAATTTTCCTGCCTTACCTGTGCACGGGGGTGGCCAAGTTCAGCGGCGGCAAGTTCGGGCCTCGGCAGAACCATGACCCGCGTGCGTTCCTGGAAACCCTCGATGGGTTCGCCAAACGCGCCCACAACGCTCAGCTCAACAGTTTTGAAGTCACCCCGGCGTTTGCGGCGGCGGTGATCATCGCGCACCTGGCCGGTACGGCGGAGTTGGTGACGATCAATGTGCTGGCGGTGTTGTTTATCACCAGTCGCCTGTTGTACATCATTTGTTATGTGGCGGACTGGGCGATCCTGCGTTCGCTGGTGTGGTTCGCGGGGATGGCGTTGATTGCGAGTTTCTTCTTTATCTCGATCTAACGGGTGATAACGATCCCCTGTGGGAGCTGGCTTGCCTGCGATAGCGGTACATCAGTGCCGAATGTGCTGGCTGACACTCCGTATTCGCGAGCAAGCCCGCTCCCACATTTTGCCCTTCAGCGCTTGTCAGCTCCCGGTAGTGACTTCCGGCACTTGTGGCAATGCCGCGCCCTTGGGCCACAACATCCAGATCTGCCCCTGCTGCTTCATATTCCCCGCCAGCTCACCTGCCGCCGCGCCGGTGCCCCAGAACAAGTCCGCCCGCACTTCGCCAGTAATGGCACCGCCGGTGTCCTGCGCGGCCACGGGCCTGGCGATGGGCGAGCCATCCGGCTTGGTGGTCGATAGCCACAACAGACTGCCCAACGGAATCACCTTGCGGTCCACCGCCACGCTGTAGCCGGCGGTCAGCGGCACGTTCAACGAGCCGCGTGGGCCTTCGTTGCTGTCGGGGCGGGCGCTGAAGAACACGTAGCTGGGGTTGCTCGCCAACAGTTCCGGGATGCGCTGCGGATGGGCCTTGGCCCAGGCGCTGATGGCGCCCATGGTCACGTCTTCTTTTTTCAGTTCACCTTGCTCCACCAGCCAGCGGCCGATAGGGCGGTAGGGGTAGCCGTTCTGGTCGCCATAGCCCACACGCAGTTGGCGCCCGCCGGCTAGTTGGATACGGCCCGAGCCCTGGATTTGCAGGAATTGCAGGTCCATTGGATCGGTCAGCCAGGCAATCGGCTTGGCGGTCGAGCCTTGGCCGTTGATCGCGCTGGCATCGTCGTAGGGCTTGAGCACGCGACCTTCGAGCCGGCCGCGCAGGCGCTTGCCCTTGAGTTCGGGGTAGATGCTTTCCAGGTTGACGATGATCAGGTCATCCGGCACGCCGTATACCGGCACATGAGCCTTGGCCGTCTGGGTCAGGCTGCCGGGGTAGACCGGTTCGTAGTAGCCGGTGATCAAGCCGTTTGGCGTGTTGTCTGCCGAGCGCAGGCCGAACACGTCCAACTGCTCCTTGAGAAAACCACGCACTGCCGAGGCGTTCGCCGGCACGCCTGTCGCCGCCGCGCAGGTCGCGCCCCAGATCGGGTCGGCCTTGAGGCGTTGGCAGGCGCTGCGCCAGGATTCAAAGCCGGCCAGCAAGTCACTGTCGGATACCGCAGGCAGCGCCTCCCACGGCGCACTGACATAGGTGGCAACGGCGTGAGGTTTGGCGGGCTCAGGCTTGAGCGCCTCTTTGGCTGTTTCTTTACCCGCGTCACAGCCGGCCAGCAGCGCGATCATCGGCAGAGCCCACGCCAGGCGGCGGGCCCAGGGGGTGAAGGTGACATTCATACACGCACTTCCTGAAGCGATTGCCCGCGCGGTGACGTTTGCGAGCAACCCTTATTATTAATAGGGCTATTGGTCTTTACGGGCGGGGCGAGGATACTGGCCGCCGTTTCCCGTGACCCTGAAGCCACCATGACTTTTAAAAGACTGACCGTTGTATTGCTGGCCTGCCTGACACTGTCCGCCTGCGGCGGCGTCGATCCGAATTCGCCCCTGGGCCAGCGCAAGGCGATCTTCAAGCAGATGCTCAAGACCGGCGAAGACCTGGGTGGCATGTTGCGTGGGCGCATCCCGTTCGACGGCGCGAAATTCGCCGAAGGCGCGGTCAAGCTGGATGCGTTGTCCCATGAGCCCTGGAAACATTTCCCGAGCGTGCGTGAAGAAGATCACACCAGCGCCAAGGACGATGTCTGGCAGAAACAGGCGCAGTTTCTGCAACTGGCCCGCGACCTTGAAGCCGCCACCGGTGAATTGGTGACCGCCAGCCAGGTGCAGCCTTACAAGGCCAGCAACCTGGGGCCGGCGGTGCAGAAAGTCGAAGATGCCTGCAGCGCCTGCCATAAACAGTTCCGGGACCACTGACCGGTATTACTTGTCGAGGTCTTCCACCGCGTCCTGCAATTCCTTGCGCGACTGGGCGAGCTTGTCCTTGCGCTTGTTGATCTTCTCGGCATCGCCTTTTTTCATCGCCTTGTCGAGGTCGGCCTGACGGCGGCTGACTTCGTGCTTGGCGTCGAGCACCTTGTTTTCACGCTCTTTCTTCAAGGACGCGTCGGTGCAATTGGCGGTGACTTCGCTCAGGGCTTTTTCCAGGCCCGCTTGCTGGGCGCTGTTGCCGTGGGCCTTGGCCTGTTCGATCTGGGCGCTGATGGCCTGGCGCTTGGCGGCGCAACCGGTGAGTTGTGGCGCTTCCTGGGCCGCCAGCAGCGGCGTGGCCATGAAGGTTGCGACGGTCAGCAGGGCAAAAGGGGCGAGAAATTTCATAGGGGGGCTCCAAGGTCGCAATCTGATGACGGGGCAGAGGGCTCAAAAGCCATCTATACCCGCCACGCGTAGTGTTTCAGCCAGGGCCTGTACCTGCGGGTCGCGAAAAAAAGCGCTCAATTGCGCCGCGCGACCCGGGCCGATGCCGTCGATGGCCAGCCAGGCCTGGGTGTCTCGGGCGACCAGCGTTTGCCAGCCGCCTTCCAGGTTGTTACGTGCAGCAGGCGGTACGCCGAGGGCTTTCAGCCATTGTGCAAAGGGCCGTTGGCGTGCGCTGTGCAGGCTATCGAGCAGCCGCGCACGGCTGCTGTCACCGAAGCCATCAATGTTAGCAAGCTCTGCCGCATCCAGGGTCAACCAATCGAGAAAGCCTGCGATTAGACCGGCCTGGATCAATACGTTCCAGGTCTCGGCGCCCAAATGAGGCAATGACAGGCCCTGGTTGCCGCTGAGCCAGGTGAGACGGGCCAGCAGTTGTTCTTCGCAGCCTGGGTCCAGTTGCCAGCAGCTCAGGGCGTGAAAGTTCGCGGGGTCGGGCACTGGCAGGTCGATCCGTGTGGTGTTGCGCAGGATCACCTGGTCCAGCCGTGGGATCACCTGGCCTGCCAGGCTGATGGACACCTGGTCGCCGGGGCGTATGTCCAGGGCTTGCCAGCGTTTCAATGAGCCGACGCTGACGCGGGCGATCTGCCGGTCATCCAGCCGCACCGGCTCCAGTTCGAGGATGGGCGTGATACGTCCGGTGCGCCCGATGTTGAAGCGCACCTTGCGCACCAGTGCCAGGGCCTGGCTGATCGGGTACTTCCACGCGACTGCCCAATACGGCGTGCTGGTTTTCCAGCGCTCGGCGGGCGCGCGCATCGCCTGGTGCAGCACCACGCCATCGCTGGCGAAGGGCAGTGGGTGGTCATACCAATAGGTGCGCCAGTGCGCGGCATCGTTGATGTGCCGGACAGGCTGGCTATAGCGCTGGCTATCGGGGAAGCCCCAGCGCGCCAGTGCGGCCAGGCGTTCGGTGAATGAAGGCGGCCCCTCGGGCCAGGCCCACACAAACAGCCCGATATGTGCGGCTTCGGTGTCGCTCAGGTGCTGGCGGTTCATCATGCCCGCCACCTTGCTGCGGGTATTGAGCCCGCCGCGAGCCGATTGCACGTGATCATTCAGGCGCCAGTAGAGTTCGCCTTGCAGCACCAGGTCGATGGGCTCCGGCAGTTGCTGGACAATGCCCGGGATCTTGCGGGCCGAGGTCGACCAGTCCTGGCCCAGCGCGCCGTCGCCGCGGCTGATCACCTGGCTTAGCCGGCCCTGTCGATACACCAGGGTCACGGCGACGCCATCGACCTTGGGCTGGATCCATACGTCCTGGCGCGTGCCCAGCCATGTGCCGACGGCCTGTTCATCCAGCAATTTTTCCAGGCCGGTGTGGGCAACCGGATGGGGCAGGGTGCCCCGCGAACTGGCCAGCGGGTTGTCGGTGGGCGCGGCAGTTCGGGGCAAACATTGGCGCCAGCGAGCCAGACGCTGGCGGGCCTGGTCGTAGAGCTCGTCGTCGAGCGGGGATTGGCCGAGCCGGTGATAGCTGTCATCCCACCGGCGTATCTGTTCGGCCAGGGTGTTGACCTGTGCGCGGGCGTCATCCGGGCAGTTTTCGGCCCAGGCTGAACAGGCCAGCGCGCTGAGTAGCAGAACCATCAGTAGTCGCATCATGAGCATCCTTGCTCGGAAGGGGCGCCCAGCGTAAATGATCCGCACGCCCACAAAAAAGCCCCGACAGTGCGGGGCTTTTTACCGGGTGTTTCTGCTTACTTGAACAGACCGCCCAGGGCTTTCACGGCGTCGTTCTTGTCGGCCTTGGCTTCAGTGGTTTGCTGCTTGGCATCCACTTTGGCCTGGCCTTCGGCGAGTTTGTCACAGCCTTTGCTGACCTGATCCTGCGCAGCTTTATAGGCCTTGACCGACAGCGTGTCGTTCTTGGCTTCGGCGGCATCGATCTTGGCTTGCAAGTCTTTGGCGTGTTGCTGGCAGTCGCCGGTTTTGCCACTCAGTTGGGAGCTGAGGGCGCCGCCCAGTGCGCTCAGGTCGGTGCCGGCGTGAGCTGGCAGGGCGAACAGGCTGAGCAGAAGGGCAGCAGGGGCGAGCGTGGAGATGCGCATGAAAAACCTCAATGTTCGATTGCTTGCGCGCTGGTGGATCCCGGGCTGGCGCAAGGCAATATCCAAATAAGGTGAAGGGCCCGAGAGGGCGCGGATTCTAGAGGGCCATTATTTGGCCTGCAAGGTTTGGATCCAAAAAATGTGACAATCGCCGCGAATCACCCGGCAATAAAAAAACCTGCCGGGCGAACCCGGCAGGGTTTTGGATGCCGCGAGTGCTTACAGGCCGGCAGCGACGCGCAGGTCGTCGGCGCGGTCGGTTTTTTCCCAGGTGAACGTGGTGAAGGTGTCGTCGCCGACGGTCTTCTGTGCAGGCGTGCGACCGAAATGGCCGTAGGCTGCGGTTTCCTGGTACATCGGGTGCAGCAGGTCGAGCATGGTGGTGATGGCGTACGGGCGCAGGTCGAAGATCTCACGCACCAGCTTGACGATCTTGTCGTCGCTGATCTTGCCGGTGCCGAAGGTATTCAGTGAGATCGACGTAGGCTGGGCCACACCAATCGCGTAGGAAACCTGAATCTCGCAACGCTCGGCCAGGCCGGCCGCGACGATGTTCTTGGCCACGTAACGACCGGCGTAGGCGGCCGAACGGTCAACCTTGGACGGGTCTTTACCGGAGAACGCGCCGCCGCCGTGACGGGCCATGCCGCCGTAGCTGTCGACGATGATCTTGCGGCCGGTCAGGCCGCAGTCGCCCACCGGGCCGCCGATGATGAACTGGCCAGTCGGGTTGATGTGGAACTGGGTGTCCTTGCTCAGCAGTTCGGCCGGCAGCACGTGCTTGACGATCAGCTCCATCACGCCTTCGCGCAGGTCGGCGTAGGACACGTCCGGGTTGTGCTGGGTCGACAGGACCACGGCGTCGATACCGACGACTTTGCCGCCTTCGTAACGGCAGGTCACCTGGGACTTGGCGTCCGGACGCAGCCATGGCAGCAGGCCGCTTTTGCGGGCTTCGGCCTGGCGTTGTACCAGCTGGTGCGAGAAGGTGATCGGTGCTGGCATCAGCACGTCGGTTTCGTTGCTGGCGTAGCCGAACATCAGGCCCTGGTCGCCGGCGCCCTGATCTTCAGGCTTGGCGCGGTCGACACCCTGGTTGATGTCGGGGGACTGCTTGCCGATGATGTTCATCACGCCGCAGGTGGCGCCGTCGAAACCGACGTCGGAGCTGTTGTAGCCGATGTCGGTGATCACGTCACGGACGATCTGCTCCAGGTCAACCCAGGCGGTGGTGGTCACTTCGCCAGCGATGATCGCTACACCGGTTTTCACCAGAGTCTCGCACGCCACACGGGCGAACTTGTCTTCAGCAATGATGGCGTCCAGCACCGCGTCAGAAATCTGGTCGGCGATTTTGTCCGGATGCCCTTCAGACACGGACTCGGAGGTGAAAAGGGAGTATTCGCTCATCTCGATGTTTTCCTGATATTTACCGATGGTGAGTGTCGCCAGCCGGTCGCTGAAAATGGCGGACCTGGATCTGGAAACCATTACGTAAACCTACATAGAGGCTTTCCCCGGGAACGAGTCCCGCAGCGGTGGCCCAACGGGCCAGATCGTCCTGTTCAAAACCCAACCAGAGATCACCGCAGGCCTCCCTGGCCCAATTCTGGTTGTGGCTGCATAAATCCGTAACCAGCAGGCTACCGCCGGGGTGCAGCAGCCCGGCCATTTGCTTGAGGGCGTCGGCGGGGGCGGCGAAATGGTGCAAGACCATGTTCAGCACCACGCAGTCGGCCTTGGTCGATGCGCTATTGAGCGCATCGGCCAGTTGCAGCGTGACATTGCCCAACGCTTCGCGCTCGCACAGCTGGCGCGCCAGTTCGAGCATCGCCGGGCTGTTGTCCAGCGCGGTGACTTGCTGGAAGCGTCGCGCCAGCTCCGGCAGGAAACCGCCATCGCCAGGGCCGACTTCCAGCGCCGTGGCCCCATCACTGAAGCTCAGCTTGTCCAGTAGCGCCAGTACGCTTTCGCGGTATTGGGCCAACCCGGCGATCAGATCCTGTTGGGCGCGAAACTTCTCGGCGACCCGTGAGAAAAAGTCCTGGCTGGCCGCCGCGCGTTGCCCGTGGACCTGGCCGATGCGGGCTTGCACATCGCCCGGCAGGCCCAGGCTGTCCACTTCGTCGAGCAGGGCAGCGTGCAGCTTGCCGCCCAGCAGTTCGGTGTGGGGCAGGGCGCGACGGTAGAAAATCGCATTGCCCTCGCGGCGGGTGGCCACCAGGTCGGCCTGGGCCAGCACCTTCAAGTGGTGGCTCATGCCCGACTGGCCGATGGCGAAGATCTGCGCCAGTTCCAGTACGCCAAACGAGTCGTTGGCCAGTGCGCGCAGCACGTTCAGGCGCAACGGGTCGCCAGCGGCCTTGCACAAGGCTGCCAGTTCATCGCCGTCGTCGGGACGCAGGGAGGGCACGGGTAGATTCATAATGGCCAGCAGTCTAGAGACGGGGGGTAATCCCCGCAAGGCCAATATCAAAAAGTTTTGATATTGATCGATAAGTGGCGGTTATAAGCGACCGCGATAACCTTTAGACGAACGGGTGACCGGTTTCTGCAAGGGAATGACGCCCCAAGTACAGGAAAAACCGCACAAGTGACTATCTGTCATTGCCCGCAGGCGGTGGCTGAGGGAAAATGCCGGTCCTTTTTTCCGTTTCTTTTATACAAACCCCCAGGAGATCAGCGATGCCCAGCCGTCGTGAGCGTGCCAACGCCATTCGTGCCCTCAGCATGGATGCCGTGCAAAAAGCCAACAGCGGCCATCCCGGTGCCCCGATGGGCATGGCGGATATCGCCGAGGTGCTTTGGCGTGACTACCTGAAGCACAACCCGACCAATCCATCGTTTGCCGACCGTGACCGCTTCGTGCTGTCCAACGGCCACGGCTCGATGCTGATCTATTCGCTGCTGCACCTGACCGGCTACGACGTCACCATCGACGACCTGAAAAGCTTCCGCCAGCTGCACAGCCGCACCCCGGGTCACCCGGAATTCGGCTACACCCCAGGCGTCGAGACCACCACCGGTCCCCTGGGCCAAGGCCTGGCCAACGCCGTGGGTTTCGCGCTGGCGGAAAAAGTCCTGGGCGCGCAGTTCAACCGCCCTGGCCACGACATCGTCGATCACCACACCTATGTGTTCCTGGGTGATGGCTGCATGATGGAAGGCATTTCCCACGAAGTCGCTTCCCTGGCCGGTACCCTGGGCCTGGGCAAGCTGATTGCCTTCTACGATGACAACGGCATCTCCATCGACGGCGAAGTCGAAGGCTGGTTCACCGATGACACCCCGAAGCGTTTCGAAGCCTACAACTGGCAGGTGATCCGCAACGTCGACGGTCACGACCCGGAAGAGATCAAGACCGCCATCGACACCGCGCGCAAGAGCGCGCAGCCGACCCTGATCTGCTGCAAGACCACCATCGGCTTCGGTTCGCCGAACAAGCAAGGCAAGGAAGACTGCCACGGCGCCCCACTGGGTGACGCGGAAATCGCCCTGACCCGTGCTGCGCTGAAGTGGAACCACGGCCCGTTCGAAATCCCGGCTGATATCTACGCCGAGTGGGATGCCAAAGAAGCTGGCCGCGCAGTGGAAGCCGAGTGGGACCAGCGTTTCGCTGCCTACTCCGCCGAATTCCCTGAGTTGGCCAACGAGCTGGTCCGCCGCCTCGCCGGTGACCTGCCCGCCGACTTCTCGGAAAAAGCCTCGGCCTACATCGCCGAAGTCGCGGCCAAGGGCGAGACCATCGCCAGCCGTAAAGCCAGCCAGAACACCCTGAACGCCTTCGGCCCGTTGCTGCCGGAAATCCTCGGTGGTTCGGCCGACCTGGCCGGTTCCAACCTGACCCTGTGGAAAGGCTGCAAAGGCGTATCGGCTGAAGACGCCAGCGGCAACTACATGTACTACGGCGTACGTGAGTTCGGCATGAGCGCCATCATGAACGGCGTGTCCCTGCACGGCGGCCTGGTGCCTTACGGCGCGACCTTCCTGATGTTCATGGAATACGCGCGCAACGCCGTACGTATGGCTGCGCTGATGAAGAAGCGCGTGATCCACGTCTACACCCACGACTCCATCGGCCTGGGCGAAGACGGCCCGACGCACCAGCCGGTCGAGCAACTGACCAGCCTGCGTACCACGCCGAACCTGGACACCTGGCGCCCAGCCGACGCGGTGGAATCCGCCGTGGCCTGGAAGCACGCCATCGAGCGTAAGGACGGCCCTTCGGCGCTGATCTTCTCCCGTCAGAACCTGCAACACCAGGTGCGTACCGACGCACAGATCGCCGACATCGCCCGTGGCGGTTACGTGCTGAAAGACTGCGACGGCGAGCCGGAGCTGATCCTGATCTCCACCGGTTCCGAAGTGGGCCTGACCGTTCAGGCGTACGACAAGCTGACCGAGCAGGGCCGCAAGGTTCGTGTGGTTTCCATCCCGTGCACCAGCGTGTTCGAGGCCCAGGACGCCGGCTACAAGCAATCGGTTCTGCCGTTGCAGGTCAGCGCGCGTATCGCCATCGAAGCGGCTCACGCCGACTACTGGTACAAGTACGTGGGCCTGGAAGGCCGCGTGATCGGCATGACCACCTACGGTGAGTCGGCGCCGGCGCCAGCGTTGTTCGAAGAGTTCGGTTTCACCCTGGACAACATCCTGGGTCAGGCTGAAGAGCTGCTGGAAGACTAAGTCAGTCTGCGTTGTCTGCACTGGCGCTATCGCGGGCAAGCCCGCTCCCACAGTGGATCGGGTTCACACAGTTGGAATTGTGAACCCATTCAAGTGTGGGAGCGGGCTTGCCCGCGATGGCGTCAGAGCACGCAACACCGAACTAACCTTGATCGAGAACCCCATGCCCCAACCGCGTCCCTACAAAGTTGCACTCAACGGCTACGGCCGCATTGGTCGTTGCGTCTTGCGTGCTCTGTTCGAGCGAGGGGCGGCAGCCGGGTTTGAAATTGTCGCGATCAATGATCTGGCCGACATGGCCAGCATCGAATACCTGACACGCTTTGACTCCACCCACGGCCGGTTCCCCGGTGAAGTGCGGGTCGAAGACGACTGTCTGCATATTAATGGCAACTGCGTGAAGGTCCTGCGCAGTGCCACCCCCGAAGGCATCGACTGGAAAGCCCTGGGCGTCGACCTGGTGCTGGAATGTTCCGGTGTCTACCACACCCGTGCCGATGGCCAGCGTTTCCTCGACGCCGGCGCGCCGCGTGTGCTGTTTTCCCAGCCGATGGCCAGCGAGGCGGATGTCGACGCCACCATCGTCTACGGTATCAACCAGGATTGCCTGACCGGCACCGAGCTGCTGGTGTCCAACGCGTCCTGCACCACCAATTGCAGCGTGCCGCTGTTGCGCCTGCTGGACCAGGCTATCGGCCTGGACTACGTGTCGATCACCACCATTCACTCGGCGATGAACGACCAGCCGGTGATCGACGCCTACCACCACGAAGACCTGCGCCGCACGCGCTCGGCGTTCCAGTCGGTGATTCCGGTGTCTACCGGCCTGGCGCGGGGCATCGAGCGACTGCTGCCGGAACTTGCCGGGCGAATCCAGGCCAAAGCCGTACGGGTGCCGACGGTGAACGTGTCTTGCCTGGACATCACCATGCAGACCGTGAGCGACACCGATGCGACGGAGGTCAACCGGATCCTGCGCGACGCCGCCACCAGCGGCCCGCTTAAAGGCCTTTTGGCCTACACCGAGTTGCCCCACGCCAGTTGTGATTTCAACCATGACCCGCATTCGGCGATTGTCGATGCCAGCCAGACCCGCGTTTCCGGCCCACGGCTGGTGAACATCCTGGCCTGGTTCGACAACGAATGGGGCTTTGCCAACCGCATGCTGGATGTTGCAGGCCACTATCTGCACATCGCTACCCAACAACCTCAACAGTAATTCAGGAACTGCGACCCATGACCGTGTTGAAGATGACCGACCTCGATCTGCAAGGTAAGCGCGTACTGATCCGCGAAGACCTCAACGTCCCAGTCAAGGACGGTGTTGTCACCAGCGATGCGCGAATCCTGGCCTCGCTGCCGACCATCAAGCTGGCCCTGGAAAAAGGTGCGGCCGTGATGGTCTGCTCCCACCTGGGTCGTCCGACCGAAGGTGAGTTCTCCGCCGAAAACAGCCTCAAGCCTGTAGCCGATTACCTCAGCAAAGCCCTGGGCCGCGACGTGCCGCTGGTGGCTGACTACCTGGGCGGCGTTGACGTCAAAGCCGGCGATATCGTGCTGTTCGAAAACGTGCGCTTCAACAAAGGCGAGAAAAAGAACAGCGACGAACTGGCCCAGCAATACGCTGCGCTGTGCGACGTATTTGTGATGGACGCCTTCGGCACTGCGCACCGCGCCGAGGGTTCTACCCACGGCGTGGCTAAGTTCGCCAAAGTCGCGGCTGCTGGCCCGTTGCTGGCGGCTGAACTGGATGCACTGGGCAAGGCCCTGGGTGCGCCGGCGCAACCGATGGCCGCTATCGTGGCCGGTTCCAAGGTGTCCACCAAACTGGACGTGCTCAACAGCCTGAGCCAGATCTGCAACCAGTTGATCGTCGGCGGCGGCATCGCCAACACCTTCCTGGCCGCAGCCGGTCACCCGGTGGGCAAGTCCCTGTACGAGCCGGACCTGCTGGACACCGCCCGCGCCATCGCCGCTAAAGTCAGCGTGCCATTGCCGGTCGACGTGGTCGTCGCCAAGGAATTCGCCGAAAGCGCCGCCGCTACCGTCAAGCTGATCGCTGACGTGGCCGACGATGACATGATCCTGGACATCGGCCCGCAAACCGCAGCCAACTTCGCTGAACTGCTGAAAGCTTCCCAGACCATCCTGTGGAACGGTCCGGTCGGCGTGTTCGAGTTCGACCAGTTCGGCAACGGCACCAAGGTGCTGGCCAAGGCCATCGCTGAAAGCTCGGCATTCTCCATTGCTGGCGGCGGTGACACCCTGGCGGCCATCGATAAATATGGCGTTAGCGATCAGATCTCCTACATTTCTACCGGTGGCGGCGCGTTCCTCGAATTCGTCGAGGGCAAAGTGTTGCCGGCCGTGGAAGTGCTGGAAACCCGAGCCAAAGGCTAAAGCGGGTGATGCGGAAAAGGAGTCTTCCCATGATCAAGTCGTTGGCACTGGTGATCGCCGCAGGCCTGTTGGCCGGCTGCGGCAGCACGCCAAACGCGGCGCCCGAGGCCGGAACGCCTGGGGCGCAGGCGAAAAAAAGCTGCTACCAGGCTGACTGGCAAGCCGAGACCATGCCGGTGATCAACAAGCGCATCGGCAACGAGCGTCTGGAGAAATACGACGCCGCGCCCAACGGTCAGGAACAGGGTTGTCCTTGACGGGTCTGATCAACTGGCGGCCACGGGTCGCCTCACGAGGATTGGCAATGAAAGGCGTTTTCGCCCTGGCAGCCCTGGCCCTGTTGGCCGGCTGCAGCAGCATGAACATGTTCAACAGCAAGGCAGAAACTGCCGACAAGTGGACCACCTGGACCTGCGACAGCAAGGCCGAGGTCAACTGGCGCTTTGCCAATGCGGCTAAATCCGAGGTGGATGTACGCCTCGGCGGTTCCGATCAGGTCTACCGCCTGAAACAAGACGTGGCCGCCTCGGGTGTGCTGTACGCCAACGACCAATTGGCGTTTCACACAAAAGGTGAGGAAGGCCTGGTTTACTGGGTGGCCACCGATGATTTGATCGGCCGTGGCTGCAAGGCCCAATAAGAACTCGATCTCAAGACAAATGAGATCCAAATGTGGGAGCGGGCTTGCCCGCGATAGCGGTGGGTCAGCCGACGAATTCGGTAACTGTCACACCGCCATCGCAGGCAAGCCAGCTCCCACATTGACCCCGTTTCAAATTCAGATTGGTTGAATCCAATCAGCAATAACGATTCAGCAAGCCAGGCATGCAAACCCTGGCCTGCAATAACTTGAATAGCAGCCGCCGCTACGGCAGGCTTGCACGATTAACGACCCTCGACCGGGAGAGACAACACAATGGCACTTATCAGCATGCGTCAAATGCTGGACCACGCAGCCGAGTTCGGCTACGGCGTCCCAGCCTTTAACGTCAACAACCTTGAGCAGATGCGCGCCATCATGGAAGCCGCTGACAAGACTGACTCCCCCGTGATCGTCCAGGCTTCGGCCGGTGCCCGCAAATATGCCGGCGCGCCGTTCCTGCGTCACCTGATCCTCGCGGCCATCGAAGAATTCCCGCACATCCCGGTGTGCATGCACCAGGACCACGGCACCAGCCCTGACGTGTGCCAGCGCTCCATCCAACTGGGCTTCAGCTCGGTGATGATGGACGGCTCCCTCGGCGAAGACGGCAAGACCCCAACCGACTACGAGTACAATGTGCGCGTCACCCAACAAACCGTCGCCCTGGCCCACGCCTGCGGCGTGTCGGTTGAAGGCGAGCTGGGCTGCCTGGGTTCCCTGGAAACCGGCATGGCCGGCGAAGAAGACGGCATTGGCGCCGAAGGCGTGCTGGATCACAGCCAGATGCTGACCGACCCGGAAGAAGCTGCTGACTTCGTGAAAAAGACCCAAGTTGACGCCCTGGCCATCGCCATCGGCACCAGCCACGGTGCCTACAAGTTCACCAAGCCGCCTACCGGCGACGTGCTGGCCATCGACCGCATCAAGGAAATCCACAAGCGCATCCCCAACACCCACCTGGTGATGCACGGTTCTTCCTCGGTACCGCAGGAATGGCTGGCGATCATCAACCAGTACGGCGGCGACATCAAAGAAACCTACGGCGTACCGGTTGAAGAAATCGTCGAAGGCATCAAGCACGGCGTGCGCAAGGTCAACATCGACACCGACCTGCGCCTGGCGTCCACCGGTGCGATGCGTCGCCTGATGGCTACCAATCCGAGCGAGTTTGATCCGCGCAAATTCTTCGGCGCTACCGTGACGGCCATGCGTGACGTGTGTATCGCGCGCTACGAGGCCTTTGGCACTGCCGGCAACGCTTCGAAGATCAAGCCGATCTCGTTGGAAGCGATGTATCAGCGGTATTTGAAGGGTGAGTTGAACGCTAAGGTGAATTGAGCCTTACTGTTTGAAAAAAAGCCCGCAGTGATGCGGGCTTTTTTTGTGGGCATTTAAGGGGGCGCGCTAGGTTGCATCTGTCTGCATGGCGTTACTCCATCCCGAAAAAGTACTACCGTTGTCACCTGTGTACCTGACGACGATATTGATAAAGCCCGGTCGGACATTACCAATCCCACCAGAAAAGGTCCCGTCGGCCCGTATTGGGAGAGAGCCCAGGAATACACCCGTACCCGCTTCGTGCACATCGACTCTTGTATAGGGCGTTCCTGTGCCTTCAACGAATATCGATGAATTATTGCCCAGCAACTTCGAAATCACAGGATCCGCGCTTTGCCCGGTCGCAGGAGCAGCTGTATCGGGGTGTTCTCCGTTAGTGACGGCCCACTGGCTCAGGTCGCCGTCGTTAGGAATAGGCAGCCATATTCCGAAGGCGCCGTAAATATCAGCATACCCAGTACCGACGTTTCTCCATGTTGCAACCACACCCGCAAACTCTTTGTGCCATACCTGCAGGGCAGCGTTGGGCTGAGCGGGGGGAGTTGTACTCATGACGTTTGTGTCTGCGCCGCTGTTGGTTGAAAGCTTGAATGGGTGAAGGGCCATGATCGGTATCTCGCCGAGAGGTGAATGGGGGGCAGTCTGTAGGCGCCCAAAAATCCAACAGGCTCATATTCACGTCCTCCAGTCCTTTCGTAACCTGTGATATCTGACAGCTACCCATACTCCTTCGCTATATCCAGGCGCGTTTGCATTCCGCGTTTATCAATCGGTTAATTGAATGCAGAGAGTGATAATCAGAGGTAGGTGGTGAACAAAGAGCCCGCGCAAATGCGGGCTTTTTTATGGGCGGGATTTGATCAGGCGGCGTCGGGTGTATCAAACCCACGATGTTCAATCACGCGGAACACATCGCTCACGTCCTGCACCAGAATGCGTGCAATGTTGGCTACGTTATTCAAGTCACGCTCGGCGAAGTCAGGCAGGCTGGTGCAAGCCATCAGGTTGAGGTGTCCCAGGGCGGCGTTGAGGCGTTCGCGCAGGCAGGCGTACCGCAACGGCCCTGTAGGACGCAGAACCCTTGTGGGAGCCGGGCTTGCCCGCGATGGCGGTGGGCCAGTCACCGAAGATGTTGCCTGATTGGCCGCCATCGCGGGCAAGCCCGGCTCCCACAGGGATCATTGGCGTGTTCAACAAGGTGATTGATCGCTGGCTCGTTAGGACGCGGCCTACACGACAGTGAGCAATGCTCAGTCGTGATCAATATCCAGCTTGGCAAACGTCACCCGTGCGCCTTCCTTGCTGTTGCCGCTGTTGTCCTGCACATACACCCCCGCCTTGAAATACAACGGCTTGGCGCCCCACGCCGCACCAATGCGCTCGTTCCACTGCCCATCAGCGGCATACACACTGAGCAATCCAGCCTTATTCAGATTAATGACATAGGTAAAACTCTTCTCCAGCGGCACATTGGAGGCGACGGTTATCACCCGCCCTTCACCATCATCCGGGCGCATGCGCACCTTGGCGACGATATTGCCGGTCTGGGTCTTCTCCTTGAATTGATACTCCAGCTTGATCAGTGGCTTCTGGCTGTCATACGCATGAATCTGCCCGATAACGACTTTGCCGGAGGAGGGCACCTGGTTGACCTCCAACGTGGCCCGCAGGAAGTTGTTCGCATCCGGGTAGGTCCAGTTGCGCAAGCGCCCATCGGCGTAGGTCTCGCGCAATTCGCTGCGTGGGTAAATGGCGTTTTCCGTGCGAGTGCCGGTCACTGGCGTCCAGAATTGCACGTTGCTGCCTTCGGCCTGGAAGTACTGGTCGTTGAAGCCGCTCATCAGCTTCGGCGTGTCGATGGTCGCGGGTGGCGAGCCGACTGGGATGCTGAGGTTCCAGGTGGAAAGATCGATCATGGTGTAGGCCTTTTACAGAAGGTGAAGGCTTTGGCCCGTGGGCCAGACGGGTTCTTTATAGGCGGTGGTCCTACGGTTGTTAAACATTTTCTGACGATTTATTGGCGCCAAAGGAATGCCAAAAAGCCATGTTTCCCATGATTCGTGGCCTGTAGGGGTTGACCGTTAGTCGGCTTCCTGAGCTTTGCGTCAATGATGGCATCCACGTCACTTCTGCTTTAACGGAACCGGGTCTAGAGTGAGCCCTCAGGGTTTGTCCGGGTTTTCTCTCAAAAATGACCGGAATGGCTCCTTAAGGAAGAGACGTAGCATGGATTGCGCTCCACACAACGGCGATGGCAGTTCGGTTCTTCTGGTGGTCGATGACTACCCGGAAAACCTCATCAGCATGCGTGCGCTTTTGCAGCGTGAAGACTGGCGGGTAATGACCGCCGCGTCCGGGCTGGAAGCGCTGGAATTGCTGCTGGCCCACGAAGTCGACCTGGTTTTGCTCGACGTACGCATGCCCGGCATGGACGGGTTTGAAGTGGCGCGGCTGATGCGCGGCAGCCAGCGCACACGCATGACGCCGATTATTTTCCTCACGGCGCACGCCCAATCGCCCGCCGCGGTGCTGGAAGGTTATGCCAGCGGTGCGATCGACTACCTGTTCAAGCCATTCGACCCGCATATCCTCAAGCCCAAGGTCCAGGCGCTGCTGGAGCACCAGCGCAATCGCCGGGCCTTGCAGCGCTTGAGCCATGACCTGGAATCGGCCCGCGCCTTCAATGCGTCGGTGCTGGACAACGCCGCCGAAGGCATCCTGGTGGTGGGCGAGGGCAGCGTGATCCAGTACGCCAACCCGGCAATTTCGCGGCTGCTGAATGCGACGATGGCCGAGTTGCAGGGCGAGAGTTTCCTGAGCTTCCTGCAAAAGCCCCATGTGCCCGCCTGGCTGAGCTTCCCGATGTACGAGGCGTATTGCAGAGGCGAGACCTGGCGCCAGCACGACGCCATTTTGCGTACCAGCCGTGGTCAGCAGGTGCCGGTGGCTCTTTCCAGTGCGCCGTTGCCCAGCGAGCAGAAGGCCATGGTGGTGACGGTGCTGGACATGTCCGAAGTGCGCCACCTGCACCAACAATTGGAATTTCAAGCCGTCACCGACCCGCTCACCGGCCTGCTGAACCGCCGCGGTTTCCATCAGGCCGTGGAAAGCACGTTGCTGCGCAGCGAACGTAACGACCACGCGCTGGTGTTGCTGTACCTGGACCTCGACGGTTTTAAACGGGTCAATGATTCGTTGGGGCACGATGCGGGGGATCGGGTGCTGCGCTGGGTGTCGGAGCAAATGCAGGCGTGCCTGCGTTCCGGTGACATCCTGGGGCGCATGGGCGGGGATGAGTTCACCGCGTTGCTGGAGCTGGAATTCGCCGAACAAGCGGCCAAAATTGCAGAAAAACTCATCGAACGTGTATCGATCTGCCAACAGATCGAAGGCCTGGATGTGATGCTTGGAGTGAGTATCGGCATCGCCACCTTCCCCGATTGCGGCGCGGACTTGAGTGGCCTGCTGCGTGCAGCGGACATCGCCATGTACGAAGCCAAGCGCGCAGGGCGTCAGCAATATCGTTATTACGACCAGGAAATGAACGGCCGCGCCCGCTCACGCCTGATGCTCGAAGACAGTGTGCGCACCGCCATCGAGAACAAGGATTTCACCTTGGTGTACCAGCCTCAGGTGTCGGTGGAGGATGGGCGCCTGCGTGGCGTCGAGGCGTTGTTGCGCTGGCAGCACCCCAGCGTCGGCGATGTGCCGCCGGGGCTGTTTTTGCCACTGCTGGAGGAGGCGCGCCTGATCAGCCAGTTGAGCGCCTGGATCTACCTGCAAGTCGCGGCCCAGCGCCAGGCGTGGCAATCGACCTTCGATCCTGAGCTGGTGCTGAGCGTGAGCCTGAGCAGCAACCAGTTCAATATGCCCAACCTCGCGGCCCAGCTGCAGCAGGTGCTGGAGCGCCATGGTTTGCAGGGGCGCCAGTTGGAGGTGGAGATTGGCGAAGACAGCTTGACCAGCAACCTGGAAGAGTCCGCCAAGCAGCTCAAGCTGCTGCGCCAGGTGGGGGTGCGCATCGCCCTGGATGATTTCGGCATGGGCCATTGTTCCCTGGCCCATCTGCGGGACCTGGATTTCGACACCCTCAAGCTCGACCCGCAGCTGGTCTCGCGCCTGCCGGGTTCGCCACGGGATGCGGCGATGGCGCGCAGCATCATCGAGCTGTGCGGGCATTTTGATGTGCTGGTGGTCGCCGAAGGCGTGGCGACGCAGGCCCAGGCCGAGTGGCTCAAGGCCAATGGTTGCCCGTTTATCCAGGGGCCGTGGGTGGCGCAGCCGTTGATGGCGCAAGAGATCGTGGCCTGGACGCCCCCTCGCCTGGGCTGAATTCGCTACACTGGCGGCCATTCGAACCCTGTTGCAGAGCCCATGACCGCGCTGAAATACCTCCAGGCCTATCCCGCTGCGCTCCAGGAGCAGGTGCGCCAATTGATCGCCAAAGACCAATTGGGCGCCTACCTGGAGCAGCGTTACCCCGAGCGCCACGCCGTGCAAAGCGACAAGGCCCTGTACGCCTACGCGCTGGCCTTGAAGCAGGAACACCTGCGCAACGCGCCGGCCATCGACAAAGTGCTGTTCGATAACCGCCTCGACCTGACCCACCGCGCCCTCGGCCTGCACACCACGATTTCACGGGTGCAGGGCGGCAATCTCAAATCCAAGAAAGAGATCCGCATTGCCGCGCTGTTCAAGGACGCGGCGCCGGAGTTCCTGCGCATGATCGTGGTACACGAGCTGGCGCACTTCAAGGAATCGGACCACAACAAGGCGTTCTATAAACTCTGCGACTACATGATGCCGGGCTACCATCAGGTGGAATTCGACCTGCGGGTGTACCTCACGTATCGCGACCTGCAAGGCAAACCCTGAGCGCACAAGGCGATTGACCATGGATGTGAGCAAGACCAAGAGCAGCTTCTACCGCCGCCTGTATGTGGCGTATCTGATCGACAGCGGCCTGGCCAGCAACGTGCCGGCGCTGACCGACGTGACCGGCATGCCCCGGCGCACGGCGCAGGACACGATTGCGGCGTTGGCGGACTTGGACATCGTGTGTGAGTTCGAGCAGGAAGACGGTGCGCGCAACCATGCGGGGCAGTATCGGATTCGCAGCTGGGGGGCGATTGATCGGGGGTGGATTGCGGCGAATCTGGCTTCGGTGAAGCAGGTGTTGGGGTATCCCTGAAGGTTTGTGGTGAGGGAACTGGCGCTATCGCAGGCAAGCCAGCTCCCACATTTGGACGGTGTTCACAAATCAAACTGTGGGAGCTGGCTTGCCTGCGATGAGGCCCTCAAACCCGCCGCATACCAATATGTGGAATGTCATCCTCCAGATACTCTTCCCCCGCCACCACAAACCCATACCGCCCGTAATACCCCTGCAAATGCGCCTGGGCCGACAGAAAGATCGGCGTCTCGGGCCAGATATCTTCAATGCGCTTGAGCGTCTCTTCCATCATCAGATGCCCCAGCCCGGTGCCGCGCGCCACCGGCGCCACGATCACCCGGCCAATCACCACGTCACCGCCCTGGGACTCCGGGTCCAGCAGGCGCAGGTAGGCCACCAGCTGGTCATCCTGCCAGGCCATCAGGTGGTGGGTGTCGCCGTCCAGGTCCTGCCCGTCGATGTCTTGATAGACGCACTTCTGCTCAACGACGAACACCTCGCCGCGCAGGCGCAGGATGGCGTACAGCTGCTCCTTGCCCAGGTCAGTGTGATGTTTGCAGACCCAATCGACTGTCATGGCGAGTTCTCTTATCAGTAGGTGTTCTGGATAGTAAGCGCGGCAGCCGTTTGTGTCTAAATTCGCTATTTTTTGTGAGTGAAATCAATTTGCCATCATTGAGTGCATTCGCCGCCCGTTTCTTTGTGTAATCTTGAGCTACTGTTAGAACCTCTGGGCCCGCCAAGGACGTTGAGCATGCCGCGATTGTTTCGTGCCGTTGCTTTGATTGGAGTGTTGTTGCTGGCCCAGCCGGCGTTCGCCCAGCGTTTACGCCTGGTCGCGGATGCCTGGCCACCCTTTACCGATGCCACCTTGATCAATGGCGGCCTGGCCACCGACATCGTCAGCACCGCCCTGGCCCGCGCGGGCTACGCCAGTGACTTCGAACAGGTGCCCTGGGCCCGGGCGCTGATGGGCGTGGGCGACGGGCGTTATGACGTGCTGGTCAACGCCTGGTACGACGATGCCCGCACGCACCTGGGGCAGTTTTCCGGCGAATACCTGCTGAACCGCGTGCGTTTTATCAAGCGCCGTGACGATCCCATCGACTTCAAAAACCTGGCGCAGTTGCACGACTACCCGATTGCGGTGGTGCGCGGTTACGCCTATTCGGCGGCGTTCGACGGCGATGTGCAGTTGCAGAAGGTGCCTGTGCACAACTTCTCCATGGCCGTGCGCATGCTCGCGGCGCAGCGGGTGCGGCTGACGGTGGAGGATGAATATGTGGCGCGGTATTACCTGTCACGTGAGTCGGCCAAGGTGCGCAATGCGGTGGAGTTTTTACCGACGCCGTTGAGTGAAAACAGCCTGCATATTCTGGTGAGCCTGAAGAACCCGGAGCATGCGCAGATCGTGGCCGGGTTTGATCGGGAGATTGCGCGGATGAAGGATGATGGCAGTTATGCGCGGTTGATGAAGGCGCATGGGATGTAGGGCCTGTGCGGGCCCCATCGCGGGCAAGCCCGCTCCCACATTTGGAATGCATTTGTCTGTAGGAATGCGGTCCCCTGTGGGAGCGGGCTTGCCCGCGATAGCGATCTAAGCCTCGCCCGTCTCTTTGATCAAATGCGCGGCCAGAGTCCGCAACGGCCCCAACTGCCGACAAATCAACGCCAACTGCGTCTGCACCAACCGCTGCCCTTCATCGATCTCATCCGGCATCTGCTCCAGCTCCGCCGCCAGTGCTTCCTCGGCGTCACTCTGAATCGCAATCGGCTGCTTGTTTGCCAGCCCCGTGGCGATCTCATCGATGCTCGCCGCCAACGTATTCCCCGCGCCATCGATCAGATGCTCACGCACCTCCGCCGGCAACTGGGTTTCACGGTGGGCGCCGAGCCCCGACAAGTAGCTGAGCAAGGTGTGGGACAACACCAGGAAGCGGAAGCCCACATCGGCCTCCTTACGGAAGTGCCCCGGTTCCATCAGCATGTTTGCCAGGGTCGTGGACAGCGCCGCATCGGCGTTGTGCGCGTTGCGTCGCGCCAGGCGGTAGGCGAGGTCGTCGCTTTTGCCGGCGGCGTATTGCTGCATGATCTGGCGCAGGTAGATGCTGTTGCAGGTCAGGGTATTGGCCAGCACTTTGTTCAGGCGCCGGCCTTGCCAGTCGGGCAGGAACAGGAACACCGCCAGGCCGGCGATCAGGCTGCCGAGCAAGGTATCGAACAACCGTGGCAGGAATAAACCGTAGCCATCACCGACCTGGTTGAAGCAGAACAGCACCATCAGGGTGATCGCCGCCGTGGCCAGGGTGTAGCGGGTGGTGCGGTTGATAAAGAACACCAGGCCAGCGGCGATGGCGAACATCGACTGCACCAAGGGGCTCGGGAACAGGTCGAACAGCGCCCAGGCCACGGTGAGGCCGATGGCGGTGCCGATGATCCGCTGGCCGAGCTTGCGCCGCGTGGCGCCGTAGTTCGGTTGGCAGACGAACAACGTGGTGAGGATGATCCAGTAGCCCTGGGACGCATGGATCGCATGCAGCATGCCGTAGCCGACGGTCAACGCCAGGGACAGACGCAGCGCATGGCGAAACAGCAGCGACGTCGGCGTCATCTGCGTGCGCAGGCGCGTCCACATTTCCTTGAGGTTGCGCGGGGCGCGGTCCAGCAGGTTGCTGTCGGTGGCTTCCGCCAGGCGGTCGGGGTTGCTCGCATCGCCCAGCAGGCGGTCCAGCGTGGACAGGTTGGCCGCCAGCGCGCGCAACGAACGCAGGAGCCCGCGCCACGCCGGGTTGCTCTGGATACGCAGGTGTTCCAGGGACGCGTTGAGGTCGCCGAGGGCTTCGGCGAAGCTGTCGTCGTAGATGAACGGCTGGCGCAGTTGGATCGACTCGGCCAGGGTCTGGCAGGCCTTGCCCTGCTGGCGCAGCAGGCGCTGGCAGCGGAACAGCACGTCGCTGTGGAAGAAGGCTTCGGCCAGGGCGTTGTAAGGGTAGTGCGACGAGCTGGCGCGTTCGTGGATGTCCTGGGCGAGGAAGTACAGCTTGAGGTAGCGACTGACCTTCGAGCCCGGTCGTCCATTGCCCACGCGGTGCAGGATGATTTCCTTCGCGGCATTCAGTGCAGCCACAACCCGCCCATTTTGCTGCGCCAGTTCCAGGCGGCGCGCTTCCACATCCAACTGGCGGATCGGTTCGAACAGCGAGGATTTGAGCTTGAGGTAACGCCCCAATTCGCGGAACAAGCGCGCCAGGCTCTGCTGCACCGGCTGGTTGGAAAACAGCGCCTGCCACAGCACCGACAAGGCGCCATACCACGCGGCGCCGGCCACCAGCAGCAGCGGCTCATGCCAGAAATCCGAGACCGCGCCACCGCGCTGGTCCACGCCGATCATGGTGTACACCGAGAGGATCAACGTCGCCGAGGCAATCGCGCCATATCGCTCGCCCAAGGCACCGAGCATGGTCAGGCAGAAGGTGGCCAGGGCCAGGGAGATCGCGAAAATCCACGGGTAGGGGAACAGCAGCTCCACCGACAGCGCGGCAATGCTGAAACACACCAGCGTCACGGCCAGGGCGTTGAGACGGCCTTGCCAACTGTCATCGGTCTCGGCCAGGGCGCTGGCGATAATCCCCAGGAACAGCGGGATCAGCAGCGTCATCTCATCCTGATACCAGCACAGCGCCATGCTGCCGGTAAGGGCGATGAATACCCGGATGCTGTAGCTGAATTTATCCAGCGCCCAGAGACGGCGCAGGGACTGCTTGAACGAGGTCGATGACATGAAGGCTGGAGTCTTCCGGGACGATGCCGTTAAGTTGGCGCATCAGTGACGCCACGGCAAGGGTCGCGATCACATCTGCTGGCAATTATTTCAGCAACACCACAAAACACTGTGGGAGCTGGCTTGCCTGCGATGGCGGCAGTGAATTCACCACCGCTATCGCAGGCAAGCCAGCTCCCACAGTTTGACCGCGTACAGTCTTTGGTCAGGCGTATTGCGCGGCGGCGTAGCCTGAAGCCCACGCCCACTGGAAGTTGAACCCGCCCAGGTGACCGGTCACATCCAGCACTTCGCCAATAAAGTACAAGCCAGGGCTTTTCAGCGATTCCATGGTCTTGGACGACACTTCCCGCGTATCCACCCCACCCAGCGTCACTTCAGCCGTGCGATAGCCTTCGGTGCCCGCCGGCACCAACTGCCAACTGCCGAGTTTCTGCGCAATGTCGGCAATCTCCGCATGGGTGTACTGCTTCATCGGCTTGGACACAAACCAGGTTTCCGCCAGCAGGTTGGCCATCTTCTTGGTGAAGATCTCCCCCAGCAGGGTTTTCAGCTCGCTGTTCGGGCGTTCGGCCTGTTGCTGTTGCAGCCACTCGTGGGCGTCGTGGTCGGGCAGCAGGTTGATCTCCACCGTGTCGCCGGATTCCCAGTACGAAGAAATCTGCAGGATCGCCGGCCCGCTCAAGCCCCGGTGGGTAAACAGGATGTTCTCGCGAAAGCTCTGGTCGTTGCAGCTCACCAGGCAATCCACCGAGGTGCCGCTCAACTCGCCACACAAATCCTTGAGCTGGTCGGTGATGGTGAACGGCACAAGACCTGCGCGGGTCGGCAGCAGTTCGTGGCCGAATTGCTTGGCCACCTGATAACCAAAACCGGTCGCGCCCAGTGTCGGAATCGACAGGCCGCCGGTGGCGATTACCAGGGATTCGCAGCGCAGTTCACCCAAGGTGGTCTGCAACTGATAGCCGCCTTCGACTTTGGCGATTTCCTCGATGGACGTGTCCAGGTGCATGCTCACGCCGACCTGGATGCACTCGTCGAGCAGCATGCCGAGGATGTCGCTGGATTTGTTATCGCAGAACAGCTGGCCGAGTTTCTTCTCGTGGTACGGCACGCCGTGCTTGGCCACCAGCCCGATGAAATCCCATTGGGTGTAGCGGGCGAGGGCGGATTTGCAGAAGTGCGCGTTGTGCGAGAGGAAGTTGGCAGGCTCGGTGTACATGTTGGTGAAATTGCAGCGGCCACCGCCGGACATGAGGATCTTCTTGCCGGCCTTGTTCGCGTGGTCGATCAACATCACCTTGCGCCCACGCCCGGCGGCGGTCAGTGCGCACATCAAGCCTGCGGCGCCGGCGCCAATGATCACAACTTCGGTCGAGCGCACAGCAAAGTCCTCACAAAAATATTGATCTGAAATGCAATCAAAACTGTGGGAGCTGGCTTGCCTGCGATGGCGGCGGTGAATTCACCATCGCTATCGCGGGCAAGCCCGCTCCCACAGTTTGATCTCTGTATGGCTTGAGCGCTTTACAGGATGCGCACGCGCAACGAGCGGCCCTTGATCTTGCCGTCATTCAAACGCTGCAATGCCTGCTTGGCGATCCCGCGTTCCACGGCCACAAACGCCTGGAAGTCAAAGATCGCAATCTTGCCCACCTGCGCCCCCGGAATCCCGGCTTCACCGGTCAGTGCACCGAGGATGTCACCCGGACGCACTTTGTCTTTACGCCCGGCAGCAATGCACAGGGTGCTCATCACCGGCAGCAACGGACCACCGCTTTGCGGCTTGAGGTTGTCCAGTTGGTCCCAGTTCAGCGGCGACTTCTGCAGTTGCTCGATGGCCTGGGCGCGGTGTGCTTCGGACGGGGCAACCAGGCTGATGGCAATCCCGGTCTCACCGGCACGGCCAGTACGGCCGACGCGGTGGATGTGGATTTCCGAGTCGCGGGCCAGTTCGACGTTGATCACCATGTCCAGCGCGTCAATGTCCAGGCCGCGTGCCGCCACGTCGGTGGCAACCAGCACCGAGGTGCTGCGGTTGGCGAACATCGCCAGGACCTGGTCACGGTCGCGCTGTTCCAGGTCGCCGTGCAGGCCGACGGCGGAAATGCCCTTGGCCGTCAGGTGGTCCACGGTTTCCTGCACTTGCTGCTTGGTAAAGCAGAACGCCACGCACGACGCCGGGCGGAAGTGCGCGAGGACTTTGGTCACGGCGTCCATGCGCTCTTCCGGCGAGATCTCGTAGAAACGCTGTTCGATCTGGTCGTCGGAGTGGAACGCTTCGGCCTTCACTTGCTGCGGCGCGCGCATGAACTTGGAGGCCAGCTGCTTGATGCTCACCGGGTAGGTGGCCGAGAACAGCAGGGTTTGGCGGCGTGGCGGGGTCTTGCTGATGATGTCTTCGATGGCGTCGTAGAAGCCCATGTCGAGCATGCGGTCGGCTTCGTCGAGGATCAGCGTGTTCAAGCCGTCCAGTACCAGCGAGCCTTTGCGCAGGTGCTGCTGGATGCGGCCCGGCGTGCCGACGATGACGTGGGCGCCGTGTTCCAGCGAGGCGATCTGCGGGCCGAGGGACACGCCGCCGCACAGGGTCAGGACCTTGATATTGTCTTCGGCACGGGCCAGGCGACGGATTTCCTTGGCGACCTGGTCGGCCAGCTCACGGGTCGGGCACATCACCAGGGCCTGGCAGCCGAAGTAGCGTGGGTTGATCGGGTTCAACAGGCCGATGCCGAAGGCGGCGGTCTTGCCGCTGCCGGTCTTGGCCTGGGCGATCAGGTCCAGCCCCTTGAGGATCACCGGCAAGCTTTGCGCCTGGATCTGCGTCATCTCGACATAACCCAGCGAGTCGAGGTTAGCCAACATGGCGGCGGACAGCGGCAAAGTATTAAAAGCGGTGGCGATGGTGGTCACGGGGCTGGCTCTGCAAAACAAAATGTCGCGCAGTGTACCAGCCCTGTGGGATTTTCCCCGCAAGTTCTAGACGAGAAGCCGCTTAATGCTCGATGTGCTGCTCCGGGCTGGCCTGCCGTTTGCCGTCTTTTGGCGACAATTGCAGGAAGATCGCCGCCGCTAGCATCGCCATGATGCCTACCGTGAGGAAGGTCAACTGGAACGCGCCGAGTACGCTTTCCACGCCGTCGTTGCCGGTTTCAGCAGTAAACCCGCCGAGCAACGCACCGGCACAGGCCACGCCAAGGCTCAGGGACAATTGCGCCACCACCGACAGCAGGCTGTTGCCGCTGCTGGCCTGGGCGTCGTCGAGGTCGATCAGGGTCACGGTGTTCATCGCGGTGAATTGCAGCGAGTTGATCGCCCCCAGCACCGCCAACATGCCCAGCAGCAGCGGGTAGGGCGTGTGTTCCGTGACCAGGCCCATGCTCGCCAGCATGATGCCCAGCGCCAGGGTGTTGCCGGTCAGCACGATGCGGTAGCCCAAACGCTCGATCAACGGCCGCGCGATGGACTTGGCAAACATCGCCGCCGCCGCCAGCGGCAGCATGCTCATCCCCGCTTCCGACGGTGAATAACCCAGCGCCACCTGCAACAGCAGCGGCACCAGGAACGGCAACGCGCCGCTGCCCAGGCGCGCAAACAGGTTGCCGAGGATGCCCACGGCAAAGGTGCGGGTCTTGAACAGCACCGGCGAAAACAGCGGGTTATCGATATGCCCGGCGCGCAGCCAGTACGCCGCCAGGCACGCCAGCCCGCCGAACAGCAGCAACATCACCCGCAGGTGCGGCAGGTGCAGTTCGCCCAGGCCTTCCATGGCGATGGTGATCAGCACCATCGCCGCGCCAAACAGCAGGAAGCCGATCCCGTCGAACCGCGTGCGCTCGCTGCCGCGCAGGTCGGGGATGAATTTCCACACGGCGTAGCAGCCGATCATGCCCACCGGCAGGTTGATCAGGAAGATCCAGTGCCACGTCAGGTACTGCACCATCCAGCCGCCCATGGTCGGGCCAAGCAGCGGGCCGAGCAGGCCGGGGATGGTGATGAAACCCATGATCCGCACCAGCTCGGAACGCGGGTAAGCACGCAGCACCACCAGTCGCCCGACCGGCAGCATCAGCGCGCCGCCCAGGCCCTGGATCACCCGCGCGCCGATCAGCATGCTCAGGCTGCTGGACAAGGCGCACAGCAGCGAACCAATGCTGAACAGCATGATCGCGCCAAAGAAGATTTTCTTGGTGCCGAAGCGGTCGGCGATCCAGCCCGACGCGGGGATCAGCAAGGCCACGGTGAGCATGTAGGCAATCACCACGCCTTGCATGCGCAGCGGGTTTTCCGCGAGGTCGCGGGCCATGGCCGGTAACGCGGTGTTCAGGATCGTCCCGTCCAGCGACTGCATGAAGAAGGCAATCGCCACCACCCAGGGGGAGCCAGCGGGCGGTCTTGGCATCGAGCGGGACGCGATTCGGCATAGAAAACCCTTTTTGTTAGCAGGCTATGTGTCGGCGATTATGCGCCATCCGTCGCGCCTTTTCCCACCAGGAAATCCAGCAGTTCACGGTGCACCGCCGTGGCGGCTTCGCTGGATTCGAGGTCAAGCAAGTGACCGGTATGTTCGGCCACGGCAAAGCTGCTGCGGCCCACGTACGCCTTGAACAACCCGGGCTTCGGCGGCCGGCGTGTATTCGTCCAGCGTGCCATTGAGAAAGTGCACCGGTGTTTCAATCCGCTTGAGCGCCGGCAGGTAATTGCCATCGCCCAAGGCCAGCACCTGATGGATATGAAAACGCGCCTGGCGGTACTCGTTGGTGGCCATGGTCGACAGGTGCCGATGGTTGTTGCGCTTGAGCCGCGGCGACAGGTATTTGCCCACCGTCTCGTTGAGCAGATCGCCGACCGCGGACTTGTCATCCGCCTCGATCAACACCCGCACGCGCTCCACGTAATCGAGCATGGCCTGGTTGAGGTTGGGCGCCAGGGCCATCACCACTGAGCTTTGGATCGACGGCGGGTTGTGGGCCAGGGTCAGCAGCGTGGAGATGCCGCCCCACGAGGCCGACACTAGGTGGTTGACCTCGAAGCGCTCCACCAGGGCGCGCAGCATTTGCACTTCGTCGTCCTTGGTCACCAGGTCGAGGTCGGCGTTGTGCTCGCGGGAATAGCCGGAGAAGGGCAGGTCGAAGAGCAATACATTGAAATGCTCGGCCAGGCACTTGCTGGTGCGGGCGAACGAGCGGGTGGTGGACAGCGCGCCATTGACCATCAGCACGGTGTTTTTTTGCGGGTCGTCTCCCAGTTGCTCGACGTGGACGTTGTAGTGCTTGAACAGCTTGTTGATGACGAAACTTCCGTGGTCCATGTCAACGCTCACTTCCTGTGGGTGGCGGTATGCCACTAACCGTTATAGCGAGGTTTTTTGCGGGGGACAACAGAGCACGGGGGAACAGGTGCGAGATGGGATTTCACGGTAGGAATATGGGAATAAAGCGGCCTGAAAACACCGCAAAACAGTGTGGGAGCTGGCTTGCCTGCGATAGCAGTCTGTCAGTCGCCGGATGAGTTGACTGATACACCGCTATCGCGGGCAAGCCCGCTCCCACAGGGGATTTGCTGGGTTTAGAGGGTCAAGGTCAGGCGGTTGACCAAGGCGCCTGGCAGCAAGTTGGAGGAAGTGTTGCGCTGGTCGTACGTACTCGCCGACAACAGCAACTCCCGCTCCGCCGTCAGCGCTTCCAACTGCGAACCCAGCAAGCTGTACACACTGTCATCAAAGCGCATGGTGCTCACCGGCGCCTTGATCTCGCCGTCTTCCACCCAGAACGTGGCAAAGCGCGTCATGCCGGTCAGGCGGGCGGCCGGCAGGTCGGAGTAGTTCAGGTACCACAGGTTGCTGATGTACAAGCCGGTGCCCAACTGCTTGAGGATGTCGGCCTGGGCCAGGCTGCCTGCCGCCATCTGCAAGGCGCTGGGCGCTTCGTCACTGCTCGCGCCGTTGGTGCTCATGCCATATTCGGCGGCGCTGCGGGAGTTGATCAACTCGCCTGCGGCCTTGCCGGCGTTGATCAGCGTCACGTCGCCGCGTGGGTAGCCTTCGCTGGAAAACGCTTCGCTCAGGGAACCGCTGATTTGCTCGCTCACCGTCACCAGCGGGCTCAGGGACTGTTCGCCGGCATACAGCTTTTGCAGCGCACTGCTTTTGCTGGCGATGGCCTGGGCGGAAAAACCGCCCCAGGTGATGAGGTCGATGATTTCTTCCAACGCCGCCGGGGCGAGGTAGGCGCGGTACTGACCCGGCGCCAGTTTGTGCAGCGGGCGGCCGAGGAATTCAAGCTGCTCGCGGGCTTGCTGGAAGCGCGCGGCAAATTCGCGGCTGTCCCAGGTGTGCCCGGCGTAGCTGGCCTTGACCGCTTCGCCGTTGGCGTGGAACAGGCTGAAATCGAAGTTGAAACTATTGGCCTGGTGCCAGCCGAATGCCCCCGACGAACTGGCAAAGCCACGGCTGATGGGACCTGCGGCATAGAAGCCGACCAGGTCCACGCCTTCGGCGGCGCGGCTGATGTCTTCCAGCACCTGGGCCAGCTCCGGCAGCGGCTGGGCCTGTTCGTTGCTGCTTTGCCAGGCGTTGTGGTTGAGCAGCAGGTACGGGTCTTGTGGCAACAGCGGCAAGGTCTCGCGCAACTGTTGCAGGCCATCGGCGAGGCGCTGGCGATCCAGTGCCGGTTCGCCGGCCAGGGTGATGCCGAGGTCGGCGTGGCGCCCGTCGTTGATCAGCTTGAGGTGGACGCTGGCTTGTTGCACCTGCCCGGCCTGACGCACCTTGGCGTGGTTGAAGCGCACGAACTCGGACGCTTCATCGGCGTAGCCCAGCTGAAATTGCTCGTTGTCGGTGATGGCCTGCTTGAGCCATTCCACCAGTGCCTTGAAGTTGTCCATCAGGCATCTCCCCCAAATACATCGACATTGCTGAATACACACGCGGGCGACGCATGGCCGACGCGGATCACCTGGTTGGGTTCGCCCTTGCCGCAGTTCGGCGTGCCCAATACCTTGAAGGTGCTGGCATCGCCGACGGCGCTGAGGTTGCGCCAGAACTGCGCGGAAATCGCCCGGTAGTTGGGGTTTTTCACCACGCCTTTCAGTTCGCCGTTTTCGATCAACTGGCCCCACTCGCAGCCGAACTGGAATTTATTGCGCGCGTCATCAATGGACCACGAACGGTTGGTGGACATCAGGATGCCGTTTTCAATCCCGCCCACCAGCTGTTCGAAACTCTGGTCGCCGGCCTCGATATTCAGGTTGGCCATGCGGTCGATGGGCGCGCGGTTCCAGCTGCTGGCGCGGCTGTTGGCGACGCCGCCCATGCCCGCACGGAATTGCGACAACGCGCCGCCCAACGGCTTGAGCAACAGCCCGTCGCGGATCAGGAATTGTTTGCTGGCGGCAGTGCCGTCGTCGTCATGGCCGTAGCTGGCGAGCTGTTCGGGGATCTCCGGGTCGAAGGTCACGTTGAGCAGCGCTGAGCCGTATTGCAGCTGGCCGAAGTCGCTGGCTTTGACAAAGCTGGTGCCGGCGTAATTGCGCTCATCGCCCAAGATGCGGTCCAGCTCCAGCGGATGGCCGATGGATTCGTGGATCTGCAGGATCATCTGGTCGGGCATCAGCAGCAGGTCGCGCGGGCCGTTGGGGGTGTTCGGCGCCAGCAGCAGTTGCAGGGCTTCGTCGGCAATGCGCGGCGCGGCGCCGGCCAGGCCGAAGCGGCTGATCACGCCAAAGCCGCCTTGCTGGCCGAAGTTGCTGCCGCCGAGGGTGCGGGTCTGGCTGTCATGGCCGTCGTAGGCGGTGACGTTGACGCCGGGGAACACAAAACGCTGGGCCTGGCGCAGTTCGGCGCCGGCACTGTTGAGGTAGATCTGTTCGACGTGGGTCAGGCCCAGGCTGACTTCCCAGTTCACCAGGCGCTCGTCCGCTGGCACGGCGGCAGACTCATCGCCCAGCAGCTGGTAGCAGTCGCTCAAGGACGGGAAGGCTTGCTCGAGGTCGGGGGACAGGTAATCAGCCACATCGCTGGACACCGGCTGGTCGCGCAGGTCGAGCAGGGCGTGAGGTTTGATCAATCGGGCTTGTTGCTCGGCGCGCTCAAGGGCGGCTTGCAGGCCAACGAGGGAAATATCGTTGGTGGCGGCATAGGCTTCCACACCGTTGAGACGCACGGTGAGCATGGCGCCTTCGTCGTGGTTCAGGTGCGGCGGTTCGGCGACATTCTTGCGCACGGCCAGGTAGTGGCCGGATTCGCGCACGTAGCGCAGGGAGAAGAATTCGGCGCGGGTGCGCAGGGCAGCGAAGTGTTTTTTGAGTGTGGCGTGGTGATCGAACATGGGGCCTTCCTTGTGGGCGGCTCGTCGCGGGCAGGCGGACAGAGTAGCCGATCAAGGAGGGGTTTTGCATTGGCGGGTCGGGCCTCATCGCGGGCAAGCCCGCTCCCACAGGTTGACCGAGTTGTTCAGGCGAACTCGGTCAGGTGTGGGAGCTGGCTTGCCTGCGATACAGGCAGCGCGGTGTCTCAGTTACTGCGCAATTTCACGCATCGGCTTGCCACGCACCGGCGCATCGCCCGCTACGTAGTAGTCGGCGGTGCTGCGCGGCAGCGGCTGGCGGCCACGGATCTTGTCGGCGATTTTCTCGGCGATCATGATCGTCGGCGCGTTCAGGTTGCCGGTGGTGATGATCGGCATGATCGACGCATCCACAACGCGCAGGCCTTGCATGCCGTGCACGCGGCCTTCACCGTCCACTACCGCCATGTCGTCGGTGCCCATCTTGCACGAGCAGGACGGGTGGAACGCGGTCTCGGCGTGTTCACGGATGAACTTGTCGAGTTGCTCGTCGGTTTGCACGTCGATGCCCGGGCTGATTTCGCGGCCACGGTATTGGTCCAGCGCCGGCTGTTGCATGATTTCCCGGGTCAGGCGGATGCCGTCGCGGAATTCCTGCCAGTCCTGTTCGGTGGCCATGTAGTTGAAGAGGATGCTCGGGTAGTCCCGTGGGTTCTTCGACTTCAATTGGATGCGACCACGGCTTGGCGAACGCATGGAGCCCATGTGCGCCTGGAAACCGTGCTCTTTCACACCGTTGCTGCCGTTGTAGTTAATCGCTACCGGCAGGAAGTGGTACTGGATGTTCGGCCACTCGAATTCTTCACGGGTACGGATAAAACCGCCCGCTTCGAACTGGTTGCTGGCGCCGATGCCGGTGCCGTTGAACAGCCACTCGGCACCGATGGCCGGCTGGTTGTACCAGAGCAGCGACGGGTACAGCGACACCGGTTGGGTGCACGCATATTGCAGGTACAACTCAAGGTGGTCCTGCAGGTTTTCGCCGACGCCGGGCAGGTCGTGGACCACCGGGATGTCGAGGTTGTTCAGCAGTTCGGCCGGGCCGACGCCGGAGCGTTGCAGCAGTTGCGGCGAACCGATGGCGCCACTGCACACGATCACTTCTTTGCGTGCACGGGCTTCCACGCGCTCTTCAGCCGCGCCGATCAGGTAGCGCACGCCAACGGCACGCTTGCCTTCAAACAGCACTTTGTCGCTGAGGGCGTGGGTGACGATGGTCAGTGTGGAACGCTTCTTGGCGGTGTCCAGGTAACCGCGAGCGGTGCTGGCGCGACGGCCTTTCGGCGTGACGGTACGGTCCATCGGGCCGAAGCCTTCTTGCTGGTAACCGTTCAAGTCCACGGTGCGCGGGTAACCGGCCTGTACGCCGGCTTCAACCATGGCGTGGAACAGCGGGTTGTTGCCGGCTTTTGGCGTGGTCACGCTGACCGGGCCATCGCCGCCGTGCCAATCGTTTGGGGCCGATGTCGCGGGTTTCGGCTTTGCGGAAGTACGGCAGGCAGTCGAGGTAGGTCCAGTTTTCCAGGCCTGGCAGTTTCGCCCAGCCGTCGTAGTCCATCGCGTTGCCACGGATGTAGCACATGCCGTTGATCAGCGAGGAACCGCCGAGGCCCTTGCCGCGCCCGCATTCCATACGGCGGCCGTCCATGTGTGGCTCTGGATCGGTCTCGTAGGCCCAGTTGTAGCGACGGCCTTGCAGCGGGAACGCCAGCGCCGCTGGCATTTGCGTGCGGAAGTCGAAGCGGTAGTCGGGGCCGCCGGCTTCCAGCAGCAGGACGGTGACGCCTTCGTCTTCGGTAAGACGGGTCGCCAGGGTGTTACCGGCGGAGCCGGCACCCACGATGATGTAGTCGTATTCTTGGGACATTGGATGCACCCTCTTTTGAGATGGTCAGGTCGGGCCTCATCGCGGGCAAGCCCGCTCCCACAGGGGAATGCATTCCAACTGTGGGAGCTGGCTTGCCTGCGATAGGGCACTCACAGGCAATACAAGGCTCGGGTCTTAGAACACCGAGACGTAATCGCCCAGCTCAACCTGTACCGATTTGATGCGGGTGAAGTTGTTCAGCGAGCTGATGCCGTTCTCACGGCCCACACCGGATTGCTTGTAGCCGCCCACCGGCATCTTCGCGTCGGACTCGCCCCAGGCGTTGATCCAGCAGATACCCGCTTCCAGCTGATGAATCACGCGGTGCGCGCGGTTCAGGTCCTTGGTCACCAGGCCGGCAGCCAGGCCGAAGTCGGTGTCGTTGGCGCGGCGGATCACTTCTTCTTCGGTTTCGTAGGTCAGGATCGCCATGACTGGGCCGAAGATTTCTTCACGCACGATGACCATGTCGTCGGTGCAGTCGGTGAACACGGTCGGGGCCACGAAGGCGCCTTTGGCGAAGTCGCCGTCGGTCAGGCGATCGCCGCCGCACAGCAGGCGTGCGCCTTGCTCTTTGCCCTTGGCGATGTAGCCCAGCACGCTTTCCATGTGTTGGAAGCTGACCAGCGGGCCGAAGTTGGTGTTTTCGTCTTCCGGGTTGCCGACGCGAATGCGTGCAACACGCTCGACGATCTTGGCTTCAAACGCCTCTTGCAGGTGCTTGGGTACGAACACGCGAGTGCCGTTGGTGCAGACCTGGCCGGAGCTGTAGAAGTTGGCCATCATCGCGGTGTCGGCGGCGCGGTCGAGGTCGGCGTCGTCGAAGATGATCAGCGGGGACTTGCCGCCCAGTTCCATGGTCACGTCTTTCAGCGAAGAGCTGGAAGCGCTGGCCATGACCTTCTTGCCGGTGTCGGTGCCGCCGGTGAAGGAGATTTTTTCGATGCGCGGGTGCTCGGTCAGCCAGGTGCCGACTTCACGGCCGCTGCCGGTCAATACGTTGAAGACGCCTGCTGGAACGCCGGCTTCGGTGTAGATCTCGGCCAGTTTCAGGGTGGTCAGCGAGGTGACTTCGCTTGGCTTGAAGATCATTGCGTTACCGGCGGCCAGGGCTGGCGCGGATTTCCACAGGGCGATCTGGATCGGGTAGTTCCACGCGCCGATACCGGCGACCACGCCCAGCGGCTCGCGGCGGGTGTAGACGAAGGCGGTGTCGCGCAACGGGATCTGCTCGCCTTCGATCGCTGGCACCAGGCCTGCGTAGTATTCCAGTACGTCGGCGCCGGTGACGATGTCGACGTACTTGGTTTCGGAGAAGGCTTTACCGGTGTCCAGGGTTTCCAGGGCGGCCAGTTCGTCGTTGCGCTCGCGCAGGATGTCGACGGCACGACGCAGAATGCGCGAACGCTCCATGGCGGTCATGGCTGCCCAGATTTTCTGGCCTTTTTCAGCGCTGACCACGGCACGTTCAACGTCTTCCTTGGTAGCGCGTTGCACTTGGGCGAGAACTTCACCGTTAGCCGGGTTGATGGCTTCGAAGGTGGCATCGCTGCCAGCGTCGCTGTAGCCGCCGTCAATGTAGAGTTTTTGCAGTTCGAAACGGGCCATAAAGTCCTCGCAAGTGCATAAGTGGTTGGCGTTGACCACCGCACCGTAGGCCGGTGCGGCAGCGTTCAGGGGTTGAGCGGTTTATGTGTGCTCTAACTCACCTGCTTGGCCAATTGGAAATCCATGTATTCGTAAGCGATCCGTTGCGCCTGCGCCGTGTCGAAAGCGTCTCCCGACAGGGCGCCGCGCAACCACAAACCGTCGATCAGGGCCGCCAGCCCGCGGGCTGCTTTGCGTGCATGCGGCAACGGCAGCACTCGGCGGAACTGGCAGCACAGGTTGGAGTACAGACGTTGATCGTTGATCCGCTGCAACCGGTGCAATGACGGGTGGTGCATGCTGGTGGCCCAGAAGGCCAGCCAGGTTTTCATTGCCGGGCCGTTGACCTGGCTGGCGTCGAAGTTGCCCTCGATGATCACCTGAAGGTGCGCCCGTGGGCTGTCGTCCGTCAGGGCCTGTCGGCGTTCGTGGACGTTATCGATCAGCGCGTTCATCAAGTAGCGCATCGTCGCTGCAATAAGGCCGTTCTTGTCCTTGAAGTAGTGACTGATGATGCCGTTCGAGACGCCGGCCAAACGGGCGATCAGCGCAATGCTGGCATCTCCCATCCCGACCTGATCGATGGCCGTCAAGGTGGCTTCGATCAATTGCTGGCGGCGTATGGGTTGCATACCGACCTTGGGCATGTAGCACCTCTCCTTAGGCCTGCCGACTGGCGATAAACGTCCTTCGGCTTGATGGCCAGTCTATTTTGTTTTGATTGAACGTTCAATCAACAAAGAATAAGATCTGCGACAAATGGTCGCTGCCTACAGAAGTTTCCTACCTGGGAGCCGCGACAAATGACACCTGCAAAAACCCTTGAAACGCCCTGTCTACCGGTCCGGTAGGGGACCAAGGATTTTCGGGGTGTCTTTATAACACCCGTCCGTCGCCTGCCCATAAAGCGATGTCCCGGGATAACCGCTGCCTTGTGTTTCTCTTTCGCACTGCCCGGAGCATCTGCGCCATGAGTTCTGCCTCTCTTATAAAGACCCCGCCAGAAAAGGTGCGGGTCAACGGTTGGGTGTTCTACACCTCCACCGCGTTGATTCTGTTGTTGACGGCCATCCTGATCATCGCCCCGCAGGAGGCCGGGCGCATGCTCGGCGTCGCGCAAGCGTGGCTGTCGAAAAGCTTTGGCTGGTACTACATGGTGGTCATCGCCGCCTACCTCGTGTTCGTGGTCGGCCTGGCGTTTTCGTCCTACGGCAAATTGAAACTGGGCAGCAAGGACGACACCCCGGACTTCAGCTACGGCGCCTGGGCCGGCATGTTGTTCTCGTCGGGTATCGGCATCTCGCTGCTGTACTTCGGCGGCCTCGGAGCCGTTGGATCACTACTTCAACCCGCCCGAAGGCGCGGCCGCCAGCAACACGGCTGCACGCCAGGCGCTGCAACTGACCTTCCTGCACTGGGGCCTGCACGGCTGGGCGATCTACGCCCTGGTCGGCCTGGCCGTGGCCTACTTTGCCTACCGTCATAACCAGCCGCTGGCCTTGCGTTCGGCGCTGTACCCGCTGGTGGGCGAGCGTTGGGTGAAGGGCGCGGCCGGCCACGCGGTAGACGGTTTCGGCATGTTCGTGACCCTGCTGGGCCTGGTGACCAACCTGGGGATTGGCGCGATGCAAGTGTCGTCCGGGTTGGAAAACCTGTTCGGCATGGAGCACAACAACACCAACCTGCTGATCGTGATCATCGTGATGAGCACCGTGGCGACCATCGCCGCCGTGTCGGGTGTGGAGAACGGCATTCGCCGCCTGTCCAACCTCAACATCGTGCTGTTCAGCGGCCTGCTGATCTTTGTGCTGTTGTTTGGCCCGACCCTGCACCTGCTCAACGGCTTGGTGCAGAACACCGGTGATTACCTCAACGGTATCGTGCTGAAAACCTTCGACCTCTATGTGTACGAAGGCGACGCGGCGAAGACCGAAGGCTGGATGGGCCTGTGGACCCTGTTCTACTGGGCGTGGTGGATTTCCTGGGCGCCATTCGTCGGCATGTTTATCGCGCGGATTTCCCGTGGTCGCTCGGTGCGTGAACTGGTGGCTGGCGTGCTGCTGATCCCGCTGGGCTTCACCCTGGCGTGGCTGTCGATCTTTGGTAACTCGGCGCTGGATCTGGTGCTCAACCATGGTGCGGTGGAGTTGGGCAAGACGGCGCTGGAACAGCCGTCGATGGCCATCTACCAACTGCTGGAGCATTACCCGGCGTCGAAAATCGTCATCGGCGTGTCGATCTTTGTCGGCTTTGTGCTGTTCCTGACCCCGGCGGATTCCGGCGCGGTGATGATGGCCAACCTGTCGTGCAAAGGCGGCAATGTGGACGAAGACGCGCCGCATTGGTTGCGGATCTTCTGGTCGGCGGTGATCACCCTGGTGACCATCGGCTTGCTGTTTGCCGGCAACTTCCAGGCCATGCAGACCATGGTGGTGCTGGCGGGGCTGCCGTTCTCGGTGGTGCTGGTGTTCTTTATGTTCGGTTTGCACAAGGCGATGCGCCAGGACGTGGCCATCGAACAAGAGCAGGCGCAATTGGCCGAGCGTGGCCGTCGTGGTTTCAGCGAGCGCCTGACTGCGCTGGACCTGCAGCCGAGCCAGGGCACGGTGCAGCGTTTCATGGACAAGCACGTAACGCCGGCGTTGGAAGAAGCCGCTGTTGCGCTGCGTGAGCAAGGGTTGGAAGTGCAGACGCTGCTGGGCAAATCCAAGCGCTGCATCGGTGTGCGCATCGAGATGGAAGAGGGCAACCCGTTTGTCTACGAAGTGAGCCTGGATGCTTACTCGTCGGCTTCCACTGACCTGCCTGAAGAAGAGCGCACCCGCTACTACCGTGCCGAGGTGTACCTGCACAACGGGCCTCAGGAATACGACCTGATGGGCTTTGCCCAGGAACAGATCACCCGGGACGTGCTCGATCAGTTTGAAAGCCATCGGCAGCTCCTTGGCCGGGTCTATAGCTGATAGTTGAAGTGAGCGGCGCCGTCACTGGCGCCGCTTTCTCAAGGTTGAAATGAGTTCAACTGTGGGAGCTGGCTTGCCTGCGATAGCTGTAGTGAATTCACCAAAGCTATCGCAGGCAAGCCAGCTCCCACATTGACCCAGTGTCTTCAGGTGGGTTTGGGGTGTTAGCCCAGGTTCTTGCCTAGCAGGGCATGGTACAGCTCGCTATCCCCCAAGATCCCCACCACCTGGTTGTTGTTATGCAGCACCAGCTTGTTCCCGGTGTGATAGCGAATCTGCAACGCATCACGCATGCCGATATTCGAATCCACCAGCGTCGGCAACCGACCCAGCCCTTCCACCGCTTGCCCCGGCGCCCAGTTCTGCAGATTCATCACTGCGCCATTCTGGCGAGCACCCTTGATGGTGTTGCCTTCGGCCAGGTCCAGCCACGAATCGCCACCCGGATCGAGACAGACCGAACCATTGACGCGCTTGCAGTTGTCCAGGGTGCGCATCAGGCTGCGCCCGCACAACACGTTCAGCGGGTTGGTATGGGCGACGAAGGTGCGCACATAGTCGTCCGCCGGGTTCAGCACGATTTCTTCCGGCACGCTGTACTGGATGATCTTGCCGTCTTTCATGATCGCGATGCGGCTGCCCAATTTGAGCGCCTCGTCGAGGTCGTGGCTCACAAACACGATGGTCTTGCTCAGCTTGCGTTGCAGCTCTAGCAGTTCATCCTGCAAGCCTTGGCGGATCAGTGGGTCGAGGGCGGAGAAGGGTTCGTCCATCAGCAAAATGTCGGCGTCCATCGCCAACGCACGGGCCAGGCCGACGCGCTGCTGCATGCCGCCGGACAGCTCATCCGGCTTCTTGTTGCGCCATTGGGTCAGGCCCACCAGTTCGAGCTTTTCATCCACCAGCTTGCGCCGGTCTTTCTCCGGGCGGCCTTGCATCTCCAGGCCGAAGCTGATGTTTTCGCGCACTGTCAGCCAGGGCATCAGGGCGAACTTCTGGAACACCATGGCGATGCGTTTGGTGCGCATCATTTTCAGTTCGGCCGGGGTGCACGAAGCGATGTCGATCTGGCGACCTTCATGCTCGACGAACAACTGGCCACGGCTCACGGTGTTGAGGCCATTGATACAGCGCAGCAGACTGGACTTGCCCGAGCCCGACAGGCCCATCAGCACGCAGATCTCGCCTTTCTCGATATCCAGGCTGGCTTTTTCCACGCCGACAATCTGCCCGGTCTTTTTCAGGATCTCGTTACGGCTCATGCCCTGGTCCAGCAGCTTGAGCGCTTCGCGTGGGTCTTTGGAGAAGATCACGTCGACATTGTCGAATCGGATAATGCTCATGCATCACCCCCTACTTTGGCGTCGGGTTGTTTGCAGATGCGGTCGAGCATGATGGCCAGCAGGACAATTGCCAGGCCGGCTTCAAAGCCCAGGGCGATGTCGGCGGTGTTGAGTGCGTTGACCACTGGCTTGCCGAGGCCGTCGGCGCCCACCAGGGCCGCGATCACCACCATCGACAACGACAGCATGATGCATTGGGTAATGCCGGCAGCGATGCTCGGCATGGCGTGGGGCAGTTCAATGCGTGAGAGCAGTTGACGGCGTGAGCAGCCAAAGGCCTTGCCGGCGTCGAGCAGCTCTTGGGGAACGTCGCGGATACCCAGGTAGGTCAGGCGGATCGGCGCGGCAATCGCGAACACCACCGTGGAAATCAGGCCGGGCACCACACCCAGCCCGAAGAGGGTCAGGGTAGGGATGAGGTAGACGAAGGTCGGTACGGTCTGCATCAGGTCGAGCACCGGCCGCATCATCGTGTAGAACAACGGTTTGTGCGCGGCAACAATGCCCAGCGGCACACCGATGACCACGCAGACCAGGGTGGCGAACAGCACTTGCGCCAGGGTCTCCATGGTTTCCTGCCAGTACCCCAGGTTGAGGATCAGCAGGAAGGAGGCGATGACAAAGACGGTCAGGCCCCATTTGCGTTGAATGAAGTGAGCCAGCAGCGCAATCAGACCGATCAATGCCAGCGAATTGAACCAGGTCAGCGCAAATGTCACGCCGTGGATCATCGTTTCCAGGGTCGATGCGATTGCGTCGAAGTAGTTGGCGCCGTGTTGGGTCAACCATTCAACGAAGGCAGCGATGTACTGGCCTAGTGGGATTTTCTGTTCAGTCAGCATGGTAGTGAATGTCCACATGCGAAGAGGGAAAACATCCCGGGGCAGCGTACCGCCCCGGGGACAACGGTGTTACTTGGCGAGGTAGGCTTTAACGGCGTCCAATCCAGGTTTGCCATCCACAGTGGTAACACCGGCGAGCCAGGTGTCGAGGACTTGCGGGTTAGCTTTGAGCCACGCTTTGGCGGCTGCGTCGGGCTTTTGTTTGTCGTCCAGGACTTTGCCCATCAGGGTGCTTTCCATGTCCAGGGTGAACACCAGGTTTTTCAGGAGCTGGCCAACGTTGCTGCATTCCTCGGAGTAGCCCTTGCGGGTGTTGGTGTAGATGGTCGCCTGGCCGTAGTTGGGGCCGAACGAGTCGTCACCACCGGTCAGGTACTTCATCTTGAAGCGGGTGTTCATCGGGTGCGGTTCCCAGCCGAGGAACACGATGGCCTGGTCACGCTTGGAGGCGCGCTCGACCTGGGAGAGCATGCCGGCTTCGCTGGATTCGACCACCTTGAAACCGGCGGTTTTCAGGCCGAAGGCGTCTTTGTCGATCAGCGTCTGGATGGTGCGGTTGCCGTCGTTACCCGGCTCGATGCCGTAGATCTTGCCGCCCAGCTCGTCCTTGAATTTGGCGATATCGGCGAAGTCCTTCAGGCCTTTGTTGTACAGCGCCTCGGGGACCGCCAGGGTGTACTTGGCGTTCTCCAGGTTGGCGCGCACGGTTTCCACGGTGCCGGCATCACGGTACTGCTTGATGTCGTTTTCCATGGTCGGCATCCAGTTGCCGAGGAAGATGTCCATGTTCTTGCCGTCGGCCAGGGACTTGTAGGTCACCGGTACCGAAATCATCGTGGTGCGCGGCTTGTAGCCCAGGCCCTTGAGGACTTCGCTGGTGGTCGCGGTGGTGACGGTGATGTCGGTCCAGCCGACATCGGAGAAGTTGACGGTCTGACATTGTGCCGGTTCTGCAGCGTGCGCCAGGACTGGCAGACTCAACATGGCGGCCAACAACAACTGGGGTGAACCTTTCATAGGGCTAGACTCCTGTGTTTTTTCTGGCGGCCTTGGCCGCGCTTTATAGGTGTTGCGGTTGGTACGTGCGACAACAGCTCTGGCACGGTGCCTTGCAAACGAGTCGAGACTGATCATGTACCAGTGAAAATCTGACGCCTACAGGGGGCGTCGTATCCAGTACAGGGATGGTCGTATCCAGTGTCGGTGACGTCGCTTACAGATTTTTCCAAAGGTAAAACTGCTGTTTTTACCCATCTGCACCGCAAAAAACGGCCAAAACCAGGGATCGCACGGCAGCGACGCTGGTGAGCATGGTCACGTCGGTGTGAGACGCCGTGATGACGAACAAAAGGCTGATGATGCCGCCATCTGGGCGATCTGAGCGTAGCACCTCGTTCATGCCTGGCCCGTGCTTATCGAGGAGTTCCACGGCAATGGCTATCAGCGTTTTCGACCTGTTCAAGATCGGCATCGGGCCTTCGAGTTCTCACACCGTCGGCCCCATGCGCGCCGCGGCGTTGTTTGTGCAAGGCTTGCGCGAACGCGAGTGGCTGGAGCAAGTACGCCGCGTCGAAGTGCAGCTGTATGGCTCGCTGTCCGCCACCGGCATCGGCCATGGCAGCGACACCGCCACCATCATGGGCCTGATGGGCGAGTGGCCCGACGCTATCGACCCGTCGCAAATCGGCATTCGCATCGCCACACTGCGCGAAACCGACACCCTGCTGCTGGACGGGCGCCTGCCAGTGCCTTTTGTGTGGGCGCGCGACATGCAACTGCTCGACGAAAACCTGCCGTTCCACCCCAATGCCATGACCCTCGTGGTGCACGGCGACAACGGCGAGTTGCACCGCGACACCTACTATTCGGTGGGCGGCGGTTTTGTGGTGGATGAAGCCCAGGCGCAAAGCGGCGTGGCCGACATGGACCGCACCGAGCTGCCCTACGATTTTTCCAGCGCGGCAGAGCTGTTGCAGCTGTGCAAGACCCACAACCTGCGCGTCGCCGAGCTGATGCTGGCGAACGAAAAGGTCTGGCGCAGCGAAGAAGAAATCCGCAGCGGCCTGATGAAGCTCTGGCGCGCCATGCAAGATTGCGTGGAGCAGGGCCTCAAGCACGAAGGCATCCTGCCCGGCGGCCTCAACGTACGTCGCCGCGCCGCCAAGTTGCACCGCAGCTTGCAGGAGCTGGGCAAGCCCAACGTGATCGGCTCGACCTTGAGCGCGATGGAATGGGTCAACCTGTTCGCCCTCGCGGTGAACGAGGAAAACGCCGCCGGCGGGCGCATGGTCACCGCCCCCACCAACGGCGCGGCGGGGATCATCCCGGCGGGTGCTGCACTACTTCATGAAGTTCAGCGAAGAAGTCACCGAAGCCAATGTCGTGGACTACATGCTCGGCGCGGCGGCGGTGGGCATCCTGTGCAAGAAAAACGCGTCGATCTCCGGCGCCGAAGTGGGCTGCCAGGGCGAAGTCGGTTCGGCCTGCGCCATGGCCGCTGCCGGGCTGGCGGAAATCCTCGGCGCCACACCTGAGCAACTGTGCAACGCCGCCGAAATCGGCCTGGAACACAACCTCGGCCTGACCTGTGATCCGGTAGGCGGGCTGGTGCAAGTGCCGTGCATCGAGCGCAATGCGATTGCGGCGGTGAAGGCGATCAACGCGGCGCAGATGGCCCTACGTGGGGATGGCCAGCACTTTATCTCGCTGGACCGGGTGATCCGCACCATGCGCGATACCGGGGCGGATATGCATGACAAGTACAAGGAGACATCGCGGGGTGGGTTGGCGGTGAGTGCTGTGGAGTGTTGAGTCAGTGATGCCGCCATCGCAGCGATGCGGCGACCCGACAAGCCAGCTCCCACAGTCGACCGTGTTCCTTCAGGTTAAACGCGGTCAAGTGTGGGAGCTGGCTTGCCTGCGATAGCGGTAGCCCAGACAACACTGCTCACAAAGTGAACGCCCAGACCAAAAGCGCCACCTTTTAGCGCGTCGCAAACAGATAAGTAGCTCCCAAACGATTTTCCCCCTCACCCCCCATCCCATGTGCTTGGGGTGACAGACTTTCCCCACGCCCGCAAAGCGCCTTCCCACAAGTGCTACCGATCTGCTCACACCCCTTGAGCGGGCCCGTTCCTACGTCCTTTTCCGCTCATACCCCCACTTGCGACACGGGCTTATATAGACGCGTCAAAACGTCGTTTTTAGGAGTTATTGGACGGCCATTCAATTTTAGGCATGGCAATTGCTCTATCAATTCAAAGCCTCTCACCTCGCTGGTTGAAGAGTGCAATAACAAGAGCCTCGCCTGAGGCCATCACCCGCTTTGTGTGAGGAGATACTGTGATGACGTCGTTCAACTCCGGGGCTCAACCCCAGAACCGTGCGCCTCAATCCATCGGCTTTTTGCTGCTGGACAATTTCACGCTGATTTCCCTGGCGTCCGCAGTCGAACCCCTGCGCATGGCCAACCAGCTGTCCGGCCGCGAGCTGTATCGCTGGACAACCCTGAGTGTCGATGGCAACCAGGTGTGGGCCAGCGACGGCCTGCAAATCACCCCCGATGCCTCCATGCACAAAGCCCCGGCGCTGGACACCGTGATCGTCTGCGGCGGCGTGGGCATCCAGCGCACCGTTACCCGTGAACACGTGTCGTGGCTGCAAAGCCAGGCGCGCCAGTCGCGCCGCTTGGGCGCGGTGTGCACCGGCAGCTGGGCCCTGGCCTGCGCCGGTCTGCTCGACGGTTTTGATTGCAGCGTGCACTGGGAATGCCTGGCGTCGATGCAGGAAGCCTTCCCCCGCGTGGCCATGAGCACACGCCTGTTCACCCTCGACCGCAATCGCTTCACCAGCTCGGGCGGCACCGCGCCGCTGGACATGATGCTGCACCTGATCAGCCGCGATCACGGGCGTGAACTGTCCGCCGCGATCTCCGAGATGTTTGTGTACGAGCGCATCCGCAATGAACAGGATCACCAGCGTGTGCCGCTCAAGCACATGCTCGGCACCAACCAGCCGAAGCTGCAGGAAATCGTCGCGCTGATGGAAGCCAACCTGGAAGAGCCAATCGACCTGGACGAGTTGGCGGTGTACGTCGCCGTGTCGCGGCGCCAGCTGGAGCGGCTGTTCCAGAAGTACCTGCACTGCTCGCCGTCGCGCTACTACCTCAAACTGCGCCTGATCCGTGCACGGCAGTTGCTCAAGCAAACGCCGATGTCGATCATCGAAGTGGCGTCGGTGTGCGGGTTTGTCTCCACACCGCACTTCTCCAAGTGCTACCGCGAATACTTCGGCATTCCGCCGCGGGATGAGCGCGTGGGCTCCAACACCACCCAGCAGGTGGCGATGATGCCGATTCCGCAGGCACTGGTGTTGTCACCGTTGTCGGGGCCGTTGTCGGCGTTGAGTCAGGCCAGGAACGAGTCGACTTTCGCCAGCGTTCGGCTCTAGACCGAGTCGGCTGCATCGCAGGCAAGCCAGCTCCCACAGGGGAATGCATTCCAAATATGAATACATTCCAACTGTGGGAGCTGGCTTGCCTGCGATAGCTATCTATCAGGCCCCAGAGTTCTGCCTGAACTGCACCAACGCCGGCAACAACTGCTTATCAATCGCCTGGCGCACAGCCGGCAAAATCGTCGCACTGCCGGTGTACATCTGCTCGACCATGCCTTTCAGCGCCTTGGCCCGCGCTTCGCTCAAACCGCGCACCGCACACTCGCACGCCTGCTCGGCGGTGGAGCCGCTGGAAACCTCAAAACCCAGTGAGCGCAGTTGGCCCAGCAGGTCATCCTGGTCAATCAAATCCGCATGCATCATGACGTTTTATCCTGGTGAAGGGAGCGGGGTTCGACCTGGATTCTGGTAGCCGCTCAACCGGTCGGCAAGGGCAGATTGCACGAATGCCTCAGATGGCTATGGGCATGTCGTTTTCGGGCCATTTGCCGACAGAACTAATAGGCACACTGGGCGCAAGCAAGCAGCTTGACGGTTTGGTCACCCTCGGGATGTACGGCTCACACAACACATTCTGCCTCGATCTTGTCACGGCTTGATCGGGGCTTTTTTTATGCCGATGACCCGGCCGAGCAGGGCAGGGCGCGGCAGGTCGGCCTGCTCCTGGCTGATCGTCGACAGGCGTTGCAATGACGCCTCGGTAAACGGCGCCGCGTGTGGCCCGGCGAGGTCGACGTGCAGCAGCATCTGCTCGTTGCCGGCCAGCTCCTTTTCATCCCCCACCAGATGCAGGCTGTGGTAGAGGTGCAGGCGCTTGGCGTCATGGTCGATCAGTTGGGTATGCACCTCGACCTCGGCCCCGAGTTTCACTTCGTGCAGGTAGTTCAGGTGCAGCTCCAGGGTGAACAGCGAATGGCCGCTGGCTTCGCGGTTTTCGCTGTCGAGGCCGAGCGTGTCCATGAGGGCGTCGGTGGCGTAGCTGAAGATCAGCAGGTAGAACGCGTCGCGCAGGTGGCCGTTGTAGTCGACCCAGTCGGGGTGGATGCTGGTGGTGTAAGTCGTCAGTGCAGGCATGGCATTAATCCTGGATCAGAAACTCGGTCAAAAATGTGGGAGCTGGCTTGCCTGCGATAGCGGTGGTGAATCTTGCACCGCTATCGCAGGCAAGCCAGCTCCCACATTAGTCATTCGGCGAAGCTCATGCCGTGTTTGGCCTTGGTGGTTTTCACCGCCTCCAGCACCGCCAGCAGGCAATCATCACGATAGCGCTCCAGCGCGGAAATGCTGTGTTTGCCTAGCTGATCGCTGGTGCCGTCGACCACATCGTCAATCAACTTGTCGGTCAATTCCGGCGCTGGCAAATACGTCCACGGCAACTGCAACGCCGGGCCGAACTGTGCCATGAAGTGGCGCATGCCGGCATCGCCACCGGCGAGCGTGTAGGTCAGGAATGTACCCATGAACGACCAGCGCAGCCCGGCGCCAAAGCGGATCGCGTCGTCGATTTCGCCGGTGGTCGCCACGCCGTCGTTCACCAGGTGCAGCGCCTCGCGCCAGAGGGCTTCGAGCAGGCGGTCGGCGATAAAGCCAGGGACTTCCTTGCGCACATGCAGCGGGCGCATGCCGAGGGATTCGTACACCTTGATCGCCGCCTGAACGGCTTCTGGCGCGGTGTTTTTACCGCCCACCACTTCCACCAGCGGCAGCAGGTAGACCGGGTTGAACGGGTGACCGACCACGCAGCGTTCCGGATGGGTCGAGCCCTCGTAGAATTCACTCGGCAACAGGCCGGAGGTGCTGGAGCCGATCAGAGCATTTGGCTTGGCCGCCGCGCTGATCTTGCTGTGCAAATCCAGCTTCAACTCCAGGCGTTCCGGGGCGCTTTCCTGGATGAAGTCGGCGTCTTTCACGCACGCCTCGATGGTGGCGACGAAGCGCAAGCGGTCTTGCGATGCACCGGGGGCCAGCCCTTGTTTTTCCAGGGCGCCCCAGGCGTTGGCGACACGTTTGCGCAGCGCGGTCTCGGCGCCGGGCGCGGGGTCCCAGGCGACGACATCCAGGCCGTGAGCGAGGGCGCGGGAGACCCAGCCGCTGCCGATGACACCGCTGCCGAGGGCGGCGAAGGTTTTGATTTCGGTGATAAAGCTCATGACGATGTTCCTAAAGAGTTCGGTGGTCCCTTGTGGGAGCGGGCTTGCCCGCGATAGCGGTGTGTCAGTTGATGCAGCCATCGCGGGCAAGCCCGCTCCCACAGGGTTTTGTGGTGTTTGGGGGGTTAGCGGCGTTGGGTCAGGCCCATCTTGATGCGGCCTTCGGCTGGGGTCAGCACTCGCGCACCCAAGCGGCTGAGGATTTCACTGGCGCGTTCCACCAGTTGCCCATTGGTCGCCAGCACGCCCTTGTCCAACCACAGGTTGTCTTCCAACCCCACCCGCACGTTGCCGCCCAGCAGCACCGCTTGCGCGGCCATCGGCATTTGCATGCGGCCGATGCCAAAGCCGGCCCACACGGCGTCGGCGGGCAGGTTGTCGACCATGGCTTTCATGGTGGTGGTGTCGGCCGGCGCGCCCCACGGGATGCCCAGGCACAGTTGGAACAGCGGGTTGTCGAGCAGGCCTTCCTTGATCAGCTGCTTGGCAAACCACAGGTGGCCGGTGTCGAAAATTTCCAGCTCGGCCTTCACGCCCAGCTCCTGGATGCGTTTGGCGCCGGCCCGCAGTTGGGCCGGGGTGGACACGTAGATGGTGTCGCCATCGCCGAAGTTGAGGGTGCCGCAGTCCAAGGTGCAGATTTCCGGCAGCAGCGCTTCGACGTGGGCCAGGCGCGTCAGCGGGCCGACCAGGTCGGTGTTGGGGCCGAATTCCATGGGGTTTTCACCGGCGCCGATTTCCAGGTCGCCGCCCATGCCGGCGGTGAGGTTGACGATGATGTCGATGTCGGCCTCGCGGATGCGCTCCATCACTTCGCGGTACAGGGCGACGTCGCGGCTGAACTTGCCGGTCTCGGGGTCGCGCACGTGGCAATGCACGACGGTGGCGCCGGCCTTGGCGGCTTCCACCGCCGCAGCGGCAATTTGCTTGGGAGTGACCGGCACGTGGGGGCTGCGGCTGGTCGTGTCGCCAGCACCGGTGAGTGCGCAGGTGATGATGACGTCGTGGTTCATGGGGCGGTTCCTTACAGGCGTGGTGGTGCCGTTCGCAGCCGGATCTGGCTGCGAAGCGGTGATTGAAGGTGAGTTACTTGCTGGTCAGTTGCAGGTTGGCCGCAGCCGGCTTGCCGTCGAAAGTGGTCACGCCTTCAAGCCAGCGCTGCTGGTCTTGCGGGTGGTCCTTGAGCCACTGCCTGGCGGACTCGATGGCGTCCTTGTGGTCCAGCAACGGCTGCATCATCCGGCTCTCGTCGGCGGCGGTGAAGGTCAGGTTGGTCAGCAGCTTGTGCACGTTGGGGCACTGTTCGGCGTAGGTCGGCGACGTCACGCTCCACACGGTGGCCATGCCTTCGTTCGGGCCCAGGGCGTCGTCGCTGCCGCTGAGGTAGGTCATGGCGACGTTGACGTTCATCGGGTGCGGCGCCCAGCCGAAGAACACCACGGCTTCCTTGCGCCGCACCGCGCGGTCCACGGCGGCGAGCATGCCGGCCTCGCTGGACTCCACCAGTTGGAATTTGCCCAGGCCGAACTGGTTCTTGGCGATCATCGCCTTGATCTGGGTGTTGGCGCCCGAGCCGGGCTCGATGCCGTAGATCTTGCCGCCCAGTTCTTTGTCGAACTTGGCGATGTCAGCGAAGGTTTTCAGGCCCTTGTCTGCCAGGTACGTCGGCACGGCGAGGGTGGCGCGGGCGTCTTCCAGGCTCGGTTTGTCCAGGACCTTGACCTGCTTGGCGTCGACGAACGGCGTGATGGTCTGGGTCATCAGCGGGTTCCAGTAGCCGAGGAACAGGTCCAGGCGCTGGTCGCGGATACCGGCGAAGATGATTTGCTGGGAGGCGCTGGTCTGTTTGGTCTTGTAGCCGAGGCCGTCGAGCAACACTTGGGTCATGGCGCTGGTGGCGATCACGTCCGTCCAGTTCACCACGCCCATGCGCACGTTCTGGCACGAAGCCGCGTCGGCTGCCATGACGTTGGTACTGAAAATGGCGCTGGCGCTGAGTGCGAGTAACAGTCGGTTCATGGTGGGTCCCTCGGCAGGTCGTTATTGTGGGGGCCGGTGTCTTTGTGCACCGTGACGCCACGTTACGCAGCTTGCGGGGCGGCAAAACGCACGGCGGCGACCGACTCTTGCACTGCAGCGACCTGTCCCCTTGAAACCCGCCGCGAACGGGAGTATCACAGGGCCACGCTGCCCGCCCGACGAGAGCGCCACCATGTCCCAGGATTTCTACTTTCTGCTGATGCCGGGCTTCTCGGCCATCGGTTTTATCTCCGCCCTTGAGCCGCTGCGGGTGGCCAATCGTTTTCGCGGCGAGCTGTACCGCTGGCACGTGCTGAGCGCCGATGGCGGCGCGGTATTGGCGAGCAATGGCATGTCGGTCAACGCCGATGCGGCGCTGGAACCGCTGAAAAAGGGCGCGACCTTGCTGGTGGTCGCCGGCTTTGAACCGTTGAAGTTCGCCACGCCGGCGCTGGAGCACTGGCTGCGCCGCCTCGACCACGACGGCGTAACCCTTGGCGCCATCGACACCGGCGCCTGCGTCCTCGCCGAAGCGGGCCTGCTCGACGGCTACCGCCTGACCCTGCACTGGGAAGCCATCGACGCCTTCAAGGAATCCTATCCGCACCTCAGCGTGACCCAGGAACTGTTCGAGATCGACCGCCGCCGCATCACCTGCGCCGGCGGCACCGCGTCCATCGACCTGCTGCTCGACCTGATCGCCCAGGCCCACGGCCCGGAGCTGGCGATCCAGGTGTCTGAACAGTTTGTGCTCGGGCGCATCCGCCCGCGCAAAGACCACCAGCGCATGCAGATCGCCACGCGCTACGGCATCAACAACAAGAAACTGGTGCAGGTGATCGGCGAGATGGAACAGCACAGCGAACCGCCGCTGACCACCCTGGCGTTGGCCGACGCGATCAAGGTCACGCGGCGCCAGTTGGAGCGCCTGTTTCGCCTGCACCTGAACGACACACCGAGCAACTTCTACCTCGGCCTGCGCCTGGAAAAAGCCCGGCAGCTGTTGCGCCAGAGCGACATGAGTGTGCTGGAGGTGAGTATTGCGTGCGGGTTTGAATCGCCGTCGTATTTCACCCGCAGTTACCGGGCGCGGTTTGCGAAGTGTCCGCGGGAGGATCGGCGACGGGAGGTGGTTTGACGAGCAATTATAGTCAATTATACTCGCGACTATAATTTATAGTCCTTCCAATAATTGGGTATAAAAGCATGTCCAAGAACAACGGCTTCGTGTTCCGCCGTCCCACCCTGGCCAGCAGCATTGCCGACGGCTTGGTGGGGGCTGGCATTCAGGATTTCACGTCTGGCCTGTTTCTCGCGGCGCCACGTCGTACCGGCAAAAGCACCTTTTTGCGGGAGGACTTGATCCCGGAGTGCCAGCTCAGGGGCTGGCTGACCGTGTACGTCGACCTGTGGGCGGACAAAGAAAAAGACCCCGCAGAGCTGATTGCCAGCGCGATTGCCGCAGCGCTGGTTCCCTATGAAAAGGGCATTCGCAAGCTGGCGAAGAACATGGGAATCGAGAAGCTAAGCTTTCTGCGTACCCTGTCCTGGGACTTTACCAAACCACAATTACCGGTCGGCGCAACGCTGACCCAGGCGTTGGAACTGCTCCACAGCGCGGCAGAAAAAACCGTCGTGCTGGTGATAGATGAAGCGCAGCACGCACTTACCAGCGAGTCTGGTATCAACGCGATGTTTGCGCTGAAGGCTGCCCGGGACCAGCTCAACCAAGGCCGCGACGAGGAAGGCAACGGCTTGTATCTGGTGTTCACCGGCTCCAATCGCGACAAGCTGGCCCATTTGGTCTTAGGCAAAAGCCAGCCATTCTTCGGTTCCAGCATCACACCTTTTCCGCTGCTGGGCAGGGAGTTTACCCAAGCGTATACCCTGCATATCAACGCCCTTTTGGCCGAGACCAACCAGTTCAACGCTGCTGACATTGATGAAGTCTTTGAGCGGGTGGGCCGTCGCCCGGAGATGTTGCGCACCATCCTGGGTGAAGTGGCGCTTGAGTTGGGTGAGGCGAGTAACCTGGGTCAATTACTGCACAGTCGTGCCGAGTCGCTGCGTGCTGGCGTGTGGACCGAATTCGAAAGTGCCTGGAATGCCCTGACCATCCCTCAGCGTGCGGTGCTGGAAGTGATGGTGGAGCGTTCACAGAGCAACGAACCCTTCGCACCGTTTACCGACAGTACTGTCACGGCGGTGAGCAAGGCGCTGGAAGACATGGGCAGTGACGTGGTGCCGGGCACTCAGACTATTCAGGCCTGTATCGATGCCTTGCGCGACAAGGAGCTGGTCTGGAAGTCGAGTCGGGGAGGCTATGCCCTGGAAGACAAGTCGTTCGGCGAGTGGCTGCTGCACAAGCGCCAGACATCCCTCTAAAAGACAACGCAGGACAAATGTGGGAGCTGGCTTGCCTGCGATGGCGGTGGGTCAGCACCACAAATGCCATTTGATACATCGCTATCGCAGGCAAGCCAGCTCCCACAGGGATACTCTGTGTGGCTTATTTCTTCAGCAGCGCCGAGCAGGCAGCTTTGTAGGCTTCATGCTGGTATTTGTTCAGGCTCGCCGGCAGCTCAAAGCTGTGCTTCTTGTTCTGCGCATTGATGGTCTGTGGCGACAACAACGTCACCTCCACACCGTCCAGCAATTGAAATACACCCTCGATCTTGAACGTAGTCGGCCCACCGGCAAACTCACCTTTCTTGCTGCGCTTCTTGATCGCAATCCGCTCGATGCCGTTGGCCTGCACAAACGCCTTCACCTGGGCGGCGAAGGCTTTGACGTTGGCCGCTTCATCATCGTCTTCGAGGGCGATTTTCTTGGTGGCCAGGGCGACATGGGTCAGCGCCTGGTTGTCCAGGGAGGCGACGGCGATGATGGCTTCGCTGCCTTTGATTTCGATGCCGCAGATAGTCATGAGTGGCCTTGGTTCAGAAAGAAAGTGCCGGGGATTGTCGCTTATTCCTGCCCAATCGACTCCAGAAACTCCGACCGCTCATCACTCATGCGCGCCAAACAGTCATTCACCGCAATCGCATACGCCTTGGTGCCATTCACCGCCGGAAAGGTGTCCACCGCACAATCGGCATCCCGCAGTTTTTCCCACTTCTGCTGGGCATCCTTCAGACGAGCGGTAATGTCCGCCAGCTTGGTCTTGTCGCTGCCGTAGGTCGCAGCCATGCGTTCCAGCAGGCCTTGGTAGTTATCCTTGAGCAGTTGTTCGGCGGTGGTTTTGTTGTAGGTGGCGCATTCCAGGGTTTGCTTGTCGTTTTCGATGCCATCGCAGGGCGTGCTGTCGGTGTCTTCGGCCGCGTGGGCGGTGGTTGCGATGAGTGCCAAAGCCAGGAAAATCGATTTCATTGCGCCGTCTCATATCAGGTGATGCGGGAATTCTGGCCCAAGAGTAGGACAAAGAACAGCCGCCAGTCAGAGCTGTCATAGCAGCCTTTGTCGTGGATTGACGCTTTCGGCAATTCCCCTGTCGTTTTTGCACCCGGCTCGGGTTGCCCCTGGGCATATGCTGGCCCCAAAGCGCCGGCAGACGATTCGGCGCATGAATCGCCAATAAGGGGACGCCTGATGAGCCCAGCCGAATTGCACGCCGACAGCATCGTTATCGACGGGCTGATTATTGCCAAGTGGAACCGCGACCTGTTCGAGGACATGCGCAAAGGTGGCCTCACCGCCGCCAACTGCACCGTGTCGGTGTGGGAAGGGTTCCAGGCCACCATCAATAACATCGTGGCCAGCCAGACCCTGATCCGTGAGAACAGCGACCTGGTGATCCCGGTGAAAACCACCGCCGACATCCGCCGAGCCAAGGAACTGGGCAAGACCGGCATCATCTTCGGCTTCCAGAACGCCCATGCCTTCGAAGACCAACTCGGCTACGTCGAGATCTTCAAGCAGCTCGGCGTGGGCGTGGTGCAGATGTGCTACAACACCCAGAACCTGGTGGGCACCGGTTGCTACGAGCGCGACGGCGGCCTGTCGGGTTTTGGCCGTGAGATCGTCGGCGAGATGAACCGTGTCGGCATCATGTGCGACCTGTCCCACGTCGGTTCCAAAACCTCCGAAGAAGTCATCCTCGAATCGAAAAAACCGGTGTGCTACTCCCACTGCCTGCCGTCCGGGCTCAAGGAGCACCCGCGCAACAAGTCCGATGAAGAGCTTAAGTTTATTGCGGACCACGGCGGTTTTGTTGGTGTGACCATGTTCGCGCCGTTCCTGGCCAAGGGCATCGATTCGACCATCGACGACTACGCCGAAGCCATCGAATACACCATGAACATCGTCGGCGAAGACGCCATCGGCATCGGCACCGACTTCACCCAGGGCCATGGCCAGGATTTCTTTGAAATGCTGACCCATGACAAGGGTTACGCCCGCCGCCTGACCAGCTTCGGCAAGATCATCAACCCACTGGGCATCCGCACCGTGGGCGAGTTCCCCAACCTCACCGAAACCCTGCTCAAGCGCGGCCACAGCGAACGCGTGGTGCGCAAGATCATGGGCGAGAACTGGGTCAACGTCCTCAAGGACGTCTGGGGCGAATAAGCCAGCGCATCACTGCGCAACACACCTACAACAAATTTTCTGGAGTTAAGTTTCCATGGCCAAGATCGCCCCGCAATTACCTATCGAAGTCGACAGCGAGACCGGTGTCTGGACCTCCGACGCCCTGCCCATGCTCTACGTACCGCGCCACTTTTTCGTCAATAACCACATCGGTATCGAAGAAGTCCTGGGCGCCGACGCCTACGCCGAGATCCTCTACAAGGCCGGCTACAAATCCGCCTGGCACTGGTGCGAGAAAGAAGCCGAATGCCACGGCCTGGAAGGCGTCGCGGTGTTCGAGCACTACATGAAGCGCCTGTCGCAACGCGGCTGGGGCCTGTTCAAGATCCAGGACATCGACCTCGACAAGGGCACCTGCAGCGTCAAGCTGGAACACTCGGCATTCGTCTACGTGTACGGCAAGGTCGGGCGCAAGGTGGACTACATGTTCACCGGCTGGTTTGCCGGTGCCATGGACCAGATTCTCCAGGCGCGCGGCAGCAACCTCCGCACCGTCGCAGAGCAAGTCTACGGAGGCTCCGAAGAGGGCCACGATGACGGCCTGTTCACCGTCAAGCCGTTGTAAGCCGAGGACCGTGCCATGGCTTTCGAAGCAATGTTTGCGCCGATCCAGATCGGCAAACTGACCATCCGCAACCGCGTGCTCAGTACCGCCCACGCCGAGGTGTATGCCACCGACGGCGGCATGACCACCGAGCGCTACATCCGTTATTACGAAGAGAAAGCCAAGGGCGGCATCGGCCTGGCGATCTGCGGCGGCTCGTCCGTCGTGGCCATCGACAGCCCGCAGGAATGGTGGAGTTCGGTCAACCTGTCCACCGACCGCATCATCCCGCACTTCCAGAACCTGGCCGACGCCATGCACAAGCATGGCGCCAAGATCATGATCCAGATTACCCACATGGGCCGGCGCTCGCGGTGGGACGGCTTCAACTGGCCGACCCTGATGTCGCCGTCCGGCGTGCGTGAGCCGGTGCACCGTGCCACCTGCAAGACCATCGAGCCGGAAGAAATCTGGCGGGTGATCGGCAACTACGCCGCCGCCGCTGGCCGCGCGAAAGCTGGTGGCCTCGACGGCGTGGAACTGTCGGCGGTGCACCAGCACATGATCGACCAGTTCTGGAGCCCACGGGTCAACAAGCGTACCGACGAATGGGGCGGCAGCTTCGAAAACCGCATGCGTTTCGGCCTGGAAGTATTGAAAGCCGTGCGCAAGGAAGTCGGCCCGGATTTCTGCGTGGGCATCCGCCTGTGCGGTGACGAGTTCCACCCGGACGGCTTGTCCCACGAGGACATGAAACAGATCGCCAAGTATTACGACGACACCGGCATGCTCGATTTCATCGGCGTCGTGGGCTCGGGTTGCGACACCCACAACACCCTGGCCAACGTTATCCCCAACATGAGTTATCCACCGGAGCCATTCCTGCACTTGGCCGCCGGGATCAAGGAAGTGGTCAAGGCGCCGGTGCTGCACGCGCAGAACATCAAGGACCCGAACCAGGCCACCCGTATTCTGGAAGGCGGCTACGTGGACATGGTCGGCATGACCCGTGCACACATGGCCGACCCGCACCTGATCGCCAAGATCAAGATGGGCCAGATCGACCAGATCAAACAGTGCGTCGGCGCCAACTACTGCATCGACCGCCAGTACCAGGGCCTGGATGTGTTGTGCATCCAGAACGCCGCGACGTCCCGTGAGTACATGGGCGTGCCGCACATCATCGAGAAAACCACCGGGGTCAAGCGCAAGGTCGTGGTGGTCGGTGCCGGCCCGGCCGGGATGGAAGCTGCACGCGTCGCCGCCGAGCGTGGCCATGACGTGACGCTGTTCGAGAAGAAAGAATTTATCGGTGGGCAAATCACCACCGCGTCCAAGGCGCCGCAGCGCGACCAGATTGCCGGGATCACCCGCTGGTTCCAGTTGGAGCTGGCGCGCTTGAATGTCGACCTGCGCCTGGGCGTGGCCGCCGATGCGGCGACTATCTTGGACCTGCGCCCGGACGTCGTGGTGCTGGCCGTGGGCGGGCATCCGTTCATCGAACAGAACGAACACTGGGGCGCGGCTGAAGGCCTGATCGTCAGCAGCTGGGACGTGCTCGACGGCAAAGTCGCGCCGGGTAAAAACGTGCTGGTGTACGACACCATCTGCGAATTCACCGGCATGTCGGTGGCGGATTTCCTTGCGGACAAAGGCAGCCAGGTGGAGATCGTCACCGACGACATCAAGCCCGGCGTGGCCATCGGCGGTACGTCGTTCCCGACCTACTACCGCAGCATGTACCCCAAGGAAGTGATCATGACCGGCGACATGATGCTGGAAAAGGTCTACCGCGAAGGCGACAAGCTGGTGGCGGTGCTGGAGAACGAATACACCGGCGCCAAAGAGGAACGGGTGGTGGACCAGGTGGTCGTCGAAAACGGCGTGCGCCCGGACGAAGCGATCTACTACGCCCTCAAGGAAGGCTCGCGCAACAAGGGCCAGATGGACGTCGAGGCGCTGTTCGCGATCAAGCCGCAGCCGTGCCTGAGCGAGGCGGGTGACGGCTACTTGCTGTTCCGCATCGGCGACTGCGTGGCGCAGCGCAACACCCACGCTGCGATCTATGACGCCCTGCGCTTGTGCAAGGATTTCTGACGGCTTGTGGAGAACCCTGTGGGAGCGGGCTTGCCCGCGATAGCGGTGGTTCAGTAAACATCTTTGTTGACTGACACACTGCAATCGCGGGCAAGCCCGCTCCCACAGGAATTGAGCAAGGCATCTCGACCTGCAAGACCCCGAGGTCTTTGGGAGCTTCACCATGCTGAACACCCTTCTTCCCATCCTGCTCTTCGCCGCCCTGGGCCTTGCCGTCCTCGGCGCCCTGCGCCGGGTAAACATGTGGCGCCGTGGCCGTGCCTCCAAAGTCGACCTGCTGGGCGGCCTGCTGGCCATGCCCAAGCGCTACATGGTCGACCTGCACCATGTGGTCGCCCGCGACAAATACATCGCCAACACCCACGTCGCCACGGCGCTGGGCTTTGTGCTGTCGGCATTGCTGGCCATCCTGGTGCACGGCTTCGGCCTGCACAACCGCCTCCTCGGGTACGCCTTGCTGCTGGCTTCGGTGCTGATGTTTGTCGGCGCGACCTTCGTCTACCTGCGTCGGCGCAACCCGCCGGCGCGCCTGTCGAAAGGCCCGTGGATGCGCCTGCCGAAAAGCCTGATGGCGTTCTCGGTGAGCTTCTTCCTGGTGACCTTGCCGGTGGCCGGGATCCTGCCGGCGGACTTCGGCGGCTGGCTGCTCGCGGCGCTGCTCGGCGTGGGTGTGTTGTGGGGCGTCAGCGAGATGTTCTTCGGCATGACCTGGGGCGGCCCGATGAAACACGCCTTCGCCGGTGCCCTGCACCTGGCCTGGCACCGTCGCGCCGAGCGCTTTGGCGGTGGCCGCTCCACCGGTTTGAAACCGCTGGACCTGAGCGACAAGACCGCGCCCCTGGGCGTGGAAAAACCCAAGGATTTCACCTGGAACCAACTGCTCGGTTTCGACGCCTGCGTGCAGTGCGGCAAGTGCGAAGCCGCGTGCCCGGCCTTTGCTGCCGGCCAGCCGCTGAACCCGAAAAAGCTGATCCAGGACATGGTCGTCGGCCTGGCCGGTGGCACCGATGCCAAGTTCGCCGGCAGCCCGTATCCGGGCAAAGCCATTGGCGAACACAGCGGCAACCCGCATCAGCCGATCGTCAACGGTCTGGTGGACGCCGAGACCCTGTGGTCCTGCACCACCTGCCGCGCCTGCGTGGAAGAGTGCCCGATGATGATCGAGCACGTGGACGCCATCGTCGACATGCGCCGCCATCTCACCCTGGAAAAAGGCGCCACGCCGAACAAAGGCGCCGAAGTCCTCGAAAACCTTATCGCCACCGACAACCCGGGCGGTTTTGCTCCGGGCGGTCGCTTGAACTGGGCAGCGGATTTGAACCTGCCGTTGCTCAGCGAAAAGGGCAGCGCCGACGTGCTGTTCTGGGTCGGCGACGGTGCCTTCGACATGCGCAACCAACGCACCCTGCGCGCCTTCGTCAAAGTGCTCAAGGCGGCGAATGTCGACTTCGCCGTGCTCGGCCTGGAAGAACGCGACAGCGGCGACGTGGCCCGCCGCCTGGGCGACGAAGCCACCTTCCAGTTGCTGGCGTCGCGCAATATCCAGACCCTGGCCAAGTACAGTTTCAAGCGCATCGTCACCTGCGACCCCCACAGTTTCCATGTGCTGAAAAACGAGTACGGCGCCTTCAACGGCAACTACGTTGTGCACCACCACAGCACCTTCATGGCCGAGCTGATCGGCGAGGGCGCGCTGAACCTGGGCCAGCACAAGGGCAACAGCGTGACCTATCACGACCCGTGCTACCTGGGCCGCTACAACGGCGAATACGAGGCGCCGCGCCAGGTGCTGCGCGCGCTGGGGATCGAGGTCAAGGAGATGCAACGCTCGGGCTTCCGTTCACGCTGCTGCGGCGGCGGTGGCGGGGCGCCGATTACCGACATTCCTGGCAAGCAACGCATTCCCGATATGCGCATGGAAGATATCCGCGAAACCGGTGCCGAAGTGGTAGCGGTGGGTTGCCCGCAGTGCACGGCGATGCTTGAGGGCGTGGTCGAACCGCGTCCATTGATCAAGGACATCGCGGAACTGGTGGCCGATGCGTTGCTAGAAGACGCTGCGCCCGCCAAAGCCCCCCTAAAGCGTGAACCTGCGGAGGTGCACTGATGAGCGACATTATCCGCCGCGACCCACGCGCTGAGTGGATCGCCCGCAACCGCCTGCACCCGCTGCATGCGGCGATGCAACCGGTGCAACACAGCTGGATGGGGCCTAACGGCGTCATCCGCAAGAACGTACATGGCGTCGGTTTTATCGGCCCCAACGGGATCAAGCGCATCGACCGCAGCGGCGCCCAGCAGGGCGGCGCGGCCAAGCGCACGGCGGCGGTGGAAGTGCAGTTGCCGCTGCATCAGGTTGCCGCGCCGGCGTTCTATATCAACGTGGTGCCGGACATGGTCGGTGGCCGCCTGAGCAGCCACGACCGCGACTTGCTCGGCCTCGCCCGCCAACTCGCCGGCAGCGACGGCGCAGTGCTGGCCGTGGTGTTTGGCGAGCACAAGGAAAACGCGTTTGCCACGGCTGGTGTCGATCGCCTGCTGGTGCTCGATGGCCCTGAGTTCGACGGTTATGCACCGGAACAACGAGTACAGGGTTTGCGCGCTGTGGATAACCAGTTCAACCCACGCCACTGGCTGCTGCCGGACAGCCGCAGCGGTGGCGGCGAATTGGGTCGGCGCTTTGCCGCCAGCCTCAAGGAACGCCCGGCGACGCGCGTATGGCAGATCAAGGGTGACGAATGCATCGGCCGTGCTGGCGCCGGCCAGGAAGACTTGGCCCGACCACTGCCGCGCCTGATCCTCGCCGCCGTCGAGTGCGCGGAACCGGTCAGCGAAACCCGTCACGAAGTGTTGCCCGTGGAGTTATCCACAGGCCTGGCGCGCAGCCTGCCGCGTATCGAAGACCTCGGCGCGGTGGCGGTGGATCCGGCGGCCATTCCGATGGCCGAAGCGGAGTTCATTTTCTCCGGCGGCAATGGCGTGAAGGACTGGGCGCTGTTCCACCAGACCGCCGCCGCCCTCGGCGCCACCGAAGGCGCGTCACGGGTGGCCGTGGACGACGGTTTCATGGCCCGCGACCGCCAGGTCGGCGCCAGTGGTATCTGGGTCACTGCAAGGGTGTACGTGGCGGTGGGTATTTCCGGGGCGATCCAGCACCTGCAAGGCATCGGTGCCTGCGACAAGGTGGTGGCGATCAACCTCGACCCGAGTTGCGACATGATCAAGCGTGCCGACCTGTCGGTGATCGGCGACAGCGCCGCAATCCTGCACGCCTTGATCGCGGCGGTAGAAACCTACCGCAACGGCGCCAAGCGCGATGCGGCTTAAGGAGTTGGCCATGACCACGAATGTAATCAGCCTGGTGTCCATCGGCGCACACCCGACGTCCGGGCGCCCGCGCCGTGCCGAGCAAGACGCCCGCGCCGTCGAGTTGGGTTTGCAGATGGCGGGGGATCAGTTGCAGGTGCTGCACGCCGGCAATATCAACGAGCCGACCCTGCGCAGTTACCTGGGCATGGGCCTGCCGCAATTGCATGTGCTGGAACAACCGGCGGGCAGCGATGCGTTGCCGGTGCTCAGCGAGTACCTGCGCGATGCCGGTGCCCACGTGGTGCTCGCCGGCAGCCAGGCGGAAACCGGCGAAGGCTCGGGCATGTTGCCGTTTTTGCTCGCCGAACAATTGGGCTGGCCGCTGATCGTCGGGCTGGCGCAAGTGGAGTCCATCGACGGCGGCGTGGCGCATGTGCTGCAAGCGTTGCCGCGCGGGCAGCGGCGACGGTTGAAGGTGCGCTTGCCGTTTTTGGCCACGGTGGACAACGCCGCGCCCAAGCCACGGCAAAGTGCCTACGGCCCGGCGCAACGGGGTGAGTTGACGGCCCATGAGGTCGAGGTGGAAGAGGACGGGTTGTTCACCGACGCCGTGCTGCAACCGGCCAAGCCTCGGCCCAAGCGCTTGAAGGTGATCAAGGCCAAGAGCGGTGCGGACCGGATGAAGGCCGCGACGGCCAAGGCCAGTGGCGGTGGCGGGCAAGTGCTCAAGGGCGTGAGCGCGGAAGAAGGCGCCCAGGCGATCCTCAAGCTGTTGGTGGAAGAGGGCGTCGTACGCTAACCCGAAAACACGACAAAACCCTGTGGGAGCTGGCGTGTGTGGGAGCTGGCTTGCCTGCGATAGCATCGCCTCGGTCTGGCTGATAGACCGAGGTGCCTGTATCGCAGGCAAGCCAGCTCCCACAGTTGATCTTCATTGTGCCTGGGGTTGCGGCGCTGGTACTGGCACAGGCTTGGGCGCCAAATCCGGCAACGGTGGCGGCAGCGGTGCCCAGTTGGCATCCGGCTGCTGCATGGGGGGCGGCAGCGCAGGCGTCGGATCGCCGCCGGTGGGCTTGAGAATCATCTTCTCGGTGGTATCGCGCAGGATCATGCCCTCCGTCGAACTGCGCGCCTCGGTGCCGCTGTGAAAGGTACTGATCTGCGAGATCGGCAAATCCAGGTTGCGCTCGATCCGTGGCGTCAGCAGCAAGATGATCTCGGTTTTCTGTTGGGTGCTCTGGTTGGTGCCAAACAGCTTCTTGCCGATCCACGGGATCTGGCTCAACCACGGCAACCCCGAGCCTTCGTCAACGTCCGCCGTGCGGATCAGCCCCGAGACGATCTGGGTTTCATTGTTGCGCGCGGTCAGCAGCGTCTTGGTGGCGCGCGAACCCAGTTCAAACGTGGCGGGCACGTTTTCCGAGCCGGGGATGCGCTTGGTGATATGGCTCATCTCCACATTCAACTCCAGGTTTACCTCATCGCTCAGGCTGATGATCGGCTTGACCGTGATCTGCAGCCCCACGTCCTGGTAGGACACCGACGAGGTGGTGATCTGGTTGGCCGTGGTGGTGGTCACCACCGGGATCTTGTCACCGATGTTCACCGCCGCTTCTTCCCGGTTACGCACGCGCACCCGTGGGTTGGCCAGGGTCACCGTGTTGCCGCTGCGTTGCAGCATGTTGATGCGTGCCGAGGTGCTGCCGGCGTCCAGCAGGATGTTGTCGCCATTGATGCCGCGCAATGCACTGAGGGGAATCCCGGCGAGCCCGGCGGGCACATTGGCCAGGTTGCCCACTGACACCCCCACGCTTTCCGGGTACTTGATGCCCAGGTTCAATTCATCGGTGAGGCTGACTTCCAGCACCTGGATATCAATGGTCACTTCGGACTGCGCGATATCAATGGCCTCGACCATTTTTTCCACGGCGCTGAGGGTGTCCAGGCCATCGCGCACAATCACCGCGTTCAATCGCTCGTCCACCAGCACTTCCCTGGGCTTGAGTACCTGCTTGATCTCGGCGGCGACGATCTTGGCGTCGCCATGGCTGAGGTAAAACGTGCGCACCGCCAACTCGCGGTATTCACGTTCCTTGTCGGGGCGTCGGGGGTAGATCAGGATGGTGTTGCGGTTGAGGATTTTCTTCTCCAGGCCCTGGGTGGTCAGCAACAGGTTCAACGCGTCTTCGGCCGTGGTGCGGCTGGCCGTCATACTGGCGGCGGCGCTGGGGTTGACGTCCTTGTCGATGACAAAGTTGACCCCCGACAGGCGCGCGATGGTCTCGAAAATCGTGCTCAGGCTCTGGGCGCTGAACTCCAGGCTCAGGGGTTTGCGCATGGCGTCGGACAGGTCGGCGCTGAGGTAGTCGGCGCTCACCAGTTCGCGGGTCAGGGCGTTGCGAAAGTCCAGGGCCTCTCGGTAGTTGGGCTTTTGCGCGATGATCTGGCGCACCAGGTTGAGCGCCTCCACCGGGTTGGCGCGTTTCATCTCATAGGCCCGCGCCAGTTGCGGACGCAGTTGTTTCATGGCCTGGATGCTCTGGATTTCCTGGCGCGCGCCGAGGTTGCCGGGGTCGTATTTGAGGATGGTTTCCAGGGCGCGGATGGCCGCCGCGTCGTCGCCGCGCACCAGCGCGGTGCTGGCCTCGCGGCTGTATTGGGCAACCAGCAGTTCCAGCGTGCCGAATTGCGCCGTGCGCAATTGCACGTCGTCAGGTGATTGCTTGGCTTCGGCTTGCAGCACTTCGACTGACCTGACGATATCGCCCTGTTGGCGTAACTCGTCGCTGTGCTTGATCGCCCGCTGGGTCTCACAGCCATGGAGCAGCAGCGCCAGGCTCAGGGGAATCCACGTACGTCTCGTCATGATCGTATCCTTGCCCGGTCAGTGGTGGTCCAGGCGCAGGGTGCTGACATGCTTGAGTGGCAGGTAGGTCAGCACCACGGCGGTATCGGTGAGTTTGTCCAGCCGGTAGTGGGCGTCGAGCATCGTGCCCGGCACGATGCGCCCGGGCACCGCGCAGCGGTTGCACAGGGTGTACTGGGTGCCGTTGCCGCGCAGTACGACGATTTTTCCTTGGTGCTCGTAACGCCATTGCGCGCTGACGGTGAAGGGCAGCGGCGGTGGTTTGGGCGGCGCGTTATCCACGGCGGCCGGCGGCGGTGGTGGGATCCAGGACTGGGCTGGGAACAGGTCGATCACTGCTCCCGGTTGGGGCACGGGCGTTGGGGCCGGCGCAGGTTCGGCGGGTTTGACCACGGCCGCGCTGGGCTGGGGGGCGGGGTTTTCCGGGGTGTCCTGCCAGAACAGCCAGCCGCAGCCGACCAGGGTCAGCAGCAACAGCACGCGCAAATACAGCGGCAGTTTCATTGCGCCACCCCCAGTAGGCTGACTTTGAGGTTGATACTCAGCAAGCCGCTGACGATTTCCTTGCGCTCCAGGGTCAGGCTTTCGATGCGCACCGCCGGTTCTTGCGCCGCATCTGCCAAGGCTTCGCGCAACAGGCTGTAGGGGCCGCTGAGGGGGATCTCCACGTCCAGGCGTTGCAGGCCGATATCGCCGGGAACGGAGTAGGCGAGGGTGGTTCGGTCGATGATGAAACCGCGTCGGCCGAGGGTATCCAGCAGTTTTTCCAGGCGAGGGGCGAAGTCGGCGGCGCCGGGCATCTCTTCCACCACCGCAGGTTCGGTGACTTGTACATCCTGGGGTTGTTCGGCGATACCGGCTTCCAGCTCCTGGCGTCGCTGGCTGTCGGCGATGCGCGCCGGGTGCACCACCGTGGCATCGATCACCAGTGCTGTGGCCATCAAGGTCAGCGCCAGCAGGCCCCAGAAGCCCAGGCTCTGCTGCCATTGCAGCAGGTACCAGCGCAAGCGCGGCAGGTGACGGGTCAGCGTGTCCATCGCTGGCTTACTCCGCGCCAACGGCAAGCTTGACCTGCACCGGGTGCTGCGGGTCGTTGGCCTTGCGCGCGCTCTGTTGCACGTTCACATGGACCCCGGGTTGGGCCTTGAGCCGTTCGACAAAGCGGAACGCATCGCCCAGCGCCTTGGCTTCAAGTTCCAACAGCAACATCTGGTTCTGGGTGTTGACCTCCACCCGCGTCAAGGCGATATCTGCGGACCAGGCCCGGGCTACGGCGTCCATCAGCGGGAAGGGCGTGATTGCTTGCCGGGAAAACGCGGCCAGTTGCTGTTTTTGTTGCGGAGACAGGCGAATCGCGGCCTGGATCAACTGCTCTTGGCGGCGCGTCAGCTGGATAAACTGCTGCTCCAATTCATCGGTGTGCAGTTGCTGTTGCTCCATGCGCTGCCAGTGCTGCCAGGTGTTGAACAGGAGCAGGAGCGCCACCAGCCACAACACTCCGATCAGTGGCCGAAGGGGGGCGTTGGCGTGTTGGAAATCAACCGCGGGCGCAGGGGGCGTGCGCAGCAGCTGCCAGGCACTGGCGAGCCAGGATTTCATGCGGGCGCGTCCTCCAGCCAGGGATGCAACGGCCCCAGCCATGGCGTGACAGGGCGGTTGGCGACAATCAGCGTGGCCGGCGCGCTGCGTTGAGCGAGCAGGTCGGCGGTGAACAGGTTGTCGCTCAATTGGCTGTCGGGTGGGGTGGGCAGCACGCACACCTGGGCCGGCGCGCCCCGTTGCCGATAGAGGCAGCTGAGGGCGTCGGATTCGGCGACCGCCAGCACGCAGTCTTCGGGCAGGTATCGCCAGTAGCGCTGGGCCACGGCCGTGAGCAGTGGGGTGCAGGTCAGCAGGGGCAAGCGCGCCAGCTTGAACAGATCGCGCAGGTCTTGCAGCAAATCCCGTTGGATTGCCACCGCGAGGCGGTCATGGCCGAAGGCACTGTTGGCGACCTGCACCTGCCAGCCCTCGGCACTCATCCCGGCCTGCTGGTTGAACGCGGCTGCGGCGAACCCTTGCCAGTCAGCCCTGCGGTGCAGGCCGGTTTGCCATGGGAGCATCAGGTACTGCACATGGGGAAAGCCCAGCAGCACGCTGGCCCGGTCCAGAAACCGCACGCGCCCGCGCGGTGCCTGCTCCAGCAACTGCGCGCAGGCCGCCAACGGCTCGCCGGCCCGCTCCGCGCGCCAGACGGTCGCACCCCGCCAGCGCGGGCGGGCGGCCCACGTGGCGCCGCTGCTGTGTAACCACACCACGTGCTCAGTAAAGGGAAATGACACGGTGGATCTCCTTGAGCGTGGTCTCGCCCCGGGCCGCATGGGCCAGGGCGATATCGCGAATGAACACATGGCCGGCTTCGCGCGCCAGTTCGCGCAAGGTGGATGCGGAGCTGCGGTTGAGCAGGCCTTGTTTGATGCTGTCGGTCATGGCGAGGACTTCCGCCAGGGCGATCCGCCCGCGATAGCCGGTGTGGCGACAGGCTTCGCAGCCTTTGCCGATGCGGTAGTGGCCCTGCTTGAGCTGGGCGCTGGTCAAGTGGGCGAGCCGGGCGATTTCTGCATCCGGTTTGGTACTGGTCCCACAGTCCGGGCAGATGCGTCGCACCAGGCGTTGGGCAACCACGCCGTTGAGAGCTTCCACCACGCTGTGGGCATCGACGTCCATGTAGTTGAAACGCTCCAGGACGCTGAAGGCGCTGTTGGCGTGCAACGAGGTCAGCACGCGGTGCCCGGTCAACGCGGCTTGCACGGCGATGCCAGCGGTGTCGCCATCACGGATTTCCCCCACCAGAATCGTGTCGGGGTCGTGGCGCAGGATCGAGCGCAGGCCACGGGCGAACGTCAGCCCCTTCTTGTCGTTGACCGGGATCTGCGTCACCCCGGCCAGGTGATATTCGACCGGGTCCTCGATGGTAATGATCTTCTGCTCGCCCGTGTTGATCTCCGTGAGTGCGGCATACAGGGTGGTGGATTTGCCACTGCCCGTAGGCCCGGTGATGATCAACATGCCGTAGGGCTCGCGGGCCAACACGCGAATGCGTGCGATGGTGTCAGCGGCCAGGCCGAGGCTTTCCAGGGTCAGGGATTCGCCGCGCTGGGACTTGTCGAGGATGCGCAGCACCGCGTCTTCGCCATGGATGCTGGGCATGATCGACACGCGAAAATCCACCTCGCGGCCCTGGATTTTCATCTTGAACCGCCCGTCCTGGGGCACCCGGCGTTCGCCGATATCCAGTTCCGACAGCACCTTGATCCGTGACAGCGCCTGTTCGGCCATGTCCAGGCCGCTGGCGTTGCCCATCTTTTGCAACACGCCGTCGATGCGGTATTTGATCTCCAGGCCTTCGGGGTTGGTTTCCACATGAATATCGCTGGCGCGGCTTTGCAAGGCGTCGAACAGCATCGAATTGACTAAACGCACCACCGGGTTGTCGTCGCGGGCAATGCTGGTCAGGGAAATTTCCTCGGCGGCCTGGCCGACGCGGGCGTTTTCGTCGCCTGCGCCGAAGGGTTGCATGACGCGCTGGCTGGTTTCGGCGAGTTTCAGTTGGGCCTTGACCGCGTCCGGCAGGCTCATGGCCAGCGGCAGTTGGCGCAGGTCAGGGGTGGCCTGGATCCAGTGCCGGCAGGCCTGGGCAAAGGGCTCGCCCAGCACCAGGCAGGTGCGGCCCTGATAGTCCAGGGGCAGCACGTTGTGGAGCAATGCCTGGGGCAGGGGCAGCACGTCGAAACGCCAATGGTTTCCCAACTGGCCGGGCTCGATGGCGATCAAGCCCAGCGGCGCGGCGATGCTGCCCAATTGGTCGGGGCTGTTGTGCAGCACTTCCAGCAGGTAGTTGGCCAAGGACATTGACCGTTGCTCTGCCAGTGCTTGCCATTGGCGTGTCTGTTCGCTCATGGCACTACCCCTGTATGGACCCGGCCAGTTCGAAAATCGGCATGTACAGCATGAACACGATCAGGCCGATCAGCCCGCCCACCACCAACATCAGCAACGGTTCGAAAACCTTGCTGAACAGCTCGATGGCGCGTTCCAGCGCTTCGTCGTGAAACTGCGCAATGCGCTCGCACATGGCCGCCAATTCACCGCTTTGCTCGCCGACGCGCAGCAGGCGTTCGGCGACAGCAGTGGTCAGTTGATGGCGCGCCAGGGACGTGGACAGCGGCTGGCCGGCCTGGATATCGCTGATGGCGTGGCGCAGGTCAGCCTGGCGCTCGATGGGCAGCAGTGCGCCGGACATTTCCACCGCCGTGACCACGGGCATCCCGCCCATCAGCAACATGCCGGCGGTGCGATAAAAGCGCGCGAGGATAAACAGCGTGCGCTGGGCGCCGAGGCGGGGGATTTTCCATAACAGGTTGGCGACCCGGCGCTTGAACGCAGCGCTGCGAAACAGCACCAGCAGCGCGCCAATCGCCAGCGCCAGGCCGATCAACAACTCGGTGCCGCGCGTCTCCACCAGCGCACCCCACCCCACCATAAAGCGCGCGGTGGCGGGCAGATCGGCCACCGCGTCGAACACGGAGGCGAAGCGCGGAATCACGAAAAACAACAGAAACAGCAAGATTAACGCCCCAACGCCGAGCACCACCAAGGGGTACATCAGCGCGCCGCTCACGCGCTTTTTCACGGTCTCCAGATGCGCTTCGAAATGGTGATAACGACGCAGCGCCACGGCCAGTTGGCCGCTGTGCTCGGATGAGGCCACGGTGGCGATCAACAGCGCAGGGAATACCTGGGGCTTGAGTTGCATTGCCCTGGACAATGAATTGCCTTCGTACATTGACGCGAGCAGATCACTCATGACCTGCCGGTTGATCCCGGGTGGCGCCTTGTCGCGCAGGGTTTCCACGGCTTCCACCAGCACCAGGCCGGCGTCCAGCAGCACCACCAGTTCCTGGATAAACAGGCCCAGGGCGAATTTGGCGCGACGGCTGGGCAAGGTGAGTGGGCGCCGGGCCTTGAGCGAGATGACATGGGCTCCCCCGGCTTGCAGTTGCTGGCGGGCCTGGGTCACGTCGACAGCTTGCAGGCGCAGGGTCTGCAAATGGCCGTCGCGGATGATGCGGGCGTCGATGTCGATCATGGGCCGTGCCTCGCCAATTGCTGGCGTTGTTGCAGCAACTCGCCGTAGTAGCGCCACACCGCCAGGGCATAACGCGTCCGGTGCGCCTCGCGATCCGGCCGGGCGCCCGCGTTATAGGCGCCGACGGCCTGCCAGCCGTAGCCCTTTTCTTGAATGAACGCGGCCAGGATCCACGCGCCGACCATCACGCTGGTACAGGGCTGGCTGATCAATTGCTGTTCGGTGATACCGAAGCGGGCGAGGGCGGGCAAGTGGCGGCTGTTGATCTGCATCAGGCCGATGTCCTGGCTGCCATCGCCGTTGATATTGCGCGCGCGGGGATTGAGGTTGGATTCGACCTTGGCGATGGCGTACAGCAACAGCGGATCGACGTGGTAGCGGCTGGCTGCCAGCTGCCAGCAATTGGCCTGGGCAGTGCCTGCCAGGCACAGCAGGGTCAGGGCAAACGGCAGCCTGCGCATGTCACAGGCCGTACACGATATCGGCGTAGGTGTTCTCCCCGCCGGCCTTGCCGTCTCGGCCGAGCGAAATGATCTCTGCGTCGTTGGGCGGTGAACCGGGGTTCTTGAACAGGTACGGGTTGCCCCACGGGTCGGGGGGCAAGGTTTTCAAATAGGGCCCCTGCCAGTTGTTCGCGTTCGCAGGGCGGGTGGTGAGTGCATTCAGGCCCAGGGTCTCGTCGGGGTAGTTGCCCGTGTCGAGGCGGTATTGGTTCAAGGCATCCGCCAGGGACTTCATCTGGCCTTGGGCGGTCTGGACTTTGGCCAGTTCGAGGCGATCGAACATCTTCGGGCCGACGTAGCCGGCGAGGAGGGCGATGATGAGGAGGACGACCAGCAGCTCCAGCAGGGTGAAGCCGTGTTGGGGGCTGTGGATAAAGGAGCGTTCGCGCATGGTAATACCCGGCGGTTGTGTGGAACTCTCCCGGCCCGCATTAAGGCGGGCACCGCCGGTAGAACTGCGTTTGAACGAGTACATATTCAACTGTAGCGTCGCTCGATATATGGCGACGTTGTGCGCCCTATAACGATTGGCACTTTTCTATAGCGTTTTTGTGAATAACGGTCTTTTGGGAAGAGCGTCGCGTGATGAGTGCGACGCTCAAATTGCCCCGTTGCTGTCTTTGTCGGCCGTTACTTGAGGAACCACGCGTCAGTCCAATTGGACCCCACATCGGGTTCGTATTGGTTCGCATGCTGCGTCCAGATCGTGCACCAACCTGCGACGCTTCCTGGCTTGCATTCGTAGACCTTTCCGTTTTTTGGTTGAAGCACACGGGTTCCCGCCTTGTATTCTTTCAGCCCGTTGGGGAATACAAAATCATATTCCTGCGATCCACCGGAACCGGTGATATTGGCGCTTTGCGAATCCTGGCGTGAAGTCCTGTCATCTTTCGTTGTGCCCGTCATGATCAGTGTGTGCGGCCCTGGCGTACTGGTTACATCCATCTCAAGCCAGTGAGTGCCGCTTTGGACGTCAGCTGCAACGGAGCCGACGGCTTTGTTCTTTTGATCAAGCAAAGTGGCTTCGACGTTCATCGGGTGGGTGAGCAGTATTGGAAAGCGCATACGCCCTTTTCCATCTACCAGAGGGTATTCCGAAGCCAGCGCCGAAATAGCCATACGTACGCTTGGGTCATCTTTAACGTTTACCTCAATTTCATAGTGGGTCACGCCACTCTCCGGCTTCGCGTATATCTCATTGGGGCCTTTCACGGGAGTGATGTTATCGCTTGCGTCGCGAACACCTGCCTTGATCAGGCTTTGGGTGTCGTTAAGCTTTTTGGCAAGTGCGTGGGACCATTCTGCAGGCTGGCCCTCGGTTGCGCTGTTAATCGCAATATCGGCGCTGTAGTTGAAGCTTTCGCCGGTGTTGCTGAACGCGCGTGCCTTGACCGTGTCACCGGGCAGCAGGGAGACAGACGGTCTGATACTGCCCACGCTTTTCCAGCCGCCTGGTAAACCTGGTTGGATATTGATCATCACATCGACGGGGTCATGAAACGCCATTTTCGTGTCGCGAACGCCCCAAATTCCCAGAATCACGTGGTAGCCATCCTTCCCTGGCGGAATCACACAGGCATGCTTTGTGTCGGGTACTGGCATGACACCGGAGCCTGGGAATATACAGAATGGCGTACTTTCAAACGATGCGCGTGTCAGGGGTTTGTTGTGATCCCAGTTGTTCTTCGTGATGAAGTATTTGTGAAAGTCTACCGGGTGCGGCGCCAAGTATTTCCAGACAAAAACAATGTTTTGATCGGTTATTTCTATTTTTTTCCAGCGTGTCTCTGTCTGAGCATCCAGCGCCGAAAAAAGACTGTTCCCACCGCTGGCTATCTGGCCGTCCTTTGGCCCTTGGCCGGCTGACCCTCCAGAGCCTCCAGGAAAGCCTTGGAACGTTTCACCGGTACTTTGCGGCTCATACTGCGCGCCGCCGCAGTTAGTGTTGACGCCGGTTTGGCACAGGCGCGCACGTGAAGATAAATCGCCGTCCAAGTACCCGTGTGCAAGCGCGTGCAGTGTCGGCAATAGAAGTAACGCTGGCAGCACCAGTTTGATTAAGCTCTTCGTAAATCGCTGTGAGTTTCTCATGCTCTAGTCCACCTTCAATTCAGATAAACAAGTTCCGAACTGCTGGAACGATCAGGGTGATTATTCAATTGGTATCATGGGTCAGCTGATCTCCCACGGGAGTGGTGCGGGTTGCAGGATTACTCTGCACAGAGCCATACAGAAACACCCACCCTTGATAACTACCTTGCCCTGTAAAACGTTGATTGATGACTGAGAAGTTGCCTTGTTTGAACGGCGTGCCCTTGGCCTTGCTGAACACACCCATGATGGTTTCACCCGGCCCCTCGACCACACCCCATTCAGAGCTGCCGGTCAGCGGGTCGTCGTAGACCCGGCGCAGGTAGCGTTTGACGGTGGGCTGGCGGCGGTCGAGCACCAGGTCTTCGAGGGTTTTCGGAAAGCTGTTGCCCTCGCGGTAATACAGCCCAATCGCCCGGCGAATCTCATTGCCCCGCGCCAGCAATTCCAGCTCGCGCTCGCGCTGCAACACGCTGGACCACAGCGTGCCGACTTCCATCAGCATCACGGCGACCACGGCCACCGTCACCAACATGCCCATGAACACCGAGCCCTGTTGGCGCTGTTTACCAGTCGGCATAGGCGCTCCCGTCGTTGGCCGTGCCGGGCGCACCGCTGCGCACGTCGCCCAGGCCTTGTTCGTCCGAGGGTTGCAGTTGCCAGGTGTCGCGGCTGCCGGTCACCGGGTCCTTGGGCACCTCGCGCAAGTAGCGTTTTTCCACCAGGGCTTGCAGGGATTCGGGGTTGGCGCCGTGGTCTTCGCGGTATTGGTCCAGGGCCTGGCGGATGGACGACAGGTTGTGGCGCAGCACGGTTTCCTGGGCCTTGGCGTGCTGGCGGAAATACTGGGGCGTCACCAGGGTCATGAGGGTGGCGATTATGGCCATGACCACGAGCAACTCGATCAGGGTAAAGCCCCGTTTACCACTGGCTGTATAACGTTCCATTCAAACTCTCCCGGGTGTTGCGGGATGAAACGTCGAATACATCCTCTCCCTCTTGTGGGTTGTCGGCGGTGCTTTTGTAGCTGCGCAGTCGCCAGGTTTTTTCAGGCGCAAGGTCGGGGCACTCGCACATCGGGTCGCGTGGAATGCGTCGCAGGAAGTAGAGTCTGTTGCCTTGCAGGTTGGTTTTATCCGTGACGCCTTCAACCAGTACGTGCAGGGTCGGTGGATAACCACTGGCGGTCACGCTTTTTTCGATGCGGCCGTCGTCGGTGGCCTCTTTGTAGGAATCGATGGCGCGGCGGATCTCCCGCAACGAACGTTGCAAGTCCAGTTCCCGGTCGCGTTTACCCATCAATGCCGTCAGCGGATAAGCCACTGTCGCGAGCGTGGCCAGCAGGGCCAGCGTCAGTAGCAATTCAATCAGCGTAAAACCTGTGGCGCAGTGATGGCTGGTTTTACCCTGCCGCATCACCGTCGTGTCTCCTGTTATCCCGCCAAGGACTTCCGCGTTAACCCAGGCTTGTGAAATGAACTGCAAGGGAAAGTGTAGATGCCGTGTGTTTTTTGTACAGTTGCCGCGGTTACCCACAATCGCTGTGTGCGTGGCTGTGGATAAGGTGTTCGTGGTTGTCCACAGGCCACGTGAATCAACGGCTACAGGCGCTTGTACGAAAAATAACCAGGCTAAGTAACGGTTTTTAGGGCAGTTTTCGTGTGGATAAGGACACCTGGGGATCTGGACTTGCCCCCAAAGTCTGTTGGCGCTTCTGTGGATAAGATGTTCGCTATTGGCTACAGGCCTTATGGATAAAGGCTTTCGTCGACATGATTAAAAAGTGATCAATTTGCCTGCAAATGCGAATGAAAGCTCTGAAAGCCTCGGTTTATGAAGCTTTGGCGTGGTTTTCCACAGCGCAGCCAAAGTTACACCCAAAGTCTGTTGGCGGATCTGTGGATAAGGTGTTTGCGTACCGCTACAGGCCACGGTTTACGCAGCTTGCAGAGTTATGGTTAAAAATTGATCAGTGGCTGCCTAAAACCGTCTGCTTGAATAAGTCACGGATTTTCTTCAGTTATTTGTGGGTGACAAGCACAGTTGCCCACAATTGCTGTGGGTGTCTTTGTGGATAAGTTGTTGGGTAAAGGCTGGAGGGCAGGGGGTTGGCGGGCTGGAGGCTGTCTGGCTAGATTTTGAACAGTGTGCGGACCCAAATGTGGGAGCGGGCTTGCCCGCGAAGGCGGTGTGTCAGCCGCTGCATGTGCAAGCTGATCCCGCGCATTCGCGGGCAAGCCCGCTCCCACATAAGCCACTACTCACCTGTTTACTCGTGTACGGCAACACCCTTGAGGTACGGCGCTGGCGCCGCGCCCAGGTTGCTGAGCATGCGCTCGCTGTACCAATCCACAAAGTTCACCACGCCGAACTCATAGGTCTTGGAGTACGGGCCAGGCTGGTAGGCCGTGGAGTTGATACCGCGCTGGTTCTCCTCGGCCAGGCGCCGGTCCTGGTCGTTGGTGGCGTCCCACACCTGGCGCATGCGCTCCACGTCGTAGTCCACGCCTTCGACAGCGTCCTTGTGCACGATCCACTTGGTGGTGACCATGGTTTCCTGGGCGCTGATCGGCCACACGGTGAACACGATGATGTGGTCGCCCATGCAGTGGTTCCACGAATGGGGCAGGTGCAGGATGCGCATCGAGCCCAGGTCCGGGTTCTGGATACGGCCCATCAACTTCTTGCAGCCCTGCTTGCCGTCGAGGGTCATCGACACAGTGCCCTTGAGCAGCGGCATGCGCACGATACGGTTACGCAGGCCGAAGCTGGCGTGGGCGTAAGGGATCTTCTCGGCGTCCCAGGCAGCAGCGGAGGCGGCGACGTGGTCCTTGAAGGCCTGGTCGGCACGCGGGTCGGTGACGTCGTCCCATTCCAGCAGGGTTTTCAGCAATTCAGGGTGCGACGCGTTGCAGTGGTAGCACTCGCGGTTGTTTTCCAGCACCAGTTTCCAGTTGGCTTTTTCGAACAAGGTGGTCTGGATCGCCACCTTGGTGTTCTCCATGTCGTACGGTTCCATGTAGTGGTTCAGTGTCGACAGGAAGTCATCGATGGCCGGCGGGTTCTCGGCCAGGCTGATAAAGATGTAGCCGCCAGCGGTCTTCACGTTCACCGGTTTCAAACCGTATTGCTTCATGTCGAAGTCGGCGCCCATCTCGGTGCCGGCGAACAGCAGGCGGCCGTCCAGCTCGTAGGTCCACTGGTGGTAGTGGCAGACCAGTTTGGCGACCTTGCCCTTGTCGCTGGTGCACAAGCGCGAACCGCGGTGGCGGCACACGTTGTGGAACGCATGCACCACGCCTTCGGCGCCACGGATCACGATGATCGGGTTCTTGCCCACTTGCAGGGTCAGGTAGTTGCCCTTGGCGGGGATCTCGCAAGTCATGCCGGCGATCAACCACTCTTTCTGGAAGATCTCCTGCATGTCGATATCGAACAGCCGCTCATCAGAGTAAAACGGCTGGGGCAGCGAGAAGGTGCGCTCGCGCTCTTGCAGCATTTGCGCGGTGGCCTTGCGTGCGGGTTCCAGCGGATCGCCCAAGCTTAAGGTTGCGGTGACGTCCATCGTGTGTGTCCTCATGGCCATTCTGTGTGGCCGGCGAATAGTGGCTACGGTTGGTGCAGTGCAAGGCGTAAAGAAAGCGTCGTTGTTGGGAGCGAGTGTGGGGCCGCGGATGCGTCGAACCTTATCCATGGGCGACATGGCCCAATCTGTTCCCGACGCGCAACCCCCGGTCGTTGGGGGCTGGTCGCGATAAGTATGTGAATGTCGCAGATAGGTAAATGGGCGTTTGCGCCGTTACGCAGAATCGCCACCATAAAGCCGAACATCGGCAGTGGAGAATAAGCATGTCCAACAGCTTCCTGAATCCGGTAACCACCCAGACCTGGGCCAATGGTCGGCACATCGTCCGTTGCGTCAAAGTCATCCAGGAAACCTGGGACGTGCGCACCTTTTGTTTCATGGCCGACCAGCCGATCCTGTTCTTTTTCAAGCCGGGGCAGTTCGTCACCCTGGAGCTGGAAATCGAAGGTCAGCCGATCATGCGGTCCTACACCATTTCCAGTTCGCCGTCGGTGCCGTATAGCTTCTCGGTGACGATCAAGCGTGTGCCGGGTGGCAAGGTCTCCAACTGGTTGCACGACACCTTGCACGAAGGCCAGGAACTGGCAGTGCACGGGCCGGTGGGGTTGTTCAACGCCATCGACTTCCCCAGCCCCAAAGTGCTGTACCTCAGCGGCGGCGTGGGGATCACCCCGGTGATGTCCATGGCGCGCTGGTTCTACGACACCAACGCCAACGTCGACATGACGTTTATCCACAGCGCCCGCTCGCCCAAGGACATCATCTACCACCGTGAGCTGGAACACATGGCGTCGCGGATCGACAACTTCAGCCTGCACCTGATCTGCGAAAAACACGGCCTGGGCGAGCCATGGGCCGGTTATCGCGGGTACCTGAACCACAAGATGCTGGAACTCATGGTGCCGGACTTCCTCGAGCGCGAAGTGTTCTGCTGCGGGCCGACGCCCTACATGAACGCGGTGAAGCGCCTGCTGGAAGTCGCCGGTTTCGACATGGCGCGTTATCACGAAGAATCCTTCGGCGCGACGCCGCCGGAAGCCCGCGCCGATGCGGTGGAGCAAGCCGAACAGGCCGCCGATGCGCCGGAAGTCGATCTGGCGGATCTGCACCAGGTGGAATTCATTGCCTCGGGCAAGAGCATCCGCGTGGCCCCGGGCGAAACTGTGCACGCCGCAGCGGCCAAGCTCGGCCTGTTGATCCCGAAAGCCTGCGGCATGGGGATCTGCGGGACGTGCAAGGTGATGAAGCTGGGCGGCGAAGTCGAGATGGAGCACAACGGCGGGATCACCGAGGAAGACGAAGCCGAGGGTTACATCCTGTCGTGCTGCAGCGTGCCGAAAGGCGATGTGCGCATCGAGTTCTGACAGCGAGCGCAGTTCAATGTGGGAGCTGGCTTGCCTGCGATAGCGGTGTGTCAGCTACCTATAAGGTTCTGATGCTCCGCTATCGCAGGCAAGCCAGCTCCCACATGGGTGGGGTGGTTACTGGGCGTAGATGTGTACGACGAAGTGCTGGCCTGATGCTGTCAGTTCATAGACTTTGTCGTAGATCCGCAATGTCCTGGATGGCTCGCGGATGGTGTCGCCGACTTTGGCGGATGTCCTGAACTCATCCCAGTCAATCACGGTGGTGCTGACGCCGTCGTCGCTTTGCAGGGTAGTGCCGTTGCTTTGATATTCCATGGTTTAGCTCTCTGCTGGATTTCCGTTTCCGGCCGATGATTCGGCAGGCAGTTGGGCCCGGAAGGTGGCCGCTGCAGCGGCCTTTTCCTTGCGGGTTCCAAGAGGCTAGTCAATGAAAATGCAGTGCGCTGCTGTCAGAAATATCAAATAACAGACTCGGCATTGCGCCAGTATCAGGCGCCCATTACTTCGCGAATATCCGCTGCCAATTCTCTTACGCGCTCTTCCTCGGTATCCCACGCACACATGAAGCGCGCGCCGCCTTTGCCGATGAAGGTGTAGAAGCGCCAGCCCTTGGCCGTCAACGCAGCGATAGCCGGTTCCGAGAGTTGCAGGAACACGCCGTTGGCCTGCACCGGGAACATCAGCTCCACGCCCGGAATGTCCGCCACCAGGCTGCTCAGCAATTGCGCGCAATGGTTGGCGTGGCGTGCGTGTTTGAGCCAGGCGTCGTTTTCCAGCAGGCCCACCCACGGGGCAGACAAAAAGCGCATTTTCGACGCCAGTTGGCCGGCCTGTTTGCAGCGGTAGTCGAAGTCTTCGGCCAGCTTGTGGTTGAAGAACAGGATCGCCTCACCCACGGCCATGCCGTTCTTGGTGCCGCCAAAGCACAGCACGTCCACGCCGGCTTTCCAGGTCAGGTCGGCGGGTGAGCAGCCGAGGAATGCGCAGGCGTTGGAGAAGCGCGCGCCGTCCATGTGCAGGTTCAGGCCCAGTTCCTTGCAGGTGGCGCTGATGGCGCGGATTTCTTCCGGGGTGTACACGCTGCCGACTTCGGTGGCCTGGGTCAGGGTGACTACGCGGGGTTTGGGGTAGTGGATGTCCTGACGCTTGAGCGCGATCTCGCGGATCGACTCCGGGGTCAGCTTGCCGTTTTCGGTGCGGGCGGTGAGCAGCTTGGAGCCGTTGGAGAAAAACTCCGGCGCGCCGCATTCGTCGGTTTCGACGTGGGCCGTTTCCGAGCAAATCACGCTATGGTAGCTCTGGCACAGCGAGGACAGCGCCAGGGAGTTGGCCGCGGTGCCGTTGAAGGCGAAGAACACTTCGCAATCGGTTTCGAACAGGTTGCGGAAACCGTCGGCGGCGCGGTGGGTCCATTCATCATCGCCGTAGGCACGTTGATGGCCCTGGTTGGCTTGTTCCATGGCGGCCCAGGCTTCCGGGCAGATGCCGGAATAGTTGTCACTGGCAAATTGTTGGCTCTTGTCGGTCATGGCCCATTCCTGTGGTCGATGTTGGTGCGCACTGTAACCAAGATTGTCGCGGGTGCGCACGCACTGTAAATGCAAAGTCGTTGGGGAATTATGCACGGCACTCACACCTTGCCTGTCGGACCTGTCCGAGATGGCGCTTTGGACTTGCTCAAATGGCTGGCGCTGCTGTGCATGGTGCTCGATCACCTGCGGTACGTCGGCTTGAGCCTGGATGGCTTGTATGTGCCGGGGCGCCTGGCGTTCCCGTGGTTTTGCCTGGCGATTGCGGCGAACCTGCACCGGGTGCAAGGCGCGCCCGTCAGCGGTCGTTATCTGGGCTGGCTGCTGCTGTTCAGTGTGATCAGCGAAGTGCCGTATCGCATGTTCATCGACGATGCCGATACGTTGAACGTATTGCCGACCTTGGCGTTGGGTTTGCTGGTTGCGCGAGGATGGCAGCAGAAGGCGCTTTTTGATCGAGGATTGGCGCTGATTGCCGTCACGATAGCGGGCATTTTTTCTGCGCACCTGATGTTCGGTTTTTTTGGTGTGTTGTTGCCGTTGGCGATGCTGCTGGTGTTCAGCCGTCCTTGGTATTTCAGCGTATTGCCGGGGTTGGTTTGCGTGGCCGCCAATCAATGGCAGGTTTTGCTCGATAGCGACACGCTGGTGGCGAGGTTGGGGTTGGCGGCATGCCTGATTGCGCCATTGGCGGGGCTGTTCTTGTTGCGACGTGCCAAGTACGTCTCGCCACCGGCGATGCGGCGTTGGGCCTATGCCCTGTATCCCTTGCATTTCCTGCTGTTGCTATTCGTCCGTCAGATCATCGCCTAACCCCTGTGGGAGCTGGCTTGCCTGCGATGCAGACACCTCGGTCTATCAGCAAAACAGTGGTGATGCCATCGCAGGCAAGCCAGCTCCCACAAGAGCCCATTCCCACATTTGTTTCGGTGTTGTTCGCGCCATGTCGTAAACGCACCTTTGCGTGGCGTGCGTAGGCATTTGATCTACCAGCGCCAGCCCTACCATCGCATCAAAGGGCCCTGCACCGGGCCTCAACAATACGAAAGGCTGGGAGAGACGCGATGTTCAGCAAACAAGACCAGATCCAGGGATATGACGACGCACTGCTGGCGGCCATGAACGCCGAGGAGCAGCGCCAGGAAGATCATATCGAGCTGATCGCGTCAGAGAACTACACCAGCAAACGTGTGATGGAAGCGCAAGGCAGCGGCCTCACCAACAAATACGCCGAAGGCTACCCGGGCAAGCGCTACTACGGTGGCTGCGAGCATGTGGATAAAGTCGAGGCCCTGGCCATCGAGCGCGCCAAGCAGCTGTTCGGCGCCGATTATGCCAACGTGCAGCCGCACTCCGGTTCGTCCGCCAACAGCGCCGTGTACCTGGCGCTGATCAATGCCGGCGACACTATCCTCGGCATGAGCCTGGCCCACGGCGGTCACCTGACCCACGGCGCCAAGGTGTCGTCCTCGGGCAAGCTGTACAACGCGGTGCAATATGGGATCAACACCGACACCGGCCTGATCGACTACGACGAAGTCGAGCGCCTGGCGGTCGAGCACAAGCCGAAAATGGTCGTGGCCGGTTTCTCTGCCTACTCCAAGACCCTGGATTTCCCACGCTTCCGTCAGATCGCCGATAAGGTGGGTGCGCTGCTGTTCGTCGACATGGCCCACGTCGCCGGCCTGGTTGCCGCTGGCCTGTACCCGAACCCGCTGCCGTACGCCGATGTGGTCACCACTACCACCCACAAGACCCTGCGCGGTCCACGGGGCGGCCTGATCCTGGCCAAGGCCAACGAAGAAATTGAAAAGAAACTCAACGCTGCCGTGTTCCCCGGTGCCCAGGGCGGCCCGCTGATGCATGTCATCGCCGGCAAGGCCGTGTGCTTCAAGGAAGCGCTGGAGCCAGGCTTCAAGGCGTACCAGCAGCAAGTGATCGACAACGCCCAGGCCATGGCCGAGGTGTTCATCAAGCGCGGGTATGACGTGGTGTCCGGCGGTACCGATAACCACCTGTTCCTGGTCAGCCTGATCCGTCAGGGCCTCACCGGCAAAGAGGCCGACGCTGCCCTCGGTCGCGCCCACATCACCGTCAACAAGAACGCCGTGCCGAATGACCCGCAGTCGCCGTTCGTGACCTCGGGCCTGCGTATCGGCACCCCGGCGGTGACCACCCGTGGTTTCAAAGTGCCGCAGTGCATCGAACTGGCTGGCTGGATCTGCGACATCCTCGACAACCTCGGCGACGCCGATGTCGAGGCCAACGTGGCCAAGCACGTGTCTGCCCTGTGCGCTGATTTCCCGGTTTATCGCTGAGCGCGGTTTTGGAGTAATGACTATGCAACGCTACTCGGGCTTCGGCCTCTTCAAGCACTCCCTCAGCCACCACGAAAACTGGCAGAAGATGTGGCGCACGCCGACCCCCAAGAAGGTCTACGACGTGGTCATCGTCGGCGGCGGCGGGCATGGTCTGGCGACCGCCTACTACCTGGCCAAGGAGCACGGCATCACCAACGTGGCCGTGGTCGAGAAAGGCTGGCTGGGCGGCGGTAACACCGCGCGCAACACCACCATCGTGCGTTCCAACTACCTGTGGGACGAGTCGGCGCACCTGTACGAACACGCGATGAAACTGTGGGAAGGCCTGTCCCAGGACCTGAACTACAACGTGATGTTCTCCCAGCGTGGCGTGTACAACCTGTGCCACACCCTGCAAGACATCCGTGATTCCGAGCGCCGCGTGAGTGCCAACCGCCTCAACGGCGTGGACGGTGAGCTGCTCAACGCCAAGCAGGTGGCGGACGAGATCCCGTACCTGGATTGCTCGAAAAACACCCGCTACCCAGTGCTCGGCGCCACCGTGCAACGCCGCGGCGGCGTGGCCCGTCACGATGCCGTGGCGTGGGGCTTTGCCCGTGCTGCCGACGCCCTCGGCGTGGACTTGATCCAGCAGACCGAAGTGATCGGCTTCCGCAAGGAAAACGGTGTGTGCATCGGCGTGGAAACCAACAAGGGCTTTATCGGCGCCAAGCGCGTCGGTGTGGTCACCGCCGGTAACTCCGGGCACATGGCCTCGCTGGCGGGCTTCCGCCTGCCGATCGAATCCCACCCGCTGCAAGCGTTGGTGTCGGAGCCGATCAAGCCGATTATCGACAGCGTAATCATGTCCAACGCCGTACACGGTTACATCAGCCAGTCCGACAAGGGCGACCTGGTGATCGGCGCCGGTATCGACGGCTACAACGGCTACGGCCAGCGTGGTTCGTACCCGGTGATCGAACACACCATCCAGGCCATCGTCGAGATGTTCCCGGTGCTGTCCCGCGTGCGCATGAACCGGCAGTGGGGCGGCATCGTCGACACCACGCCGGACGCGTGCCCGATCATCTCCAAGACCCCGGTACCGAACATGTTCTTCAACTGCGGTTGGGGTACCGGTGGCTTCAAGGCCACCCCGGGCTCAGGCAACGTGTTTGCCGCCAGCCTGGCCAAGGGTGAAATGCACCCGTTGGCCGCACCTTTCTCCATCGACCGTTTCCACAACGGTGCGTTGATCGACGAACACGGCGCTGCGGCCGTCGCCCACTAACAGGAGAAATTTCCTATGTTGCATATCTTCTGTCCTCACTGTGGCGAACTGCGCTCCGAAGAGGAATTCCACGCGTCCGGCCAAGCGCACATCCCGCGCCCGCTGGACCCGAATACCTGCACCGATGAACAGTGGGGCGACTACATGTTCTTCCGCGACAACCCGCGCGGCCTGCACCACGAACTGTGGATTCACGCCGCCGGTTGCCGCCAGTACTTCAACGCGACCCGCGACACCCTGACCTACGAAATTCTTGAAACCTACAAGATCGGTGAGAAGCCACAATTCACCGCCAAGGCCTCTGGAGAGAAGGTATGAGCCAGACCAATCGCCTGTCCAACGGTGGCCGGATCGACCGTAACAAAGTCCTGACGTTTACCTTCAACGGCCAGACCTACAAGGGCTTTGAAGGCGACACCCTCGCCGCAGCCCTGCTGGCCAACGGCGTCGATATCATCGGCCGCAGCTTCAAGTATTCGCGCCCGCGCGGCATCTTTGCCGCCGGCGCCGAAGAGCCGAACGCGGTGCTGCAGATCGGCGCCACCGAAGCCACCCAGATCCCCAACGTGCGCGCCACGCAACAGGCGCTGTACCAGGGCCTGGTCGCCACCAGCACCAACGGCTGGCCGAACGTCAACACCGACGTGATGGGCATTCTTGGCAAGGTCGGCGGCAAGCTGATGCCGCCGGGTTTCTACTACAAAACCTTCATGTACCCGCAATCGTTCTGGATGACGTACGAGAAGTACATCCGCAAGGCTGCCGGCCTTGGCCGCTCGCCGACCGAGAACGACCCGGACACCTACGACAACTTCAACCGTCACTGCGACGTGCTGGTGGTCGGCGCAGGCCCTGCAGGTTTGGCGGCTGCCCTGGCGGCTGCACGTAGCGGTGCCCGCGTGATCATCGCCGACGAGCAGGAAGAGTTCGGCGGCTCGCTGCTGGATTCCCGTGAAAGCCTCGACGGCAAGCCGGCCACTGAGTGGGTCGCCAGCGTCATTGCTGAATTGAAAGCCCTGCCCGACGTGGTGCTGCTGCCCCGCGCCACCGTCAACGGCTACCACGACCATAACTTCCTGACCATCCACGAACGCCTCACCGACCACCTCGGTGACCGTGCGCCGATTGGTGTGGTGCGCCAGCGTATCCACCGTGTTCGCGCCAAGCGTGTGGTGCTGGCGACGGGTGCGTGCGAACGTCCACTGGTGTACGGCAACAACGACGTGCCGGGCAACATGCTGGCCGGCGCGGTTTCGACCTACGTGCGTCGCTACGGCGTGGCACCGGGCAAGAAGCTGGTGCTGTCGACCAACAACGACCATGCCTACCGTGTTGCGCTGGATTGGCTCGACGCCGGCCTGCAAGTGGTCGCCGTGGCCGATGTGCGTCACAACCCACGCGGCGCATTGGTTGAAGAAGCCCGCGCCAAAGGTATTCGCATCCTCACCGGCAGCGCCGTGGTCGAAGCCCGTGGCACCAAGCGCGTGACCGCTGCTCGCGTCGCTGCGATTGACGTCAAGGCCCACAAAGTCACCAGCCCCGGCGAGTGGCTGGACTGCGACCTGGTAGCCAGCTCCGGCGGCTACAGCCCGGTGGTCCACTTGGCTTCGCACCTGGGCGGCAAGCCGACCTGGCGTGAAGACATCCTCGGTTTTGTACCGGGCGAGGCACCGCAGAAACGCGTGTGTGTCGGTGGTATCAACGGCGTCTACGGTCTCGGTGATTCCCTGGCCGATGGTTTTGAAGGCGGCGTGCGCGCAGCCAGCGAAGCTGGTTTTGCGCCGGTCGAAGGCACCTTGCCAAAAGCCCTGAGCCGCTTGGAAGAGCCGACCCTGGCGATCTACCAAGTGCCCCACGACAAACCAACCGCACGGGCACCGAAGCAATTCGTCGACCTGCAAAACGACGTGACCGCCGCCGCCATCGAACTGGCGACCCGCGAAGGTTTCGAGTCGGTGGAGCACGTCAAGCGCTACACCGCGCTGGGCTTTGGTACCGACCAGGGCAAGCTGGGCAACGTCAACGGCCTGGCGATTGCTGCGCGTTCGTTGAACGTGGCCATCCCGCAGATGGGCACCACCATGTTCCGCCCGAACTACACGCCGGTGACGTTTGGCGCGGTAGCCGGTCGTCACTGTGGGCACATCTTCGAACCCGTCCGTTACACCGCCCTGCAAGCCTGGCACGTGAAGAACGGCGCCGAGTTTGAAGACGTCGGCCAGTGGAAACGCCCGTGGTACTTCCCGCGCAACGGTGAAGACCTGCACGCTGCGGTGAAACGCGAATGCCTGGCCGTGCGCGACAGCGTTGGTCTGCTGGATGCGTCCACCCTCGGCAAGATCGACATCCAGGGCCCGGATGCCCGCGAGTTCCTCAACCGCATCTACACCAACGCCTGGACCAAGCTCGACGTGGGCAAGGCGCGCTACGGCCTGATGTGCAAGGAAGACGGCATGGTCTTCGATGACGGCGTCACCGCCTGCCTCGCCGACAACCACTTCCTGATGACCACCACCACCGGCGGCGCGGCCCGCGTACTGCAGTGGCTGGAAATCTATCAACAGACCGAGTGGCCAGACCTCAAGGTGTACTTCACCTCGGTCACCGACCACTGGGCCACCATGACCCTGTCCGGCCCCAATAGCCGCAAGCTGCTGGCCGAAGTCACCGACATCGACCTGGACAAGGACGGCTTCCCGTTCATGACCTGGAAAGAAGGCCTGGTGGGTGGCGTGCCGGCGCGGGTGTTCCGGATCTCGTTTACCGGTGAGCTGTCGTACGAAGTCAACGTGCAGGCCGACTACGCCATGGGCGTGCTGGAAAAAATCGTCGACGCCGGCAAGAAGTACAACCTGACCCCGTACGGCACCGAAACCATGCACGTATTGCGGGCCGAGAAGGGCTTCATCATCGTCGGCCAGGACACCGACGGCTCGATGACTCCGGACGACCTGAACATGGGGTGGTGCGTGGGGCGTACCAAGCCGTTCTCGTGGATCGGCTGGCGCGGCATGAACCGTGAAGACTGCGTGCGTGAAGAGCGCAAGCAACTGGTGGGCTTGAAGCCGGTGGATCCGAAAGTGTGGCTGCCGGAAGGCGCGCAGTTGGTGTTCGATCCGAAGCAGTCGATCCCGATGAAGATGGTCGGTCACGTGACCTCAAGTTATGCCCACAACTCCCTCGGCTATTCGTTCGCGATGGGCGTGGTGAAGGGCGGCTTGAAGCGCATTGGCGAGCGGGTGTTCTCACCGCAGGCGGATGGCAGCGTGATCGAGGCGGAGATTGTGTCTTCGGTGTTCTTTGACCCGAAAGGCGATCGCCAGAACATCTGATGGACCGAGTCGCCTGCATCGCAGGCAAGCCAGCTCCCACACTTGGAATGCATTCCCTTGTGGGAGCCGGGCTTGCCCGCGATGAGGCCAGAACAGACACCACAGCATTCAGAACAGGTGCTTTATGACAGCAGCCAATGTTTACCAACAACGCCCAACCACCGGGGCCAAGGCCGAGTCGTCGCTGCACCATGCCGACCTCGCCAGCCTGGTCGGCAAGGGCCGCAAGAACGCCGGCGTGACCGTGCGCGAAAAGAAACTCCTGGGCCACCTGACCATTCGTGGTGATGGCCATGACGCGGCCTTTGCCGCCGGTGTGCACAAGGCACTGGGCATCGAACTGCCAAGCGCGTTGACCGTGATCGTCAAGGGCGACACCAGCCTGCAATGGCTCGGCCCGGATGAGTGGTTGCTCATCGTGCCCAGCGGTGAAGAATTCGCCGCCGAACAAAAGCTGCGTGACGCCCTGGGTGAGTTGCATATCCAGATCGTCAACGTCAGCGGCGGCCAGCAGATCCTTGAACTGAGCGGCCCGAACGTACGCGATGTGCTGATGAAGTCCACCAGCTACGACGTGCACCCCGACAACTTTCCGGTGGGCAAGGCCGTGGGCACGGTGTTCGCCAAGTCGCAACTGGTGATCCGCCACACGGCCGAAGACACCTGGGAACTGTTGATTCGCCGTAGCTTCTCGGACTACTGGTGGTTGTGGTTGCAGGACGCGTCCGCCGAGTTCGGCCTGAGTGTCCAAGCCTGAGGAATACCTTATGAGCCGCGCCCCTGATACATGGATTTTGACCGCCGACTGCCCCAGCGTGCTCGGCACGGTGGACGCGGTCACCCGCTACCTGTTCGAGCAGGGTTGCTACGTCACTGAGCACCATTCGTTCGATGACCGGCTTTCGGGCCGGTTCTTCATCCGCGTGGAGTTCCGCCAGCCGGACGGTTTTGACGAACAAGGTTTCCGCGACGGCCTGGCCACGCGCGGTGAAGCCTTCGGCATGATCTTCGAGCTAACGGCGCCGAACTACCGGCCAAAAGTGGTGATCATGGTCTCCAAGGCCGATCACTGCCTCAACGACCTGTTGTACCGCCAGCGCATCGGCCAACTGTCGATGGACGTGGTCGCAGTGGTGTCCAACCACCCCGATCTGAAGCCGTTGGCCGACTGGCACCAGATTCCCTACTACCATTTCCCCCTCGACCCCAACGACAAGCCATCGCAGGAACGTCAGGTGTGGCAGGTGGTGGAAGACACCGGTGCGGAACTGGTGATTCTTGCGCGCTACATGCAAGTGCTGTCGCCGGAGCTGTGCCGCAAGCTGGATGGCAAGGCGATCAATATCCACCACTCGTTGTTGCCAGGGTTCAAGGGCGCCAAGCCCTATCATCAGGCGTACAACAAGGGTGTGAAACTGGTCGGCGCGACGGCGCACTACATCAACAACGATCTGGACGAAGGCCCGATCATCGCCCAGGGCGTGGAGGTGGTGGACCACAGTCACTATCCCGAGGATTTGATTGCCAAGGGGCGCGATATTGAAGGGCTGACGTTGGCCCGGGCCGTTGGGTATCACATTGAGCGGCGGGTTTTCTTGAACGCCAATCGGACGGTGGTGCTCTGACTGACGCTATCGCGGGCAAGCCCGCTCCCACATTTGGAATGCGTACGCCTGTGGGAGCTGGCTTGCCTGCGATGAGGCCCCAACAAACAACCCAAGAAACAGCATCTGTACCCGAGCATTTAACGCGCTGCCCACCCAAGGGCAACGCAGTTCCATAAAAACAACAGCGAGGTGAAAGCATGTCTGGTAATCGTGGTGTCGTGTATCTCGGCAACGGCCAAGTCGAAGTACAGAAAATCGACTATCCCAAAATGCAGGACCCCCGTGGCAGGAAGATTGAGCACGGCGTCATCCTGCGCGTGGTCTCCACCAATATCTGCGGCTCCGACCAACACATGGTGCGCGGCCGCACCACTGCGCAGGTCGGCCTGGTGCTCGGTCACGAGATCACGGGCGAAGTGATCGAGATGGGCAGCGGCGTCGAAAACCTGAAAATCGGCGATCTGGTCTCGGTACCGTTCAACGTTGCCTGCGGTCTGTGCCGCTCCTGCAAAGAACAACACACCGGCGTGTGCCTGAGCGTCAACCCGGCCCGCCCGGGCGGTGCCTACGGCTACGTGGACATGGGCGACTGGACCGGTGGCCAAGCCGAATACGTGCTGGTGCCGTACGCCGATTTCAACTTGCTGAAACTGCCGGACCGCGACAAGGCCATGGAAAAAATCCGTGACCTGACGTGCCTCTCCGACATTCTCCCAACGGGCTACCACGGCGCCGTAACTGCCGGCGTTGGCCCGGGCAGTACCGTCTACATTGCCGGTGCGGGACCGGTCGGCCTGGCCGCTGCCGCCTCTGCGCGCCTGTTGGGTGCGGCCGTGGTGATTATCGGCGACGTCAACCCGATCCGCCTGGCCCACGCCAAGGCCCAGGGTTTCGAGATTGCCGACCTGTCCACCGACACCCCGCTGCACGAACAGATCGCCGCGCTGCTGGGCGAGCCGGAAGTGGACTGCGCGGTGGATTGCGTGGGCTTCGAAGCGCGTGGCCACGGGCATGACGGCGTCAAGGCCGAAGCGCCGGCCACCGTGCTCAACTCGCTGATGGGCGTGGTGCGCGTGGCGGGCAAGATTGGTATCCCGGGCCTGTACGTCACCGAAGACCCGGGTGCCGTGGATGCCGCCGCGAAGATGGGCAGCCTGAGCATTCGCTTCGGTCTGGGCTGGGCCAAGTCCCACAGCTTCCACACCGGGCAGACGCCGGTGATGAAGTACAACCGCCAACTGATGCAGGCGATCATGTGGGACCGGCTCAACATCGCCGACATCGTTGGCGTGGAGGTGATCAGCCTGGATCAAGCGCCACGTGGCTACGGTGAGTTTGACGCGGGCGTGCCGAAGAAGTTTGTGATTGATCCGCACAAGCTGTTCAGTGCGGCGTAACCCCTAGAGCCTGGAAAAAGCGACCGATAGGTCGCTTTTTTTTGCCGGGCTGGATGTGTAAACGCCAGTCGTTTATCAGCGAGTTGCCAGTGCGCCCTGGTACAGCACGGGACCCGTAGGCTGGCCGGTCGGTGAGCCGCCGCGTGGCTCCAGGCTGACCGCCAGGGTCAGCGGTTGGGTGAGCAAGGCTTGCTGCGCCCGATTGAGCGGGATCCGACCTTTGCCGCTGCCAGGCACCAGGCCTAGGGAGATCGGCTTGCCGCCGCCTGGAATCGCCCACAGCTCCAGGTCTCGCGCCGGTTCCACGGCGGCCAGGGTCAGCGCCTCGACTTGCAGATGATCGCCCACCGCCTGGACCCGCAACGCCGGTTCCTGGCTGGCGTTGACCAGCGTGGCGTTGTACGTCACGCCCGGATCGCGCGGGTACAGCACGCCTACCAGCAACGCCACGCCCACTGCGCATGCGGCCGCCAGCAAGCGTACATTCCTCCACATCGGCTTCCTCACCGGCAGATGCAGCACCTGCGGTTCGATGCGCGCCTGGATGCCTGCCCATACGTGGTCAGGTAGCGGATGTTCAGGCAGCGTGCCGGTCAGGCTGGCCAGGGCATCCTGCCAGTGGCCGAGTTCGACTCGCAGTGCTGGATCTTCCAGCAACAAGCGGTCGAATCGACGACGAGCGGTAGCCGGCATCAGCCCGATGGCGTAGTCGGCGGCGAGCGCCCGGCGCAGTGGTGTGGTTTGGTAGTTCATGATTCAAGGCACCTGCGCAGGCGCTCCATGCCGCGACGGATCCAGGATTTGACCGAGCCCAGGGGCGCGGCCATATGCTCGGCCAGCTCCGCGCACGACAGGCCCTTGAAGTAAGCCACGCTGATGGACTGGCGTTGCAGGCCGTCGAGGCTATCGAGGCAGCGGTTCAGGGCATGGGCATCGCGTTCGCGGTCGAGTTGTTCGTGGGCGCTGGGGCTGTCGTCGAGCATCGCATCCTGCTGACCGTCGGCCAGGGGCTGTTCGCGGCGTTTGCGCAGTTGGTCGATGGCCAGGTTGCGGGTGATGTTGACCATCCAGGTCATCGGCGCCGCCAGGTGGGCCTCGTAGCGCGAGGCGTTGTACCAGATGCGCACGAAAGCCTCTTGCAGCACTTCTTCAGCCAGGTCCGAGCGCCCCATGAACCGCAAGGCAACACCGTGCAGACGCGGTGAAACACTGCGGTACAGGGTTTCGAACGCCTGGCGGTTGCCCAGGGCGCATTGGGCCAGTAAAGGCCGCAATGGGTCAGCATCGTTGATGGAAATAGGGCTTCTCCAAGCACTCGGACGAGAGCGACGGAACTGCGCACGGTAGGCAGAGGGTAGTTCAGCTCTTGCATTCATTCCATCCGACTCCGGGCGGTGCATACCCGATATACGCAGGGGCAGGCCATTCGGATGCAGCTTTTTCTGAACTAATCTTGAAGTGGGAACATTCCTTCGGGAGTGTCAGTCAAACGCCTGCTTTTAGCTCCTACATCCAGAGGTTGTTTCAATGAAGATTTCACGCGGTTTTGCCCTTTCCTGCCTGATGACCGTGGCCGCCAGCCCGGTATTTGCCGCAGGTTTCAGCCTCGGCGATGTGGCCAACGCCGTTTCCGGTGCCCAGGGCGGCAACAATAAGGCGGCTGCCGCAGCGCCAAGCTCCCAGACCGCTGGCCTGCTGAGCGCACTGACCTCGCAGCTGAATGTCACCCCTGAGCAAGCCGTCGGCGGCACCGGCGCCATGTTGGGCCTGGCCAAGAACCAACTGAGCAGCAGCGATTACTCGCAACTGGGCAAAAGCGTACCGGGCCTGGATCAACTCTCGGGGAGCAATTCCCTGGGCAGCCTTGGTGCCTTGAGCGGCATGCTCGGGCAGAGCGGCGGCAGCAAGACCAGCGGCCTGGACGGCCTGCTGGGTAACGTGAAGAGCACCAACGACCTGAACACCGCATTCAGCGCCTTGGGCATGGACAGCGGCATGATCGGCCAGTTTGCGCCGGTGATCCTGCAATACCTGGGTGGCCAGGGTGCCAGCAGTTCTGTCTTGGGCAAATTGGCCCAGGCATGGGGTACGGGCGGTTGATCTTGAGGAATGTGCTTTCTAGCGCTGATGTGATTGTTCATTGTGAACAGTGATTGTCACCGCAATCAGTTGTAGCAAAGCACGAGGAACGGTAGGAGAACTGCCGGCCACCAAGCAGTACCTTTCGCAGGCCACGTTTTACGTCGCTTGCGTGAGGGATAACTCAACTGACTTAGTGGTGATCTGATGACTTCTATTAACAACTCGCTGCAAACAGCACTTCAGAGTCTATATGCTCAGCTCGGCAGTAATATGCAGAGCAACACCCAGTCTATGAAGGCTGACCCCAATGTGTTGCATAACCTGGGATTGAGCGCGGATCTCGTAGCAAACCTACGACAGGATCTGAATGCTGTGACGCATGGGTCGAATCCTGATCGGGCACTCAATAACCTGCTGACTGGGCTGCAACACCTCTCTCGTTCTACCGGCGCATCCGCCAAAGAGTGGCCCGCTGACAAAGAACTCCCAGCCGGTACCAAGGGTATGAGTTTCGTGAAGGGTGAAGAGGGCAAGCCTTTTGTCGTGGGTGAAGACGGCAAGCCTGTTTACGTGGGTAAGGACGGCAAGCCGGTTACCGACGCCAAAGAGTGGCCCGCTGACAAAGAACTCCCAGCCGGTACCAAGGGTATGAGTTTCGTGAAGGGTGAAGAGGGCAGGCCTTTTGTCGTGGGTGAAGACGGCGAGCCTGTTTACGTGGGTAAGGACGGCAAGCCGGTTACCGACGCCCAAGAGTGGCCCGCTGACAAAGCACTCCCAGCCGGTACCAAGGGTATGAGTTTCGTGAAGGGTGAAGAGGGCAGGCCTTTTGTCGTGGGTGAAGACGGCGAGCCTGTTTACGAGAGTGAAGACGGCAATTCATCCGAAGTGCCTTTCGGAGTGAACAAGGGATCGAACCTGCCTTTGGGTACTGCCGCTGGCCATGTGATTTCGGATCTCAAGACACTACTGGACGCTGAGGCTGCTGGAAACGATATCTCGTCGTCATTGGCAAACTTGCGCTCGTCCTTAAAGCAGCTTCTTGATAATCCCACTCTGACTAACGACCCTGAGCAGGTGCGCAATGCTTTGCGCAAAAGCATTGAGGCGCACGCTAATCAATAGTTTCGAGGCGATAGGGGTCAATAGCCCTGCCGGCTTTGGCGCTTTCATTTGAGAAGTTCTTGAATGCGTCGATCCTTCTCCCTCCAGAGCTGGTTTACCCAGCTCTGGACGGTCTGGCGAAACGCCGGATCATTTTCGTAATCCCCTTGCCACAACGCCGGGTCCAGTTCACGGGTCTGGATATCAATGATCACTTTCGGCACCGCGCCGCTGATCAAGTCCCAGAACCCCGGAATCTTCGCCTCTGGATAAACCACGGTGACGTCAAGGATCGCATCCAGCTGTTCACCCATCGCCGCCAGGACAAACGCCACGCCGCCCGCCTTGGGCTTGAGCAAACGCGTGAACGGCGAGTTCTGCTGCGCCCGCTTGGCATCTGTGAATCGCGTCCCCTCCAGATAATTGACCACCGTCACCGGCTGGCGCTTGAACAGCTCGCACGCCTGCTTGGTGATCTGCAAATCCTGCCCCGCCAGCTCCGGGTGCTTGGCCAGGAATGCCTTGCTGTAGCGCTTCATGAACGGGTAATCCAGCGCCCACCACGCCAGGCCGAGGAAGGGCACCCAGATCAGTTCTTTTTTCAGGAAGAATTTGAAGAACGGCGTGCGCCGGTTCAGGGCCTGGATCAGCGCCGGGATATCCACCCAGGATTGGTGATTGCTGATGACCAGGTAGGACGTGTCGGTGCGCAAGTCGCCGCCGCCGCGAATGTCCCATTGGGTGGGGATGCAGCGGGCGAAGATCAGCTTGTCGATCTCGGCCCAGGTCTCGGCGATCCACATCACCGCCCACGACATGGCGTCGCGCGAGCGGCCGGGGGCGACCAGTTTGAGCAGGGCAAACACCATCAACGGACCGATCAGGACCAGGGTGTTGAGCAACAGCAGCAGGGTGACCAAACAGCCGGTGAGCAGGCGGCGCATAAGCAACTCTTGGATTCTTGTGGGCGGGCCATGATAAGCAAGGTGAGTCT